>NZ_JBWLUY010000009.1:0-356778 GCF_057784295.1 Mesorhizobium sp. CNPSo 4688
GGCGTGCCGGCATCGCGAACATAGCTGTAGGTGCCGTCGGCGGCCAGCGTCAGCTTGCCGTAGGCGCCCTGGATCTGCGTGCCAAGCGTGGCCGCGTCGTCGACATCGGCATTGGTGTTGCCCGCCGCAACGCCAACCACGGCAGCGCCGTCGGCGCCCTGGGTGTCGGTAACGCCATCCGTGGTGTTCGCGTCGACCGCGTCAGTACCGCCGACAAGCACATTGCCCGTCGCGGGACCAAACTGGTCGGCTGCAATGCTGTCCGTATCGGCAACCGCTGTCGGCACGTCGTCGATGATGTTGATGACCAGATTGCCGGCCGGCGCCGGATCGCCGTCGGCGTCGGTCACCACCACCGCGAAGCTGGTGCTCGACGGATCGGTCAGCGTGTTGTCGATGAGCGTGTAGGAGTAGCTGATCGTGCCGAGGCCGGTCGCCGGATTGTAGACATAGCTTGCCGTCAGCGTGCCTGTCGTCCCGTCGGCGAACGCCGTCGGGACACCGGTCAGTACATGGCCGCCCAGCGACACTGTCGTCAGGCCGTCCGGCGACGTGAAGCCGATCGTACCCGAGGTCGTCTCCGAGGTCGCAGGCTCGTTCGAACCCGAAGGCTCGCCGGCGCGCGCCGGCAGGCCAGCCTCATAGACCGTCGTGTCGGCGCCGCCCGCTACCGGGATCGATACGGTCGGCGTTCCATCGCCGATCGAGATGGTCAGCGTGGTGTGCGAGGTGTCGCCGTCGCCGTCCTTGATGGTGTAGGTGAAGACGTCGTTGACGCCGCCGGGCGTGCCGGCATCGCGAACATAGCTGTAGGTGCCGTCGGCGGCCAGCGTCAGCTTGCCGTAGGCGCCCTGGATCTGCGTGCCAAGCGTGGCCGCGTCGTCGACATCGGCATTGGTGTTGCCCGCCGCAACGCCGACCACCGCCGCGCCATCGGCGCCCTGGGTGTCGGTGCCCGCCGCATTGCCGTCGGACCCGCTGCCGTCGATTACATTGCCGCCGACCGGCCCGAACGAGCCCGCCGCCACCGCATCGGTATCGGCAACCGCTGTTGGCACATCGTCGACGATCTGGACGGACAGCGTGCCCGGAAGGGAGACGTCTCCGTCGGTGTCGGTGACCGTCACCGTCATGTTGTCGAAGATGGAATCGATTCCCGCGTCGGGGTGAGTCGCGCTATGGACGAGCGTGTAGCTGTAGCTCACCTGACCTGTGCTGGCGTCGTAGCCGTTGACGGTCAGCGTGTTGCCGAGCGGCGTGGTTATGTCGATCGGCGTCGATGCGCTGTTGGCAAGGGCCGCGCCCGAAATCACCTGGCCGGCGATGGTCAGCGAGCCGACACCGTCGGGCGAGGTGATGGTGAAGGTGCCGGTGTTGATCTCCGACTGGTCGGTGTTGGGCGAAGAATCTTGCGCCTCGCCCGAGCCTTCCGACCCCGAGCTTGCCGGCAGGCCCTTTTCATTGACGATGGTGTCGCCGCCGTCGACGGAAGGCGTCAGGTCGATGATCGAGGGTGTGGAATCCGGCCGCAGGCTCGGAAACAACTCGCGGTTATCCGGCTGGCCGAACGCCAGGTCTGTCGGGGGCAACAGCGCCGAAAGACCGAATCCGTCGCCGATGCCGCCGGGGGGAACCGAAAAGTCTCCGCCTGCACTTGAGTTCGAACCGCCTGGACCGGCCGAGATAGAGCCGTCGGCGCCAAAGGCGACATCGACGTGGCTGGCCTCGAGCGCGGCGATCAGGGCAACGCGCGGTACCTCGACGTCGCCAATGATGAACGTCGGCACGTTCAAGGCGCCATCCTTGATCACGATGACCGAGCCATCAGCCTGTTCGAGCACGAGGTTGTGGCCGTCGACCTTGATGTTATCGATCGAGACGTCGGCCGGAAGCTTTACCACGTTGCTGGCGTCGGCCACGTATTCGTGGGGCGCAGCTGCCGCCGGGGCCTTCGCCTCCGCAGGCGCATCTTGTTTGACGGGCGCGCCGCTGCCGACATCGACCGGTACGGGCTCGGCAGGCGCCCCCTCGGCGGCTTGCGCAATCTGCGTCCCTGCCTGCGACGGCGAGCCGCCACGTTCAGAGGCAGAGTGCTCGTCCCAGGAATTCGAGACGGTGTCCAATTCGTTACTGTTCGTCATAGCCAAAACCCCTCCGGCATTTCCCGGCAAGAGACAGTGACGGCCTCTGCTTTGCAACTATCCTGCAATCACTTTCATATATTCTGGTATAACTGTCTCGGCATTTTTTCTACGTGGTAAACACCAAACATATAACCTGGTATACATTGGCAGGGGCCGTGGCCCCGTTTGATATCCGCCAGTCGGGATGGGTTGGTAAACAACAGTATAAAATTGAATAAAGTTTTATGCAAAATAGATGTTCCGATTTGCCAGAAACTTATCCACCTTCCTTTCCAGTAAGTTGAGACAAGATTGGTAGCGTCCACAGTCAAAGGTGGGCGTTATGAAAAAAGAAAAATCCGCCCCGGGGATAACCGGGCTCAAGCTGCTCCTGCTGGCGATGGGCATCGCAAGCCTGCCGCAGCCATCATCCGCGAGCGCCGTTGCCGCGGATGCCAGCGCTGTCGCTGGAATGCTGGCGGCGGTCGAAACCCCACCCAGTCTCGGCGGCGTTTCGCTGGCTCGACAGCAACCTTGGCAGCCTGTTTCAGCCTACAGGGTCGGCATGATTTTCGGCAGCTATGGTCCTGTTGCCATTAATGAAAAGCGCGATCCTTCGATCGCACAGGACGACGCAGGGATCGACCCGATCCAGACGGCAACTATCATTCCCGGCGTGTTCGGTTCGGTTGCCCTGTCGATGCGCAATTTCCCGGTCTCGGCGCGCTGGGCGCCTGTCTACAAGGCAATTGTCGAGTGCACCGCGGGCAGTGCATGCGAGCGCAAGAACAGCACCTTTGCCGGGATCGTCGAGGCAGCCCGGGACAAGCGCTTCCTCGACAAGCTGTCCTTCGTCAACTCAAGTATAAATCGCGCGATCGCCTACAAGAAGGACAGCGTGGTTTACGGCAAGCTCGACTACTGGGCCAAGCCCTCGGAAATCCTCGAGCGCCGGGCAGGGGACTGCGAGGATTTCGCCATCCTCAAGATGGCCGCGCTGCTGCATGCGGGCATCCCGGCTCAGAGCATGTCGCTGGTTGTCTTGCAGGATCGCAAGCGCGGTTTCTTCCATGCCGTGCTGTCGGTCAGCACCGGCAGCGGCGTCTTCATTCTCGACAGTCTGAGCAATGTCGTTTCGCGCGACAGCGACCTGCCGAGCTACGTGCCGCTGTATTCGTTCAGCACCGACCGCGCATGGATCCATGGCGCAAAGACCGGCTCTGCGCAAATCGCCGATTTCAAGGGCGGCCTTTCGACGGTCGCGCCGGGCGAAGGTCTGCAACAGTAAGTATGCCGTCAGGGTGTCTTGGGCGCCCTAGCCGCCGAAGACGAACGCCATCAGCAGTTCCGGCTCGACCACCGGCGCCCGCACCGCGTTCAGTTGACCCCGGTAGCGGCGGTCACCGGCGCCGATGACGAAACCGGTGGCAACCGGCGTCTCGCCATTGGCCTCGAGCCTGGCGAATATGTCGGCGACATTGAGGTCCAGCGCCAGCTTGAGGTCGTGGCGCGTGTCCTCGTTCGGCGCCACCGGTAATTGACGACGCACCAGTTGCTGGAACGGCGCATTGAAGGTCAGGATCTTCTTCGACGATGACAGGGCAAAGGCCGGCGAGGGACACGCGACCAGAATGGCGTTGATGGTCTTGATCGACGCCAGCCTCTGTAAGGTCAGGTTCTCGTCGGCCAGTCCACGCATGCAGGCTACGCGGATTGCCGATGTCAGGTTTCCGGTGTTGGCGTGGCTCTCGGCGATCTCTTCGATCAGCATGCCGATCGTGCATTTCCGGTTTTCGGCCATTTGCTTCAGCGAGGTCCAGAACGCCCTCTCCAGACGAATGCCGCGGCGCGTGCCGCCACGTGCCACGACCCGGAACTCCAGTCCGAAATCCTCTGCCGCCAGCGGTGGCAGCAGCCGGTCGCGATCGGCAGGAGAGGAGATCGCGCTACCGCTCACTCATCGCCTCCTCGCGCGCTTTGTTGATCGGCTTCATCAGGTAGGTGAGGATCGTCTTGCGTCCGGTCTTGATGTCGACCGAACAGATCATGCCGGGGATGATGGAATATGTCTTGCCGTCGCGTGTCAGCGTCGATTTGTCGGTGGCGACGCGAACCTGATAATAGGGTTCGCCGGTCTTCTGGTCGACCAGGCTGTCGGCGGTGATGTTCGAGACCTTGCCTTCGATGCCGCCGAAGATCGAGAAGTCATAGGCAGTCACCTTGATCAGGGCATCCTGCCCCGGCCGGATGAAGGCGACGTCTCGCGGTGAAACCCGCGCTTCGACCAGCAGGGTCTCGGAGGTCGGCACGATACCCGCGACGACTGCGCCGGGCTGGACGAAGGCGCCGACCGTGTTGATGTCGAGCGTGTTGACGATACCGTCGACAGGCGACCGTATGTCGGTGCGCGCCACCTTGTCGGTGGCGCCGCGGATCGTCTCATCCACCACCGAGAGGTCGGCGAGCGCCTGTGTCAGATCGCTGAGCGCTTCCTGTTGCAGCTGCAGGCCGAGTTCATCGACCTGAAGCTGGGCTTCCGTGATGGCCGACTTGGCTTTCTTGATGGTTTCTCCGGCGAGTGCCAGCTGACCATTGAGCTCGGTCTGCTCGCGCTCGACGCGGAGTTGCTCGGTTCGCGCCATCAGGCCTTTCTTGACCATCGCTTCGACCAGCGTCGCCTCCTGGTCGCTGACGGCCAGATTCTTGGTGAGGCGATCGGCATTGGCGTTGGCCTCATCCAGTTCCTTCTCGCGCTGATCGAGGCGCGACTTGAGAACCGATAGCTTGACTTCGAAGTTGTCGCGGCGCGCGATGAGCAGCTTCTGCTCGTTGTCGCAGATTTCCGGCGCGACCTTCTGGATCTCGGACGGGCAGGGAAATGCGCCTTCGAGATTGCCGGTCTGTTCGAATTTGAGCCGTGCAATGCGCGTCTGCAGCGCCCGCGCCTTGGCCTGCTGCTCGCCAAGGCTTGAGGTGTTGAAGGTGTTGTCGAGGCGAATGATGAGGTCGTTCTTCTTGACGATCTGCCCGATCTTCACAGCGATTTCCTGAACAACGCCGGGCTCGCTGGCCTGGATGATCTGGGTCTTCGACGCGGGTATGATCTTGCCGTCGCCGCGTGCGATTTCATCGACCTCGGCAAAGGACGCCCAGGCGACCGAACTCGCAAAAAGCGCTCCGATGATGAATATCGACGCTGACGCAAAAAGCGGCGGGCGGTCTTCCCTGGCAAGCATTTCTCATGCCCCAACATATTGAATGCACTCAACAAGTCTGTTTCTGTCAGGCGCTCGTTCTCTGCAGCGCCTGTATCACTTGGTCTTTCGGTCCATCGGCAACGATCTTGCCCTGCTCGATGACAATCAGGCGGTCGGCCAACTCTAGCATGCTGAAGCGGTGCGTCGAAACGATCAGCGTCGTGCTGCGATCGAAGGCCACCTTGAGCTGCTTGATCAACTGGCGCTCGGAAGCCAGATCCATCGAGCCGGACGGCTCGTCCAGGAAGACGATTTTCGGTTTGGTCAGCAACAGGCGGGCAATTGCCATTGTCTGCCTCTGGCCGCCCGAGAGATTGGTGCCGCGCTCGCCGACATTCATGTCGTAGCCGCGCGGATGGCGGGAGACGAAATCGTCGACGCCGGCAGCCTTGGCCGCTTCGACGATCTGTTCATCGGTCGCCTCCGGACACGCCATCAGGAGATTTTCCTTGATGGTGCCCGAAAACAGATCGTTGGCTTGCGCGACGATACCGACCGCGGCGCGAACCTCCGACGGATGGTATTGGCGGATGTCGATGCCGTCCAGCAGCAGCTCGCCGGAGGTCGGCAGGAAGAGCCTGCCAATCAGCCGCCCCATGGTCGTCTTTCCCGAGCCAATGCGGCCGATGATGCCGATCCGCTCACCAGGCTTCACCGAGAAGTTCACGCCGGTCAGAACTTCGTTTTCGGAACCCGGATAGACGAAACCGACATTCCTGAACGCCATCGCGCCATTGCGAATGGGGCGGTTGACGAAACCAACCGTGTCCGGCCGATCCTCCGGCTGCGCCATGATCGAATTGACAATTCGCAAGGAGAGCATTGCCTGACGAAGTCTGGACAAGGTGATAGCGATCTGGCCAAGCGGAGCCACCGCCCGGCCCGCCAGCATGACGGTGCCGATGATGGCGCCGGTGGAGACATGCCCTTCCGAAAAAGCATAAGCGCCGGCCACGATCAGGGCGACGGTCACCAGCTGCTGAATGGCCTGCGTTATGTTGCCGGCGGCAGCCGAAAGCTGCTTGATTTTCTCGGAGGTGTTTGATGCGTTCTTGGAATGCTCTGCCCATTTTCGCAGAAGATACGCCTCTGCCCGCAACGACTTGATGGTCTCAAGCGTGGAGATGGATTCAACCAGCAGGGCCTGGCGTTGCGAAGCCTCGTTCATGGAGGCGGCAACGCGTTTGCCGATACGCCGTTGCGTGATCAGCCCGACGATCACGGAGGCGACAAAGGCAATGGCCGGTATGATGACCAGCCAGCCGCCTATCGCATAGATGACAAGAAGAAAGACGAAGACGAATGCGGTGTCGATGAAGACGCTGACGGTGTTCGACGTGAAAAATTCGCGTACGAACTCGTACTGCGTCACCCGATTTGCATATTCGCCGGTTGAGCCGGGCCGCGCCGACAGGGACGAGTTCAGCACCTTCTCGAACAGCATGTAGGAGATGCGAAGATCGGCCTTGCGCCCTGCATAGTCGATCAGCGACGCTCTGGCGGTCTTCAAGAGCAGGTCGAACAGAATGACCGCGCCGATCCCGATCGACAGCACCCAAAGCGTCGATATCGCCTTGTTCGGCAAGATCCTGTCGTAGACATTCATGGTGAAGATCGGCGAGGCAAGGGCCAACAGATTGATGAATACCGCCGACAGGATGACCTTCGAATAGGTGCGCCAGAATGGCCCCATCGTTCCGGTCAACCAATGTCGCCGCTCAATCTTGGCCGCCGAACCGACGCTCATCCCCTCGACCGCGTTGGCATAGGTTATCGAGAAGGAAACACCGCCGCTTATGTAGCTTCCGGCAAGTTCGGATTTGCTGATGATTGTGCGACCGTCCTCCTGGGCAGCGGTCGTAAATCCACCGTCCTCTGTCTCGGCAAGCAGCGCAACCGGCAACTGGCTAACGCGAAACAGGATGGCGGGGAGGTCGATGCGTCCGCGAAGAAAATCGCGATGGCTGAACGCCGTGATTTCAAGGCCGACGCGTTCGGCAAGATGCCGAATGGCGTCGATATCGATCTGGGTATCCGACAGCGGCACGCCGGCAAACAGCACGGTCTCGGCACTCGGCCTGCCCAGGTAGCCGGCAACAGCCGAAAAGCAGGCCTTGAAGGCCTCCTTTGGGGACAGGATTTTAGGTTGTGGGTTCACGATCCGCCCGCAGGACTATCGTTCGACCTTGGCCTTCCTACTTTTTCCTTACCGGCGCGAGGATGTCAAAAGGCAGATCGTTCTTTTGCTCCGACGGCGTGCGTGCATAGGTTTCGGTGTCGGCCGTTTCAGGCGCATTGAACTCGGCCTTGGCGTAGGCGGTTGCCTGTTTGGCCGGATGAAGGCCCATGGTGTTCAGCAACTGTCCGGTTGCCGCCAGCAGCCGGTACTGGGCGAAAAGCGACGCGTAGGACGCGGTGTCGGCAAGCGTCGCTGTGTTGAACCGGGTGTTCTGTGCGTCAAGCACGTCGAGCAGCGAGCGCTGTCCGACCTTGAACTGCTCGCGATAGGACCCCACCAACTTTTCGCTGGCGGCTGCCTGAAGCTTCAGCGTCTTGGCCAGGTCGGCCTGCCGGAAGCGTCGATCCCATGACGTACGGACGGCTTCCTCGATCTCGCGCAGGACTTGGTGCAGGACAAGGCGCTGCTCGCTGGTGCGGCGGATTTGCTCCTGCTCATTGGCCTTGTCGATGCCGCCGCGATAAAGGTTCCAGCGCAGCACGACCCTTGCCTGAAGGTCACTCGTGCCGCCGTCACTGCCATCGATGTCGGATCCTGCCCGGGCGATACCTTCGGCGGTGATCGACGGCCCGAATTTTGCCCGTGCAGCATCCACGAGGGAAGCCGCCGCGTCGATATCGCTGTTGGCCATATGCACGCGCGGATTGTTCTGTCGTGCCAGCCCGATTGCTTCGTCAAGCGATCTCGGCAGCGCGGCGGACACATCGCCCGGCCTCGAGGCGCTGGTCAGCGGCTTTCCGACAGTCTTGAAGAACCGGATCTTTGCTGCCTCTAGTTCCTCGGTGGCTTCCTGCACACGAGCCTTGGCGGCGAACAGCCGCTCCTCAGCCTGCTGACGGTCGGCCTCGTTCAGCGCGCCGCCGGCAATGCCTTGCCGGATGTCGCCGAGAATTCCCTGATGGAATCCGAGGTTCTTTTTTGCTTCGACAACGATCGAGGCCTGCAACATGGCTTCGAGGTAATCCTGGACAACCGAAAGACCGATGAATTCGGACCGTTCCAGAACCCGGAACGAGGCGCCATCGACGCGGGAGGCCTGGCGGTTTAGTTCGGCGCGCCTTGCACCGCTGTCGTAGAGCGTCTGCGTAACTGTGAGGTCGGTTTCAGCTGGATAGAGTGCGTCATTGTCGATGGAAAGCGCGCGCCTGTCCGGATTGTCGAGGCGGCGAGCCCCCGCCGACGCTTCCAGGTCAACGCTGGGAAGATAAAGCCCCTTCGCCTGGCGAAGTTCGAATTCGATTGCTTCGCGATTTTCGATTGCCTGGCCAATCTCGGGATTGGACTCCACCGCGACCGCCATCGCCTCTTTAAGAGTGAGCGCGTGGGCATTCCCGCAGCTCAATATGGCAACCGTCGTCAGCAGGCCAAGGCGCTTGCATATGGCCGACATAGTTGTCGAATTCATTTTACCCACCCCAACATTCCCCCTGCACGTTATTCCAAGCGCTACGACCCAAGCATAATTGTCTACGCGCTACGACCCAAGCACAATTGTCTACAAACTTACAATTTAGTGGACACTAAAACGCTGGATTCAAGCCACAAATTTACGCAATGTAGCAAAAATAGCACAAAGAATGCCCGGCCGCCCTCCGGTTAAGCGCTGCCGGCCACGTGCGCCTATTTCCATGGTCTGCGACCCTGGAGCTGACGGCGCCCAGGTGGAAGGCCCACCCTGTGACCGAGGAGCCCAGCTTTCCTACTCCGTTGTGCCAGCTTTTTTTCTGCGCCGATTGGTGTGCGACTGCGCGACGGCCATCTGCAACTCGGGTGTGATCTCCAACGGCGCATTCTCTGTCTCATGCGTGTTCTGCAGCCCTTGGACGTGGACCGTCGGAAATGGCAGTTCGATGCCCTGCTCCTTGAAGACCTGGCGCAGGCGCACATAGAATTTGCGTTTCATGGCGAAAGCGCCTCCGGGTCTGGTCATGGCCTTGACCCTCAATACGATGCCGTACTCGCCGAACTCCTGCACGCCCTGCATCTTGATCGGGTCGAGCACCCAGTTCTTGAATTCGGGGTCTTCCGCCAGTTCGAGGCCGATTCGCTTGATCAGCTTGCGGGCGAAGTCGATATCGGTGTCGTAGCCGACGGTGATATTGAACTTGTCGATAACCCAGTCACGGCTCTGGTTCTGGACTGCCCCGAGTTCACCGAAAGGTATCGTGAACAGCGGACCACGATGGTGGCGCAGCTTCACTGATCGCAGCGAAAAGCTTTCCACGGTACCCTTGTAATTGCCCGAGGAAATGTATTCGCCGACACGAAACGCATCATCGAGCAGAAAAAACACACCCGAAATGATATCCTTGACGATGGTTTGTGCTCCAAAGCCCACCGCGACGCCGACGACGCCGGCGCCGGCGATCAGCGGGCCGATCTGGATACCCAGCGAGGCGAGCATCATAAGCACCGCCATCACGATGATCGATGCGAGCAGAATGTTCTGGAGGATCGGCAACAGCGTGTGCAGCCGCGCCTGCTGTGGATCGAGGATCGGGGCTTCCTCCTCGTTGATCACAGGGTGCGGTGCTTCGATGCCCAGTTTTCGTTCGATCAAAGCCTTTATGATCGACCAGCCGAAATCGGCTGCAAGCGCAATGACCACGACATTGATCAAGCCGCGCAATATGAACGTCGTCGTCGAATCGCTGTCGCGCATGGATTGCATGTTCAGACCCCAGACGCGCGCGAGAAAGTAGGCCGCCGCCAGGATGAAAATCATCCGGATTGCGCGATCGATGACGGCGATCGTCACCGCCGGGACCGTGGGCCGGCCGGCGTCTTCCGAACCCGGCCGCAGGACGAAATTGACCCCGCGCTGCGTCAGCACGATTGCCAAAGGCAGGAAGAATGCCGCGAAAGTAAACCAGAAGTACGTATAAAGGCCGGCGATGCGCTGCAGGAACAGAGCGACGAAATACGCAGTCAATAGCCATGTCGTTTCCGTGTGACCGCCATGGCGCACACCGTCTCGCTGCGTTCTTGGCCGACGCCAAATGGCAAGCAGCAAGAGCACCAGCAACACGAAATCGGCGCCCAGTGACAGGACCATCATTCCGTCCTGATCGATGCCGAGACCCGGCAAGAGGATAAATGCGGCGCCGAAGAAGGCGAAGACCCCAACGATCCGGGGTAACCAATAGGCCCAGTGGTCAGCCGTCTCGTTGGTGATCGGCAAAGCACGAACCTCGACGGCGTTCTCGACCTCCATGAAGGACGGGACGAGCGTGGCCATGACGTACAGGCGTACACCCCATGTGACGACTGCCGCCATCAGAAATGTCAGCACAATCTCGCGGATAAGCATTGGCCAGTCGAACAGCATGAACGCGCCGGCACTGCCCAATGCGAACGAGACGATCAGCATGCTGGAATAAAGCGCGCGACCACCAATCTTCTTGGCTCGCCCGACGGGCGTATCCTTCGGTTGCGCGATAACCCAAAGACGAAATGGACGGGTGACTTTGTACGTTGCCCAAGTGAGCGCCAGGCCGGCCGCGATGAACATCACCGTCAGGATCAATACGCTGACAGGCCCCTTGCTGGACATGTCCTGCATGGTCTCTGCCCGAACGCGCGCGAACTGGCCTGGCAGCAGAGGCACAGTCCGCACGATCCTTTCGATATGATGCCTGATCCGATCGAGCGTCGAGGATGCCATCGTATTCATCTGGCCGGGTGGGGCCACGGCGTCGGACGATCCGTCGGCCGGCGAAGCTCCCGTCTCGGCAGGCGTTGATCCTGCGTCCTGATTTCGTTGTTCGGCCACCCAGGCCTTCACCGACGGATCGTCGAGAAGCTCGAACAGCTGCTTGACCCTTTCAGGCGGGACGGTTGCCGGCGCCTGCGCCTGTGCCTGACCAGCCAACAAGAGCGCAATCCCAAAGACGAGCGGTCTTGCAATCAGGACAAGCATCGCAGTCAGATCTCCGAGACGTCGTGCCGGGCGCGCCAGAGTCTTGGCTCCCAATCGTCGATTCATGAGTGGCATCGTGCGGTAACCTTCCGGTCAAATCGGCGAGCAAAGACAGCTAGGTCCGTCGTTGCACCTACCTTGAACAAGCCGATGTTGTGGTGCAAGTCTCATCGTTCTTGGCTAGTCCGTTGGGCAGGGCACCTGGCGACCGGCAAGGCTGTCATCATGGCCTTTGCTTCATGCACTGGCGGCAGGGACGCGCCGCCGCGTCTTGCGGGCCCACAATAGCAGTTGATTTTATTGGTAAAAGTGGCCCCAGACGCTTTGGGATGTCCATCGCCATTCCCCGTTGTTTTCGACATAAGCCTTATGTCTGTCCCTTATGTCGGAAGGGCTTTACAGCGCGGCAATTGCTGCCGGGCCTGCATGAAACGGTGGAGCTTTGGCTCGACGGCGCATTTATAGGTCGGCATATCGCGGGAGAAGCGCGCTTCGCTCTGCCTGTCTCGCGGGGGGAGGTTGCAATCGCGCTTCGCGTCAGGAACACGGCGGCAAATCGTTATTATGCAGGCACGCCCTATTGGGGCGGCACGCCACTGCCCTCGGGACTGACTGCGGCACCATGTCTCTGTGCTGGTCCCCAGAGCTTGGTTGCCAATCCAGGGGCAGCCACTGAAACTGCATCGCGTTGGGGAACCGAATGAGAAGTCGCGCATGAACATAGATGGTACCTGCGATCCACGCTTTGCCGGTGTGCGCGACGCGTTTGCCACGAGTTTCGCGCAAGGGCTGGAGCATGGCGGCGGCGTGTCGGTCGTGGTCCACGGCAGGACCGTCGTTGATTTGTGGGGCGGTCATGCGGATGCTGCACGCAGCCGTCCGTGGCGGGAAGACACGCTGGTCAATGTCTGGTCTTGCACCAAGGGCGTTGTCGCCTTGGCCATCGCCATGCTGGTGGAGCGCGGCAAGCTCGATTATGCCGCCCCCGTTGCGCGCTATTGGCCCGAATTCGCGGCCGGCGGCAAGGAGCGCATCACGCTCGATCAGATGATGTCGCATCAGGCCGGGCTGAACGGTCTCGCCGTACCGATGGACGAGGCAGGACTGTTGGCGTGGACGCCTTTTGTCGATGCCCTTGCCGCCATGTCACCCCTGTGGGAGCCGGGCAGCCGCTGCGTCTATCACGCGCTTGCCTACGGCCACCTTGCGGGCGAAGTGCTGCGCCGTGTCGATGGGCGAAGCATGGGCCGCTTCATCGCGGAAGAGATCGCAGGCCCGCTTGGCGCTGATTTTCACGTCGGTCTGCCGGCCAGCGAGGATCCCAGGGTCGCAGAGATGATTGAAGGTCCAAAGGCTTCCGACTGGGTCGAGTTTGTCCGCGCCTCGCCCTTTCCCCACGCAGGCGACAATCCGACACCCCGGGCAACGGCGCCCAACGATCGCGCCTGGCGCGCCGCCGAGGTGCCGGGCGGCAATGGCCAGTCGACGGCACACGCACTGGCACGCATCTACGGCATGATGGCGGCCGGCGGCGTTTGGGAGGGCAAGCCTCTGATCGGCCCTACCGCGGTCGAAGAAGCAGCAAGACCTCGCATTCGCGGCATGGACGACAGCTTCGCGTTGCCGACAGCCTTTGCCGCCGGTTATCAGATGGAGGATCCCACCTACGCCAGCCGCGCGTCACCGCAAACGTTCGGCCACAGCGGCTGGGGTGGCGCCATCGGCTTTGCCGATCCCATCGCCGGTGTCGGGTTCGGCTACGTTACCAACCGTATGCTCGGTTTCGACGACATGGACCCGCGCCGCAAGGTTGTGATCGACGCCGTCTACGACGCGCTCTAATGTAAGCACACACGCTGGTCATCGATTTCGCTGACTCCGAACATCACGAGACCAGAGCGCCAACCACCGCTGCACAGTCACCGGCTTTGACCAGGCCTGGAAAATGCCGCGCCGCCAGCATGCCGGACATTTTTGCCCTGATTTCCTGCGGCGCGATGCCGGTGCGGCCGGTGGAATGGATGCGCGCCAGCACCGCGCCTTCTTTCACAGGCTCGCCGAGATCGACCATGGTTTCGATCATGCCGTCGTCCTCGGCGAAGGAGAAGCAATCGCCCGACGGCATGTCGAGCCACTGGGTCGTGCCTATCTCGACGGCACCCTCAACAATGCCGGCATGACGCAGCACATTGCTGATGCCGCGCCGCGCGATCCGCACCGTTTGCGCACGCGAGGTGCCGCCGCCGCCAAGCTCGGTGCTGACGAAGACCTTGCCCATCTCCTCGGCTGCCGTGTCGTACATGCCGACGGAGTCGATCTCGATCATGCGCATCGAGAACGGCGCCGAGAAGGCCGCGACCGCGTCAAAGGCTTTCTGCTCCTGTGCCTTGTCGGGCAAAGTGTGCGCGGCGCAGAAAGGCACGAAGTCGAGCGTCCTGCCGCCGGAGTGGAAGTCGAAGACGAGGTCGGCACGCGGCAGCAATTCGCGTTGAAAATAGTCGGCGATCTTCTCGGTCACCGTGCCGTCAGGGCGGCCAGGAAAGCTGCGGTTCATATTGCCTTTGTCGATCGGCGAGGTGCGGGTACCGGCGCGAAAGGCCGGATAGTTCATCGCCGGCACGATGATCACAGTGCCGCTGACCTGTTTGGGATCGAGCGTGCGGGCGAGGTCGTAGAGCGCCAGCGGCCCCTCATACTCGTCACCATGATTGCCGCCGGTGAGCAGGGCAGTCGGCCCCTTGCCGCTGCGGATGACGCAGATCGGGATCATCACCGAGCCCCACGCGGAGTCGTCGCGACTGTAGGGCAAGCGCAGGAAACCATGTTGCACGCCATCCTTGTCGAAATCGACGGTCGGGGCGATCGGGGATGGGCGGGACGTCGTCTTCAATTCTTCACCACCAGTTTGCGCGGCACATTGGCCAGGCACTCTACACCGGTTTCGGTGATCAGGATTGATTCGGTGATCTCCAGCCCCATCGTCTCCAGCCACAGGCCGGTCATGAAATGGAAGGTCATGCCGGGCTTGAGCTCTGTGCGGTCGCCAGGGCGCAGGCTCATGGTTCGCTCGCCCCAATCCGGCGGATAGGACAGGCCGATCGGATAACCGGTGCGGTTGTCCTTGACGATTCCGTATTTCTTCAACACGGCGAAGAAGGCGTTGGCGATGTTCTCGCAGGTGTTGCCGGGTTTGGCCGCTGCAAGCCCCGCCTCCATGCCTTCCAGCGTCGCCTTTTCGGCGTCGAGAAATTCCTGCGTCGGCTTGCCCAGAAAGACGGTGCGCGACAGCGGGCAGTGATAGCGGTTGTAGCAGCCGGCGATCTCGAAGAAGGTGCCTTCCCCGGACTTCATCGGCTTGTCGTCCCAGGTCAGATGCGGTGCCGAAGCGTCGGCGCCCGACGGCAGCAGCGGCACGATCGCCGGATAATCGCCGCCGATGCCATCGACGCCGCGCGTGCCGGCATCATAGATCTCGGCGACAAGGTCGCATTTGCGCATGCCGACCTCGATCTTGTCGACAATGCGCTGGTGCATGGCTTCGACGATGCGGGCCGCCTTGCGCATATAATCAATCTCGGTCGCGCTCTTCACCGCGCGCTGCCAGTTGACCAAAGCTGTGGCATCGACAAAGCGGGCATTGGGCAGGTGTTTCTGCAGCGAAGCGAAGGCGGCGGCCGAGAACCAGTAATTGTCCATCTCGACGCCGATGGTGAGCTTGCCCCAGCCGCGATCGGCAAGCACGCCGGACAAAAAATCCATAGGGTGGCGCTCGGTCGACTGCACATAGTGGTCGGCGTAGCCGACGATGTTGTCATGGGCGAGATAGGCCGTGCGCTTGGCGCCGTTGGCGTCCTGGCCGCGGCCGTACCAGACCGGCTCCCCCGACGGCGGCACGATGACCGCCTGGTGCACATAGAACGACCAGCCGTCATAGCCGGTCAGCCAGGCCATGTTGGAGGGGTCGCTGACGATCAGGAGGTCGACGCCCTTCGCCTCCATGGATTGCCGCGTCTTGGCGAGGCGTTCCGCAAATTCGCCGCGCGAGAATTTCAGGTTCGGTTGCATTGTTCTTGGGTCCTCGTTTGTTGGGCCTGGAGCCTGTTTCAACTTTGTTGAAACAGGCTCGTCGTTCTTGTTTGAGCGTGATCTTTTCGGAAAACCGGTTCCCACTTTTCCGGATCACGCTTTGGCCAGCATCAGCTTTCAAAGATGGTTCCGGCATTGGCCGCTCGCGCCCGGTCGCGAGCGAGCGTGGCGATCGCGGTGTCCTGCACGCCGGTGCCGGTGAGGTCGGCGATGGTGATGTCGCTGGCTGAGCCCCTTCCATGACGTTCGCCGGCGATGATCTGGCCGAGTTCGGTGACCTCGGCGTCGGCACTCATCACGCCCGACGCGATGGCGTGATGGAGTTCGCCGAGACGCCGCGTTTGCTTCGCGCTGTCGGCGACATAGAGATCGGCCATGCGCAGGATCGCCGGCGCGATCTCGTTCTTGTGCTCGGCGTCCGAGCCCATGGCGGTGATATGCTGGCCGGCAACGACAAAGCCGGCCTTGATCAGCGGCTCGGTCGACGGCGTGGTGGTGACGATGATGTCGGCGCCGCCAACAGCCTTTGCCGCGTCCGGTTCGGCGCGCACGAGGATGCCAAGTTTTTCGCGCAGCGCGCTTGCCGTCGCCTCCGCCTTGACGGCATCGCGCGCCCAGATGCGCGCCTCGGCTATTGGCCGCACCAGCATGAGCGCTTCGAGCTGCAGTCCGGCCTGCACGCCGGCGCCGAAGATCGCGGCAACAGACGAATCCGGCCGCGACAAATGCTTGGCTGCGACAGCTCCCGCGGCGGCCGTGCGGACATCGGTGAGATAGCCATTGTCGAGCAGCAGCGCCTCGACCACACCGGTTCTTGCCGATAGCAGCACCATCATGCCGCCCCCGCTGGGCAGACCGAGTTTCGGATTATCGAAGAACCCGGAACTTATCTTGACGGCGAAGCCATCTATGCCAGGCACATAGGCCGACTTCACATCGACCTCGCCGCGATGCTCGTGAATATCCAGCCGCAGGATCGGCGGCATCGCGACAGGCAGCGTGGCAAGCGCACGGAAAGCGTTTTCGACGCAGGCAACAGCATCGAGATCGAGCGTCACGATTGTGCGCAGTTCTTTCTCGGTGAGGATCGTCATCCGGCTCATGCCGCGCGCCCCGCGATGGCGTCACCGCAGATGATCTTGCGATGCGTGTTCATATCGATGTTGCGACCGGAAAGCAGAACCACCACCGGCCCGTTCACTCTGACCTTGCCGGCCAGCAGAGCGCCGATGCCGACCGCGCCGGCGCCTTCGACGATCTCGCGTTCCTGTTCGTAGGCATGGCGGATGCCGGCGGCGATCTCGTCCTCACTGAGCAGGATGACATCGTCGAGCAGGTCGCGGCACATGGCGAAGGTCAGCCGGTTGTCGAGGCCGATGCCGCCGCCGAGCGAATCCGCCAGCGTCGGCAACTCCTCGACCTCTACCGGGCGGCCGGCATCGAGGCTGGCCTTCATCGCCGCGCCACGCGCCATCGAAACGCCGATGACTTTTGTCCGCGGGCTGACGCCCTTCACGGCTGCGGCGATGCCCGAGGCGAGCCCACCGCCGGAGAGCTGCACCAGAACGAGAGCGGCGTCCGGAACCTGCTCGATCATCTCCAGCCCGAGCGTGCCTTGTCCGGCGATAATGTCGGCATGATCGAAGGGCGGCAGCATCACCAACCCTTCTTGCGCCACCAGCCGCTCGACCTCTTGCTGCGCCTCGTCCTGGCTGTTGCCGACGATGCGGACATCCGCGCCAAGCCGGCGGATTTCGTCGAGCTTGTTTCCCGGCACCAGCCGCGACATGCAGATCACCGCGCGCATGCCTTCGAGTTTTGCTGCATGGGCCAGCGCGCGGCCATGATTGCCGGTCGACGCCGCGACCACACCGCGTGCCTTCTCTTCAGCGCTCAGCGAAGCGACGGCGTTCGAGGCGCCGCGCAGTTTGAAGCTTCCGGTGGTCTGGCGATGTTCGAGTTTGAGGTGAACGGGGACGCCGAAGCGTTCCGACAGGCTATGGGACAATACGGTTGGGGTACGCACAACCTTGTTGGCGATACGCTCACGGGCGGCATGGATGTCCGTTAGGGTGACGGCGCGCGTCATGGGGCGACCCCCTCTGGCCTGCCGGCCATCTCCCCCTCAAGGGGGGAGATAAGCAGCTTCGATGCTGCCGCTCTTCCTGCAAGGTCGATGATTGGCGAAGGCGTGGCAGCAGCTAATCTCCCCCCCTGAGGGGGAGATGGCCGGCAGGCCAGAAGGGGTCGCTCGTGAATGCGGGACATAATCTTACTGTCCCAGCGGCAGCATCATCAGGCGGCCAAACTCAGGGCGCGGTGTCCCGTCGCCGCAAAGCCGCAGGCAGTTCCAGGCGCTGGCTTGATTGCTGGTCACCACCGGGCGGCCGATCGCCTCTTCCATGCCGGGAACCGCGAGCGCCCCGCGCAGCGCGGTGCAGGACACGAAAAGCGCCTCGGCCTCGGCGTGCATAGCCTTCAGTGCCAGATCGACAATCGCTGCCGGCGCAATGCGCGCCATCTCGCGGTCATCCTCGAAGCCGAGGCAGGTGAAGCTGAGGATCTCGAAGCCACGTGCCGCAAAATAGGCAGCCATCGGCCTGGAGGTTTCGACGGTGTAAGGGGTGAGGATGCTGATCTTCTTCGCGCCCAGCGCCTTCAGCCCGCGCACGCCGGCCATCGGCGGCGTGACGACGGGCACGCCTGATTTGGCAGACTGGATCGCCGCCTCGATCTCGGCGTCGCCGATCACCACCGAGGCCGAGGTGCAGGAATAGCAGATGGCGTCGAGGCACTCGTCGGGCAGGATGAGCGCCGCGCCTGCCGCCAGCTCCGGCTGCATCTTGCGAAGGTTTTCCGGCGTGGTCGGGTTCTTGTAGGGAATGCGCGCGACATAGACGCCGACCCGCTCGCTCGCCACCATGCGGCGGAAATCCGGCTCGCTGGTGTGGTCGGTGGCAAGGATGATCAGGCCGACGCGCTTTTCCAGCGGGCGCGCATCGAGCGCCGGACTTGTCGGCATCAGCCTGATTTCGGGCAGCGGTTTCATCTTGAGAATTACCTTTCGATCTTGCCGTAGCGATGTTCCAGCCAGCGCAGCAACACGACCGAAAAGAGGCTGATGACGAGGAAGAAAGCGCCGACCAGCGTGATCGGCTCGATGTAGCGATAGTAGGTGTTGGCGACGCTCTTGGCCTGGTTCATCAGCTCCAGCACGGTGATCGCCGACAGCAGCGGCGTTTCCTTGAACATGGCGATGAAATAATTGGCCAGCGCGGGGATCATCGGCGGGATGGCCTGCGGGATGATGATGTTGGTCCAGGTCTGCGTGGCGCTGAGATTGCAAGCCTTGGCCGCTTCCCACTGGCCGCGCGGCACGTTGTCGATGCCGGCGCGATAGACCTCGGCCGTGTAGGTGCCGTAGTGCAGGCCAAGCCCGATGACGCCGGCGACCAGCGGCGGCAGCAGGATGCCGAAATCGGGCAGCACGTAGAAGATGAAATAGAGCTGCACCAGAAGCGGCGTGCCGCGAATGAATTCGGCCGCCCAGCCGACGGTGCGCGACAGCACCTTGTTTGGCGAGCGCCGCGCCAGCGCGATGCCTAAGCCGACGATTGCGGCCAGCACGGAGCCGAGCAGCGCCGCCAGAATGGTGATCTTCACGCCCTGGATCAGCGTCGGCATGATCTCCCAGACGAAGTTCCAATCCCACTCCATCAGACGCGCACCCCATCGAGGCCACGCGCCATGCGGCGTTCCAGAGAACGCACGCCCCAGGAGATGATTAGCGCCAGCGCGAAATAGATGATCAGGATGGTGGTGAACGGCACCAGCGTGTTGCCGGTCTGCGAGCGCACGACCTGCGCCTGAAAAGTGAGATCGGCGAGCGAGATCAGCGACACCACGGACGTGGCCTTGAGCAGCTCGATGGCGTTGTTGCCGAAGGTCGGCAGCATGATCAGCAGCGCCTGCGGCAGGATAACGTGGCGCATGCCTTGCCAGCGGCCGAGATTGAGCGCGATGCAGGCTTCATATTGCTCACGGCCGACCGACTGGATGGCACCGCGCACCACTTCGGCCGCATAGGCGCCGACATTGAGGCCCAGCGCCAGCACGCCGGCCTGCAGCGGGGTCAGTTCCAGGCCGATCAACGGCAACACGAAATAGGCAAAGAACAGCTGCACGAAGATCGAGGTGCCGCGGAAGAATTCAATATAGACGGTTGCCAGCCAGCGCAGCGCAAAGAAGCGCGACACGCGCCCCATGCCGGCAAGGAAGGCCATGATCAGCGCAAGCACCGACCCCATCAGCGTCAGCTCGATGGTGACAAGCGCTCCCTGCAATATCAGGCCGAGATAGCCGGACCACTGGGTCATTCGGGTTCCAACGTTGGCGGTTAGCTCCCTTCTCCCCGTTCAACGGGGAGAAGATGCCGGGTTTACCCTCCGTAGCTGCAGCGCAGCTGCTGCGTAGGACGGGCAGCACGAACCTATGAAAGACGCGCCGCCCCTCATCCGTCACTTCGTGACACCTTCTCCCCGTGAACGGGGAGAAGGGAGAAGCCGCTATTTCGCTGCGCAGAGCTTGTCGCGCGTCGTTGACATCGCTGCTGCCGCCGAGAAGCCGTAGGGCTCGATGATCTTGGCGAAGTCGCCGGATTTCTTCAGCTTGGCCAGTTCGACATCGAAGGCATCGCGCAATGCCTCATCGCCCTTCTTGAAGGCGGCGCCGTCGCAATAGACGGGCGCGCCCTGCACCGGAGCGATGACTTCGAGGTTCGGATCGTTGGCCTTCTTGACGAGGTCGTTGATCGACAGAACGGGAAGCGAATAGGCGTCGATACGTCCGTCCTGCAGCATCTTCAGGCCGCTCTGGCCGTCCGGCACGACGATAACGCGCTCGCGCGGCACGCCGGCGTTGAGCGCCAGCTTCTCCTC
Organism: Mesorhizobium sp. CNPSo 4688; assembly: GCF_057784295.1. Classification (NCBI taxonomy): domain Bacteria; kingdom Pseudomonadati; phylum Pseudomonadota; class Alphaproteobacteria; order Hyphomicrobiales; family Phyllobacteriaceae; genus Mesorhizobium; species Mesorhizobium sp. CNPSo 4688. The sequence continues at coordinate 20,562 of NZ_JBWLUY010000009.1, forward strand.
GGTGCCGCCGCCCGGCGCGCCGATCGTGGCTGACGTGTCCTTGGCGACATCCTCGTAGCTCTTGAAGCCCTTCGGATTGCCCTTCTTCACCAGCATCGCCTCGGCGTCGCACAGCACCGGTTCGGAATAGACGACCGCCGCGCAGCGCTCCGGCTTCATGAACAGGCCGGCGGTGACGACGTCGAAGCGGCCTGCCTGCAGGCCGGGGATCATGGCGCCATACTCCGAGATCGACGCGACGATGTCGCCAACGCCGAGACGCTTGAAGATCTCGCGGGCCACGTCCGGCGCCGCACCCGAAACCTTGCCGTCGGCGGCGACCGCCGTATAGGGCGGCTCGTTGGCGATCGCGACTCGGGCAAAGCCCTGCGCCTTCAGCTGCTCGAGCTTATCGTCATCGGCCGAACCGGCGCTTGAAGCGGCCAGAACCGCCGTCAGTGCGAGACCGGCGACGCCGGCCAGAATGCCAAGTTTCTTCATTGTTCCCAACTCCTTGTTTGTCTTCTTGGTTTTGTCTGGGCGGTCTTCCGCCCCGCAAAGCGGTCAGACACGATGTCCGGCCGCGATGATCTTCTTCAGGAAGCCTTGCGTGCGCTCCTGCTTGGGATGGCGGAAAATCTCGTCGGGCTTGCCTTCCTCGACGATCCTGCCGCGGTCGAAAAACAGCACGCGGTCGGCGAAGTCGTGGGCAAAGCCCATCTCGTGAGTGACGAGCAGCATGGTCATGTCGGTCTCGGCGGCGAGCTTGCGCATGACATTGAGCACCTCTTCGACCAGCTCCGGGTCGAGCGCCGAGGTCACCTCGTCGAAAAGCATGATCTTCGGCGACAGCGCCAATGCCCGCGCAATCGCCACGCGCTGCTTCTGGCCGCCGGACAATTGCGCCGGCATCGACTTCGCCTTGTCGGACATGCCGACCATGTCGAGCAGCTCCATCGCCCGCTTTTCGGCAGCGGCGCGCGGCGTGCCCTTGGTCAGCATCGGCGCTAAGGTGACATTGTCCATGACGCATTTGTGCGGAAACAGATTGAACAGCTGGAAGACCATGCCGATCTTCTGGCGCATCTTCGTCAGGTGCCGCTCGTCGGCGGGGAGCAGCTGGCCGTTGCGCTCCATGTGGTAGAGCTGCTCGCCATCGATCTGGATATGGCCGCCGTCGATCTTTTCCAGCGTCATCAGGATGCGCAGGATCGTCGTCTTGCCCGAGCCGGACGGGCCGATCAGCGCCAGCTTCTCGCCGGGCATGACCTGCATCGACAGGCCGTCGAGCACCTTGAACGAGCCGAAGCTCTTCGAAATGGCGTCGACCTTGATGATGGGTGTGGACAAATGAATTTCCCCTGCTGGAGAAGCCTGTGCCCTTAACGATGGGGAAGGCGCCAAATCATGTCAATTGAGAAAATAATATCATGACAATATTTCCGGCGTCGCACAATTTCAGGGCAATTTCCGCTCAGATTGCGAGCAGCAGATGCTCCGGATCGCCGAGCAGCAGCTTGGTGACAACGCCGAGGCCGGCGCGCAGTTCCCCCTCGGTGGTCGAGCCCAGCGAGATGCGCACCGCCGGATGCCAGGGCGCGTCGGAGATACGGAAGGAGGTGCCGGGCGCGATTGCCACGCCTTGCAGGCGGGCCTGGGCGACGAAGCTCTCCTCGGCGCGGTTGGCCGGTAATTGCAACCAGATATGCAGCCCGTCGCGCCGGGCGCGGTAGTCGACCCCGGCCAGCACTTCGGCCGCGATGTCCTGGCGTCGCCGCAATGCCGCGCGCTGCCAGCGCACGAGCTCCATCGCCGTGCCGTCGGCCACCCATTTGGTGGCAATCTCGGCCACCAGCGGCGTCGCCATCCAGTTGGACACCAGATGCCGGTTGGCCACAGCCGCGACGTAACGGTCGGGCGCGGCGAGATAGCCGATCCGCAGGCCAGGCACGGTGATCTTGGTGAAGGACGTCACGTAAAGTGTGCGCTCCGGCGCGAACGCGGCAACCGGCGGCGGCCGATCCTCGACCAGCGGACCCAGCACATCGTTCTCGATGATGGCGACGTCGTGCTTGCGCGCGACCGCGGCGATTTCCTCGCGCCGACGCGCATCCATCAGCGTGGCCGTCGGGTTGATCACCGAAGGCTGCACGAAGACCGCGCGAATGTCGGTGAGACGGCACGCCTCGTCGAGCGCTTCCGGGATCAGGCCGTTGCCGTCGATCGGCAGGCCTTCGAGGTTGAAACCGAGGTAACGCGCCAGTGGTACCAGCGTGTGGTGGCCGATGGCTTCGGTGGCGACGGTCGAGCCCGGCGGCGCCACACTCATCAACGCCACCGTCATCCCCGCGGTGGCGCCGTTGGTCAGGCTGATATTCTGTGCGGAGACATCCAGCCCGCACAGCTTCAGCCAGTCCACAGCCACCGCGCGATGGCGCGGGAACACCATATTGGGCCGGAACGACAGCGCCGAACTCGACGGCAGGTTTTCGGCCAGCCAGCCCAGCGCCTGCTTCAGCCGCTCCAGATGCATCGGCTCGCAGACCGGCTTCAGGATCGAGAGATCGATGACCTCGCCGAGGCGCTCCGGCAGATAGGGCGGCTCCGGCTCGCGGCGCTGCGTCTGGACAAAGCTGCCGCGGCCGATCTCGCCCGAAATCAGGCCGCGCCGGATCAGTTCCTCATAGGCGCGGCTGACCGTCTGCACCGACAATTTGAGATCGTCGGCCAGCCGGCGGTGTGTCGGCAGCCGCGCGCCATTGGCCAGCCGCCCGTCATGGATGGCGCGCGCGAACTGGTCGGCCAGCGATTGATAGGCCGGCCGGCGAAGGAGCGCGGGATCGGGTTGCCACAATGTCATGACTTATTAGAGATCGAAATCAGTGCAATTGACAATCGAAATAATGCGCCCTCATGGTGATGCCGACAAAAAAGCGGACGCCGATGACATCAGCCAAACTCGACGCGATCGACCTGAAAATCCTCGACGCCATCCAGCGCGACGGGCGCATCACCAAGCTGGCGCTGGCCGAGCAGGTAGGCCTGTCGCCGACGCCGTGCTGGATGCGGCTGCGCAAGCTGGAAAAGGCCGGGATCGTCTCGGGCTATCACGCCAGGATCGCCATGCGCGTCGTGGCGCCGGTCGCCACCGTGCTGATGGAGGTGACGCTGGCCAGCCACCGCCAGGCCGATTTCGACCGCTTCGAACGCGTCATCCGCGACATCCCCGAGATCGTCGCCTGCTGGTCGGTGGGCGGCGGCGTCGACTATGTGGTGAAGGTGATGGCGCGCGACATCGACGCCTATCAGCGGCTGGTCGACGGCTTGCTCGAGCGCGAGATCGGCATCGATCGCTACTTCACCTACATCGTCACCAAGACGGTGAAGGAGGAAATCGTTCTCCCCGTCGCCGACCTGCTGCCGGCATCGTAGGCCGGAGAGATTGTCTGCCACGGCGGCAGAATAGAGAGACTCTCTCTGCGGCCAGGCACGCAAACAGCCTCTCTGTCTGCTCATGACGGATAGGCTTCCCGCATCAGTCCGAACCGGGAGGCCTCGACCATGTCCGCGCATTTCGCCCGCTCGCATCGCCATGAAGCGCTCGACCGGCTCACCGACCGCCGGCTGCTGCGCGAACTCGCCTATGTCGACGGGCATTGGACGGCAAGCGAGGCGGCGGAAAGTTTCGAAGTCACCGATCCGGCCACCGGTGCGACTGTCGCTTTCGTCGCGGCGCTCGATGCGCGGCAAACGACAAAAGCAATCGATGCCGCCGCGCGCGCCCTTCCAGCCTGGCGCTCCCTGTTGCCGCAGGAGCGCTCGAAAATTCTGCGAAAATGGTTCGAGCTGATCATCGCCGCGAAAGACGATCTCGCTCTTCTGATGACTTTAGAACAGGGCAAGCCGTTGCAGGAATCGCGCGGCGAGATCGACTATGCCGCCTCCTTCGTTGAGTGGTATGCCGAGGAAGCAAAGCGCCTCAATGCCGAGAGCGTCACCAGCCATCTGCCGAATGCGGAAATGCTGGTGCGGCGCGAGCCGCTTGGCGTTGTCGGCATCGTCACGCCTTGGAATTTCCCGTCCGCCATGCTGACCCGCAAGGCAGCCGCAGCCCTTGCCGCCGGCTGCACCATCGTCGCGCATCCGTCCTCGGAGACACCGCTGTCGGCGCTGGCGCTGGCTGAACTTGGCGAGCGCGCCGGCCTGCCCGCCGGTGTCTTCAACATCCTCACCGGCAAGGCCGCGACGATTGTCGGCAGGATGTGCGAGGACGCGCGCGTTCGCGCCATGAGCTTCACCGGCTCGACGGAGATCGGCAGGCTGATCGCCGGGCAAAGTGCGCCGACGATGAAGCGGCTGGTGATGGAGCTTGGCGGCCACGCGCCGCTGATTGTCTTTGCCGACGCCGATCTCGACAAGGCCGTGAGCATTGCCATCGACGCCAAGTTCGCCACATCGGGCCAGGACTGCCTTGCCGCCAACCGCATCTACGTCCAGCGCCCGATCTACGATCACTTCTGCGCCACCTTCGCCAGGCGCATCGAGGCACTGCGGACCGGCAATGGGCTTGCCGGCGGCATCGACATCGGGCCGCTGATGCATGAGCGCGCCGTCATCAAGGTCGAGGAACAGGTTGCCGATGCCATCGCTCGCGGCGCGCGGTGCCTCGCCGGCGGCAAGCGACATCAGGCCGGGCCGCTGTTCTACCAGCCGACGCTGCTGGCCGATGTCACTGACGAGGCGCTGATCATGCGCGAGGAGACTTTTGGGCCCGTCGCAGCCGTCACGCCTTTCGACAGCGAGGACGAGGTGATCGCACGTGCCAACGCCACCGAATACGGTCTCGTCGCCTATGTCGTGACCGAGAACGGCGCCCGTCAGCAGCGCATGGGTCGCGCGCTCGACTACGGCATGGTCGCTATCAACCGGGTGAAGATCACCGGCGCGCCGATACCCTTTGGCGGCGTCAAGCAATCCGGCATCGGCCGTGAGGGCTCACGCCACGGGCTGGAGGCTTTCACCGATCTGAAATATCTCTGCCTGGACGTCGCATAAGTCAGCCCGGCCATCCCTTAAGGAGTCAAAAAATGCTCGACCAGTCCAACGAACTCAACGCCTGGGATCGCGACTATTTCTTCCATCCCTCGACCCATATGGGCACGCATGCGCGCGGTGAATCGCCGACGCGCATCATGGCCGGCGGCGAAGGCGTCACCGTCTGGGACAACAATGGCAAGAAGAGCATCGATGCCTTTGCCGGCCTCTATTGCGTCAATGTCGGCTACGGCCGCCAGAAGATCGCCGATGCCATTGCCACCCAGGCGAAGAACCTCGCCTACTACCACGCCTATGTAGGTCACGGCACCGAGGCCTCGATCACACTGGCCAAGATGATCATCGACCGCGCACCGAAGGGCATGAGCCGCGTCTATTTCGGCCTCTCGGGTTCGGACGCCAACGAAACCAACATCAAGCTGATCTGGTACTACAACAATGTGCTGGGGCGGCCGGAGAAAAAGAAGATCATCTCGCGCTGGCGCGGCTATCACGGCTCGGGCGTGATGACGGGATCGCTGACCGGGCTCGACCTTTTCCACAACGCCTTTGACCTGCCGCGCGCGCCGGTGCTGCACACCGAGGCGCCCTACTATTTCCGCCGCGCCGACCGTTCGATGAGCGAGGAGCAGTTCTCGCAGCACTGCGCCGACAAGCTCCAGGAAATGATCCTGGCCGAAGGCCCCGAAACCGTCGCCGCCTTCATCGGCGAGCCGATCCTGGGCACCGGCGGCATCGTCCCGCCGCCTGCCGGATATTGGGAAAAGATCCAGACGGTGCTGAAGAAGTATGACGTGCTGCTGGTCGCCGACGAGGTGGTGACGGGCTTCGGTCGTCTCGGCACCATGTTCGGCTCCGACCACTACGGCATCAAGCCGGACCTGATCACCATCGCCAAGGGCCTGACCTCGGCCTATGCGCCGCTGTCGGGCGTCATCGTGGCCGACAAGATGTGGCAGGTGCTGGTGCAGGGTTCCGACAAGCTGGGGTCGCTCGGCCATGGCTGGACCTATGCTGCGCATCCGATCTGCGTTGCCGCAGGCGTCGCCAATCTCGAACTGATCGACGAGATGGACCTTGTGACAAACGCCCGCGAGACCGGCGCCTATTTCCGCGCCGAACTGGCCAAGGCGGTCGGCGGCCACAAGAATGTCGGCGATGTGCGCGGCGACGGCATGCTGGCGGCGGTCGAGTTCGTCGCAGACAAGGACGACCGGGTGTTCTTCGACGCTTCGCAGAAGATCGGCCCACAGGTGGCGACGGCACTTGCCGCCAGTGGCGTTATCGGCCGCGCCATGCCGCAGGGCGACATTCTCGGTTTCGCGCCGCCGCTCTGCCTGACGCGCGAAGAAGCCGACATCGTCGTCTCGAAGGCCGCCGATGCGGTCAACAGCGTGTTTGCCAATCTCTGAGTTCGACCATGAATGTCATGACCAAGACCCTTCCCGCCACCATGGCCGCCGTGCTGCTCACCGGGCATGGCGGGCCGGAAAAACTCGTCTACCGTACCGATGTGAAAGTGCCCGCGCCCGGCCCGGGTGAAGTGTTGGTCAAGGTTAGCGCTTGCGGCATGAACAACACCGATGTCTGGGTGCGCCAGGGCGCCTATGGCACGGAGGAAGATGCTGCCGCCGTGTCGACCTGGCGGCGGCAAGGCAACACGCTTGTGTTCCCGCGCATCCAGGGCACCGATACGGTCGGCACTATTGCTGCCGTGGGCGAAGGCGTCTCGCCGGACCGTATCGGCGAACGGGTGATGGTCGATTTCTCCATCTACAACAGAGACGACGATTCACTCGCCGACATCGACTATATGGGCCACGGTCGCGACGGCGGGTACGCCGAATACCAGACGGTGCCGGCTGAGAATGCCCATGTCGTCGACACCGAGATGAGCGACGTCGAGCTCGCCACCTTTTGCTGCGCCTACCTCACCGGCGAGCAGATGCTGGAGCGCGCCGCACTCAAGGCCGGCGAGCGCGTGCTGGTCACCGGCGCTTCGGGCGGTGTCGGTTCCGGCATCGTGCAGCTGGCGCGAGCGCGCGGCGCCATTCCCTACGCCGTTGTCGGCAAGGGCAAGGAACAGGCGGTGCGCGACATAGGCGCCGAGGCCGTCATCATCCGCGGCGTCGCCGACTTGCCTGCCGCAGTGAATGAGGCGACCGGCGGCCAGCCGATCGACGTGGTCGCCGATCTCGTCGGTGGCGCGATCTTCAACGACTTGCTTCGCATCCTGAGGCCCGAAGGCCGCTACACCACCGCCGGCGCCATCGCCGGACCGGTGGTGCAGCTCGATCTCCGGACCATGTATCTGAAGCAGTTGCAGCTGCACGGCTCGAGCCAGGGCACGCGCGCCGATTTCCGCCGCATCGTCCGCTACATCGAGGCGAAGAAAATCCGGCCGCTGGTTGGCGGTGTCTACAGACTGTCCGATTTCCACAAGGCGCAGGCCGACTTCATCGCCAAGGATTTTGTCGGCAAGCTGGTGGTCGTGCCGGACGCCATGTGGATCGATGGTCACTGACCTGGCAGGACGCGCTTCGTGCGGGTAAGAAAATCATCACAAGCTGTCGGACCTCATCGCTCTCGCCCGTCCGACCGCGTGATTTGGACTTATGCAAACTAGTTTAGGACTTTTGATTGTATATAGTCCGAAATTCACGGTTATCTTGGCTTCATCCACAACGAAGGAGATTGCCATGAAGACCGCTTTCATCACTGGAACCTCGTCGGGCTACGGCCTGGAAACCGCCAGGCTTTTTCACGCCAAAGGCTGGAACGTCATCGCCGCCATGCGCACACCGCGTGAGGATGTCCTGCCCAAATCCGACCGCATCCATATCGTGCCGCTCGACGTCACCAATGTCGACAGCATCAAGGCCGCGGTCGAAACTGCCGGCCCGATCGATGTGCTGGTCAACAATGCCGGCATCGGTATGTTCGGCGCCTTCGAGGCGACGTCGATCGACACGGCGCGCCAGATCTTTGAGACCAACACATTCGGTGTCATGGCCATGACCCAGGCCGTGATCCCGCAGTTCCGCTCTCGTCGTTCGGGCACGCTCATAAATGTCACCTCCAGCGCCGTGCTGGCGCCAATGCCGCTGGTCGCCATCTACACCGCCAGCAAGACGGCGATTGACGGCTTCACCGCCTCGCTTGCCAACGAGCTCAATCATTTCGGCATCCGCGTGAAGATGGTCCAGCCGGGCTACGGGCCGACGACGGCTTTCTCGCGCGATGCTGCGTCCTACATCGAGCGCTTCATCCCCGAAGCCTATGCCGGCTATGCCGGCGAGATCTTTGCAGAGATGACCCGCCCGACGGCACACACCGTGCCTGAGGACGTCGCCGAGATCGTCTGGAAGGCCGCGCACGATGAGTCAGCCACGATCAGCTTTCCGGCAGGACCTGACGCGGTGGCATTGAGCCAGGCGCGGCGTGCGGTGGCTGCCTAGTTCCCCCGTGATGTCTGCCGCGCCGGCGACGTTGTCGCCAGGTGCGCCAGAGGCTCATTGCCGCCGTCGTCGAGCCGCCGCTCGCTTGGGCTCTCGGCCTGAACGCAGGAGCTTCTCTTCCTTGTCGCTCACCAAGGAGCGAATTCCGGTGAACACCAGGGTGATGGCCTCGTCGCGCCCGATGTCGTCGGCGACCGCCTTGCGCAGCCAGAGCCCGTCGAGCAGGGCCGCGATGATCAGGCTCGCCTCGTGCAGGCGCGCCGCATCGAACATCCCGCCAAACACCGAAGCCAGATTGGAGCGCAGCCGCCGGTGGAACACGCGTTGGAGCCTTGCATATTGCTCGTTCACGCCGGCTTCGGCGCAGACGGATATCCAGGCGCTGGCGATGGGACGGGTGAAAGCTTGCGCGGGGAAGTTCCCCTCGACGATCGCTTCCAGCCGCGCCCAGTTGGTCTGGGCCTTACTCAGCCGCGCGATGACGTCTTCCATCAGCAGGCGATTGTTGTAGCGCACCATGCCGAACAGGACTTCGTCCTTGCCCTTGAAATAATAGGCGAGAATGCCCGGCGACATGCCGGCCTCGCGGCATATGCGGGCCGAGGTCATGCCTTGCAGCCCATGCTCGAGGAATACGCGATGCGCGGCCGCGATCAGTTCGACGCGCCTTATGTCCTCGATTCTGGTTCGCTTGCCGTGAGTCGCCATTTCCCTTTCTAGCAAATAAGATTTTTGTACGCTCATACAAGATTCTATATTGACATACAGCACGGACGCAATAGCGTTGGCTGGCAGTCGTCTCATCAAGAAAATGGGGAACCAAGAATGCGCACGACAGTCATCTTTGCCTTGCTTTCCGGGTTGATCGCATCGCCCGCCATGGCCGCCGATGCGGCGCAGTGCCAGAAGGTCCGTATGGCGGATCTTGGCTGGACCGACATTGCGCTTACCAACACCACCGCCGAGGTGATCCTCGATGCCCTGGGTTACGACGCCTCGCAGACCTTGCTCGGCCTTGGCGTCGCTTATTCGGCGCTGAAGGAGAACGACATGGATGTGTTCCTCGGCAATTTGGCGGCCGGTCCAGGACGAGGAATACAAATCCTATTTCGATGAGGGATCGGTCGAAGTGCTTGGCGTGAATCTCGAGGGCGCCAAATACACGCTCGCCGTACCGCAATATGTTGCCGACCAGGGCGTCAAGAGCTTCGATGATCTCGCCGCCCGCGCCGACAAGTTCGGCAGCAAGATCTATGGCATCGAGGCGGGCTCGAACAAGCCGCTGCTCGACATGGTGGCGGCCAACCGCCATGGGCTCGGCGAGTGGCAAATTATCGAGTCTAGCGAGGCGGCAATGCTGACGCAGGTCGCCAACTCGGTGGCCGACAAGGGATGGGTCGTGTTCCTCGGCTGGGAGCCGCATCCGATGAACCTCGACTACAAGATTACCTATTTGTCGGGCGGAGACATCGAGTTCGGGCCGAATTTCGGCGGCGCCACCGTCCGCACCATCGCCCGCAAGGGCTTTTCGACGGAATGCCCCAACGCCGCCAAGCTGTTTGCCAATCTGGCCTTCGATCTCACCTACGAAAATTACGGCATGCGGATGATCCTGGGGGAGGGGAAATCCGCCGACGAAGCTGCCCGTGAGATGATCAAGCGCAACCCCGACAAGCTCGCGAAGTGGTTGGACGGCGTCTCGGCTTTTGACGGTCAGCCAGGCCTGCCGGTCGTGAAAAGCGCGCTGGGCCTCTAGATGAGCCAGAGCATGCTCGCAGCTGTGCTGGAGAAGACAGGTGAGCCGCTGCGCATCATGACTATGCAGCGGCCGGAACCCGGTCCAGGAGAGATACTGGTTCGCCTGGAAGCGAGCGGCATATGCCATACCGATGTACATGTCTGGCAAGGCCACGTGCGGCCGGCGTCAGGGCAGCTGACGACAATTCTCGGCCATGAGGGCGTGGGCAGGGTGGTTCAACTCGGCGCCGGTGTCACGGACTGGCGCCTTGGCGAGCGTGCCGGCGTCGCCTGGCTGCACGACACTTGCGGCGACTGCGACGAATGCCACGCCGAAATGGAGTCTTTCTGCCAGCACCAGCGCGCGCACGGCTTCAATGTTGCAGGCACCTTTGCCGAATATGTCGTTGCCGATGCGCGTTTTGCCGCGCGACTGCCAGATGAGGGCGATGCGGCGGTGCTGGCGCCGTTGATGTGCGCGGGCTTGACCGCCTTTGGCGCGGTGCAAAGGGCAGGCGTCAAAGCCGGAGAAATCTGCGCCGTCTTTGGCTGTGGCGGCCTCGGCCTTTATGCCGTCCAGATCGCCCGACGGCTTGGCGCAACAGTCGTCGCCATCGATACGGATGAAGCCAAGCTTCGCCTTGCTGCTTCCCTTGGTGCCGAGCACACGCTGCTTGCCTCACCCGAACTGGCCAACAACTGGCCGGTCGCCTTGCGTGCGCATGTCTGCATCAATTTTGCGCCGACGCCGGCAAGCTGGGATGCCATGGTCGCGGCAATCCGCCCGCGCGGCAGGATCATCGCGGCGGCCATGGTCTCGCAGCCGGTGCCCCTCAGCCAGGAGTGGCTGACCGCAAGCGGTGTCTGGATAACCGGGACCAGCGTCGGCACGCGCGCGCAGATGCGCGAGCTGATCCAGCTGCATAAGGCGCAACCGTTCGAGGCCCAGGTCCAGCGCTTCAAGCTGGCCGAGGCAACCAGCGCTTTGGTTCGGCTGAAGGCGGGAAATACCGAGGGGCGGCAGGCGATCGTCTTTGGTTCTGACAACCAAGGGTGACCCCACGAAAAACGGCGCTGGCTGCTTTGCAGCGAGACTATAGACAATTGACGGCTTGCCATTTGTTCGGAACAGTCCATTCCATGGTCGATCCGCTGTCCGAAATCATTGAACTGCTCCGGCCTCGGGCCGTGTTCACAAAGGGCATCAGCGGCGCCGGCCGTTGGGGCGTCCGTTATGGCGATTTTGGCCACCCGAGCTTCGCCATCGTGATCGAGGGTGCATGCCGATTGGCCGTCGATGGGCAACAGCCGCTCACGCTGGAGGCCGGCGATTTCATCCTGCTGCCGAAGACACCGGGCTTCACCATGACGGGTTTTGAGCCCGTCATCCCCGAGATCATCGATCCGCATGTCGCGGCTCTCTCGGCTGAGGGTGAAGTTCGCCATGGCGCCCAGGACGGCCCGCCGAGCGTACGTATCCTTGGCGGTTACTTCATCTTCGACAGCGAGGATTCCGGACTGCTGGTTTCGCTGCTGCCGGATCAGGTCCATGTCCGCGGCGTCGAACGCCTGTCGATCCTGGTGAAGCTGTTGATCGAGGAAGCGGCCCGACGCCAGTCGGGGCGCGAGCTGGTGTTGACCCGGCTGATCGAGATCCTGCTGGTCGAATCCTTGCGGCTGACGCAAACGCCGGATGCACCGGCCGGACTGCTGCGTGGCCTGGGGGACGTACGGCTGGCCGAAGCCATCCGGCAGATGCATGCCGATCCGGCTCGCCCCTGGACGATGGCGGAACTGGCAAAGGAAGCAGCGCTCTCCCGGTCGGCATTCTTCGACCGCTTCAGCCGCAGCGTCGGCGTGCCGCCGATGGAATATCTGCTGGCCTGGCGCATGGCGCTTGCCAAAGACATGCTGCGTCGACAGGAAATCGACATCGCCGAAGTTGCAGAGCGTGTCGGCTACGGTTCGGCGAGCACCTTCAGCACCGCCTTCAGCCGCCATGTCGGCCAGCCGCCCGGCCGCTACGCAAAGGCGGCGGCATAGTAGGCGGCAGGTCACCGCCGGTCTGTCACTCCGGAAGCCCGGCCTTGCGGAAGCCATCGACGAAATGTTCGAGCGTGGCAGTGTCGCGGAATGGCTCGGTCTCGACCCAGTGGCGGGTTGTGAAATGCGGGTTGGCGACGAGGAACATTGCGACCTCGGCGCGCGCCTCGTCGAGCCGGCCGAGCTGGGCTAGGCTCGCCGCCAGGAAGCGGCGCGAGCTTGTGCGATAGGTCTCGTCCCGGCGCAGCGTCTCGACGGCGGCCTCGTAGTCGCGCGCCGCATATTGCGCCTGGCCGAGCGTCAGATAGTACCAGCTTGCCGGATACGGGTTCAGCCGGAACGCTTTGCGGATCTGCTCGAGGCCCTCCTCCACCTGACCGGCCAGGGTCGTGATGTCGGACAATGTCGCCCAGGCGTCGGCGTCGTTCGGGTCGAGCTCGAACGCCTTGACAAATTCCGCGTCCGCCTCATCGAATCTGCGCTCATAGGCAAGCAGGTTGGCAAGCACCCAGTGACAGCCGGCATCATTGGGATCGATGGCCACGGCCTTGCGCGCCAGGTCCAGGGCAAGGCCGCGGGCAGGTTCGATAGGATCGCCCCAATGCACCCATCCCATCCAGTGGTTCATCGCAAGCCAGCGATAGGCCTCGGCATAGTCCGGATCGAGCCCAACCGCGCGCGTCAGCATCAGATGCGCTTCGCGCGCCGTCTCCGGCGAGACGTCGATCAGCTTGCGGGCCCGCACACACAGATCATAGGCCTCGAGATTTCCCGGCCGGTTGCGCGGCAGCGGCGCACGCAGCCGCCCAAGCAGGGCCTCGACGATCTTGGCCGTCACCTCGTCCTGGACGGCAAAGATATCTTCCAGGCCGCGATCGAAGCGGTCCGCCCACAGATGCTCGCCGCTCAACGCGTCGACCAGCTGGGCGTTGATGCGCACGCGCCCGGAGGCACGTCTGGCGCTGCCCTCCAGGAGATAGCGCACGCCGAGATCTCCGGCGATTGCGCGCACATCCACCGCCTTGCCCTTGTAGGCAAAGGTCGAGTTGCGCGCGATGACGAACAGGCCACCGATCCGGGACAGGTCGGTGATCAGGTCTTCGGTCAACCCGTCGGCGAAGGCTTCCTGCTCGGGGTCGTTGCTGAAATTGGCGAAGGGCAGCACGGCTATCGATGGCTTGCCGGGCAGCGGCAAAGCCTGTCGCTTCGCGTCACTGAGCTGTTCGATGGTGCCGGTGAAGCGATAGCCGACACGCGGAACCGTCGATATCCATTCCCCGCCATTCGCGGCCGGACCCAGCAGCTTGCGCAATTGCGCGATCTGGACCGTGAGGTTGCCTTCCTCGACGGCCGTGCCTGGCCATGCCGCGTCCATCAACTCGGCCTTGGCCAGGATCTCGCCGGGCCGTGCGACGAGCGCCGCCAGCAGTTGCAGTCCGCGATGACCGGCGGCGACGGGGACATCGTCCCGAAGGAGCGTTCCCGCACCCGGATCAAGCACGAACGGACCAAAGGCAAAGCGCGCTCCTTGCATAACGCGCATCTATAGAGCAATTCCAGGAAAAGTGTGAGGCGGTTTTCCCCGGGGGGAGCGCGTAGCGCTTCCCTGAGGAATTGCGTCAAAACAAAGAGTTAGATCACTTCGCCGTTTTCGTGAAACGGCGAAGTGATCTAACCGGTTTGGAAGTTTTGAGAACTATTTGGGAAGGCTTAATTACGGCGCCGTCCGCATGCTGCAGAATTCAGCCTCTTCCAAACCGAGGGCTCTCTTGCCCCTCAAGCCGAATGGAGGTTGCCATGAACGATATCCTTGCTTCTGCCCCGACCGCCTGGCTGGAAAAACCCGCGGCGTCATCGCGCCGGTGCCTGACGGGCCCGCGCAGCATGATTGCGGCCTGGCGTGAGCGGATACGCTTTCGCTGGGACCTGAAGCAGAAGGCTGAGGCCAATCCGCATCTGATCGACGATATCGGCCTGACCAGACGCCAGGTCGAGGCAGAGATCGTCAAGCGCTTCTGGCAAGCGTAGGCGAATGCCGCGAGTAACACCGGTTTGCCGCGATTTGCACTTGCCGGAACTTGCCGATCCTGCTTCGAAGGCTGCATGAGCGCCGAAGACACGACGTCACCGCGCGAGCTCCCATGGGCCGCGATGGCCGGCATCATCGCCACCGTCACGGTGTTCGCGGTGGCGCAGGGGCTAACCTATCCGCTGCTCAGCTTCATCCTGGAACGGCAGGGGACGACACCGGGCCTGATCGGCTTCTCGGCGGCGATGACGCCCCTGGGTTTCATCGTCTCGTCGCTCTTCACGCCTGCGCTGGTGCGGCGCGTGGGTGCGGCGCGCTTTGCGGTTCTGTGTTCGATCCTGGCAGCGACCGCCTTGATCGCGATTGCGTGGACGCAGGACGTCTGGGCCTGGATGCCGCTGCGCTTCCTGCTCGGCTTCTTTGCCAACCCGCTCTACATGATCAGCGAAACCTGGCTGGTCTCGATCACGCCCGCCGCACGCCGGGGCCGCATCATGGGCCTTTATTCCTCCATTGTTTCGGCCGGCTTCGGCCTCGGCCCGCTGTCGCTCGGCCTTGTGGGCACGCAAGGGTGGCCGCCCTTCCTCATCGGCAGCGCGGCCTTCCTGGTCTGCGGCCTGATCGTGCTTGCGGTCGCGCCGCGCCTGCCCGACATGCCGCGTGAGGGCGAGGCGGTATCGGTCGGCGGCTTCTTCGCCCTGGCGCCGCTGCTTCTGTTCGCGGTTTTCACCGCTGCCGCCTTCGAGCAGGTCCTGCTTTCGCTGTTCGCGGTCTATGGCGCCGCGCTGGGCAGCACTGAGCAGCGCATCGCGTCGCTCATCACCTGTTTCATCGCCGGCAATGCTGTGCTGCAGATCGTGCTCGGGCGCGCGGCCGAACGGTTCGGCTCGACGCGGATGATGCTGTTCTGCGTCCTGGCGTGCCTGGCCGGTTGCCTGCTGTTGCCGTTGCTCTTCGCTACCTGGCTGATCTGGCCGCTTTTCTTCGTCTGGGGCGGGGTCTCGTTCGGCATCTACACGCTGTCTCTGATCCAGCTCGGCGAGCGTTTCACCGGCCAGGCCTTGATCGCCGGCAATGCCGCCTTCGGAATCGTATGGGGCATAGGCGGCATCGTCGGCTCGCCCGTGGCAGGTCTGACAATGCAGCTGACCGGACACCAGGGGCTGCCATCGTCGCTCGGCCTGCTGTGCTGTGTGCTGGTGGTGTTTCTGATGGCCCAGAGGCGGCGGCGGGTTTGAGCGAGCTCAGCGTAGGGCGTACTGCCATTGCGGCTGTCAGGTCGACGCTGCCCTTCGACGAGAGCGAGAAAGGCCGCGCTCGCCTGACGGCTGTCCTGTGTTTCTCGAAACGTCCGATGCGCCTTCGCGATGAAAGGGCTTCTGCCCATCACCCGGACCGCTCGCTCTGTAGAGCCTGCGATCGCGTAGATCTCCGTCAGTAAAGCCGATCACACACCAGACCTTGCAAATATGCTATGCTCACCTGGATGTAACAGGGAGAGATATCGATGAAGAAAGCTTTCCTGACTGCTGTCATTGTCGAGATAGCATTTCTAGGCGTGGCGACAACGGCGTCATTGGCAGATGATCTTCCCGCCTTGAACTCGAAGTGGCGTGAACCGCAACACGGAACCTGCCTGGAGATTACTCAAATTTCAGATGCACTTCCTGGACCGGCAGGCTGCGCTCAGATTGCCGGTCGGATGAAAGACGATCTGATGATCGGTTATGCCTGCAAAAGCGGATCGGAAATCAGCTTTTTCTCCGGGCTGCAAACCGACAATTCCATAAAGCCTGATATTTTCATTGGCCGGTATAGCGCGGAAGCCATAATCGCCCAATACTGCACCAGAATTACCAACGACTGGCCTCCAGAATATGATTGCAGAAATGAAATGACGTTCAAAAGCGTCAGCAGTTGCACACCCTGAAATGCACTGGCCGGTTGAAGACGGAAGCTTCATCCGCGGTGCTGTAGAACTCATTGCCTGAACCGCGGCGTGGGCGAAAGCGTCCGATCAGGATCGGCTGAATGAAAACAGCTTCGCGTCCGCATCTTCTACACCGCCGATCGCCGAGGCGACGATCTCCGAAGCGATCTGCGAGAAGGTGATGCCGTTGCCGCCATAACCCATCACGGCATAGATGCGCGGATGCCGGGGCAGGGCGCCGATATATGGCATGCCGGTGCTGGTCGTTCCGAACGAGCCGGTCCAGGCGAATTCGGGCCGCGCGTCGAGCCGCGGCAGCAAACGATGCAGCTTCTTCGTCAGACGCTGCGCCTTGTCGGCGATCAACTCATCGCGGCGTCCCTCGTCGGTGAAGTCCTCGTCCTCGCCGCCGCAGATGACGCGGCCATCTTCCGTCGCGCGCAGGTATAGGTATGGCTCCGACGCCTCCCAGATCAGCGCCGCGCCCGGCCATATGTTTTTCGGTTGCGGCGCCGTGGCGATCGCCCAGGTCGACACGACGCTGTGCGCGGTCTTCGGGATGATGTCGGTTAGCTCGTAACCGGTGGCCAGCACCAGATGCCCCGCGGTGATCGTCGGCCCGAGACTGGTGGCGACGACGACCTGATCGCTTCTGTCCTCGATCGCTGTCGCCTGCACCGGCGCATAGAAACGCGCCTTGCGCTGCAGGGTTTTCAGCAGCAGGCCGGCAGTCAGTTTGCGCGGGTCGAGCGCGAGATTGCCGTGACTAAGAATGGCGCCGGCACGGTCGATGCCGAAGCTGTCGGTGAGCGCCTTGCGGGTGAGGTAGCTTGCGCCGATGCCGACCTGCCGGCGCGCCTCTGCCTCGTCGCGCAGTGTGGAGGGGTCGAGCACATCGCCGGCCAGATAGAGCGAGGACGATGGTGTCAGGCGACAGTCGATGCCGAGTTCGGCGATCCGACCGCTAAGGTTGGACACCGCAAGGCGCGAGCGCCGCCATGCCTGTCCGGCATCGGCCTTGCCGACCATTGCCGAAAGTTTCGTCAGCGGCTGATCGAGTTCGAACTGCACCAGGGCGGTGGTTGCCGAGGTCGACCCCAGCAGCGGACCACGACGGTCGATGCAGATGACAGAATGACCGGAGGCGGTCAGCGTTTCGGCGACCATGGCGCCGCTGATCCCCATGCCGACGATCAACACGTCGGTCTTGACGTCGCGGGTCAGTCTTTCCGTCGGCACCGATGGCGCCCGATAGGCAAACCAGACCGGCCGGCCGCTGCGCAGGTCGAGTTTGCGGGCCACCAATGTCTCCAGACGCCGGCAAAGTCTGCCAACCAAAGGTCTTCAAGCGAAGAGCGGCCGCCGTAGCTCCGAGCTTCGGTGGCCGCTGGCGACGCTATATGCGTCCGAGAACAACCAGAATGATGACGATGATCAGCACCAGCCCGAGGCCGCCGCCGCCATAGTAGCCGGTGCCGTAAAACGGTCCGCCGCCGAGGCCGCTGAAGCCGCCGAGCAACGCGATGATCAGGATGATAATAAGAATGGTACCCAGGCCCATATGCCGTCTCCTTGCGCTGCCGCGCCATTCACGCCGCGCGGCTTCGAAGGAAGAAACTCGCGGCAAGCCTTCCTGTTCCCACGTCTCGGTTCTGTTTGACGGCTAAGGAGCCAACGGCAGCGGATTGCCGGCTTTTCAAGGCACGGTCTGCGGCTCATAGAACGCGCCGGTAGGCGGCGGGCGTGACACCGAGTTTGCGCTGGAAGGCACGACAAGGAATATTCGCAACTCCGCCTGGCGGTGCGGCGGCAGTCGAGTTCAGCCGGCGGCAATCACGTCGCCTTGCCGGCCGGTGCGCTTATGTCTTCCTCGGCAATGTCGTCGAACGAGGCGTAGTTCATGTTGTAGAGCCGCGCGTAGAGGCCTTTCGCCGCCATTAGCTGGTCGTGATTGCCGCTTTCGACGATCTCGCCGTTCTGCAAGACGATGATGCGGTCGGCGCCGCGGATGGTGGCAAGCCGGTGGGCGATGACCAGCCCGGTGCGGCCTTCCAGCAGCGTGAGCAGCGCCTTCTGGATCAGCATCTCGGTGTAGGAATCGATGCTGGCCGTAGCTTCGTCGAGCACCAGGATCTTGGCGTCGGCGACCAGCGCGCGGGCAAAGCTGATCAGCTGGCGCTGGCCAAGCGAGAGATTGCCGCCGCGCTGTTCGAGCTCGGTGTCGTAACCGTCGGACAGATGCTCGATGAACTCATGCGCGCCGACCGCTTGTGCGGCGCGAACCACCTCTTCGCGGCTGGCGCCGGTCTTGTGGTAGCGGATGTTTTCCAGCACCGTTCCCGAAAACAGGAATGGTTCCTGCAGCACCATCGCCACCTGGTCGCCGAGCGAATCCTGCGTCACGTCGCGGACATCGTGACCGCCGACCAGCACCTCGCCCGACCAGACATCGTAGAAACGGTGCACCAGCGCCATGCAGCTCGACTTGCCCGATCCGGTCGGCCCGACCAGGGCCACGGTCTCGCCTGGATTGACGCGGAACGAGACATTTTTGAGCACCGGCTGGTTCTGCCGGTAGCCGAAGGTGACGTTCCTGAACTCGACCGAGCCGTCCATGTCGCGCGTCAGCGCCACCGCGCCTTGCCTGTCGCTGACGTCGACCGGCACGTCGAGCACTTCGGAGATGCGCTGGCCCGAAGCCATGGCGCGCTGCATGACCGAGTACTGCATGGTGAGCGAGCGGATCGGGTCGAAGAAGCGCTGGATGTAGAACAGGAACGCCACCATGACGCCGATGTCGAGGCTGTGCGACAGCACCATCGAACCGCCGACGACAATGACGGTGGCCATGGCGATGCCGGTCAGCGTGTCGACGATCGGCACCATCACCTGCGCATACTTTGCCGAGGTCAGATGCGTCCTCAGATTGGCCAGCACTTTCTCGTCATAGAGGTCGAAATTGACGTGCTGGCGCTCCAGGCTCTGCACGGTGCGAACGCCATGGATGCCTTCGGCGAGCGCGCCGTTGGCGATCGAATTGGTCTCGTGCGCGGCCATGAAGGCGACCTTGGCGCGCGGCAGCCAGAACAGGCGCACGATGAACAGCGCCGGCATGGTCGACAGCGTCAGCAGCCCAAGCCGGAAATCGAGCCACAACAGAACGCTGACGATGCCGAACAGAAGCACGATGTCGCCCACCGACATGACAGAGGTCTCGAGGAATTCCTGCATCGAATTGACGTCGCCCTGCAGGCGCGACATCAGCCGTCCGACTTCGGTCTTGTCCATGAAGCTCAATGAGACGCGCTGCAGATGGCTGAACATGGCACGGCGCAGGTCCGACAGCACATTCTCGGCCACCTTGCCGACGACGCTTTCCTGCACATAGCTGGCGGCATAGTTGATCAGGATGATCAGTGCGAAAGCGCCGATCGCCCAGTTCATCACCGAGCGGTCTGCCTTGCCTGCCGCCATGCCGTGGTCGATGGCGTAGCGGATGACCAGCGGGATCGCCAGCTGCGTCAGCGTGAACACCAGCACCGCCGCAATCGAGATAAAGATCCGGCCCTGATACGGTTTTACGAAGCTCCAGATGCGGCGCACGATGCGCGGATCGTAGACCTTGCCGAAAACCTCTTCCTCGTCGCGGTGCGAGCCGACCACGGCCTTGGTCGGCCGGCCGCTGGTGTCTTCCTTCTCGTCGTCATTCTGTGTCGACATCATGCGGCTCCCACGGCCACAGGCAGGTCGTCATCCGGCCGCAGCTGCAGGTCGTAAAGCGCGCGGTAGCGTCCGCCGAGCGCCAGCAATTCCTGGTGCGTGCCACGTTCGGCGATGCGGCCGTTCTCGACAAACAGGATCTGGTCGGCATGCATCAGCGAGCTCAGCCGGTGCGAGATGATCAGCGTCACGCGGTCCTTGGCGAAGCGCTTCATCGCCGTGCGGATGCGCTGCTCGGTGCCGGCGTCGACGGCCGCGGTGGAATCGTCGAAGACCAGAACCGAAGGCCGCAGCATCAGGGTACGGGCGATGGTCAAGCGCTGCCGCTGGCCGCCGGAAAGCGACGCGCCACGTTCGCCGACGACCGTGGTGTAGCCGGCGGGAAGGCCGATAATGTAGTTGTGCAGCTGGGCATATTCGGCGGCCTGCCCGATGCGGGTCTCGCGCGCCCAGGGATTGCCGTAAGCGATGTTGTTTTCGATCGAGGTGGTGAACAGGAACGCGTCCTGCTGCACGACGCCGACCGCCTTGCGCAGCGACTGCAGCGTAACCTTGCGGATATCCTGCCCGTCAATGGTAATCGCGCCCGACGTCACGTCATAGAAGCGCGGGATCAGATGCGCGATGGTCGACTTGCCGCTGCCCGGTGGGCCGACGATGCCGACGGTCTCGCCGGACCTGGCCTCGAACGAGATGCCCGACAGCGCTGGCCGGCCGCCCGCGCCTGCATAGCGGAAGCCAACATTGTCGAAGCGCAGCACGCCTTCGCTAACCACGAGATCCTTGGCGCCGGGTGCATCCTGAATGTCGAGTTCGGCGTCGAGCAGTTCGAACAACCTTGTGCCGCAGGTCGAGGCGCGGGCGAACGAGTTGACCATCAGGCCGAGCTGGCGCACCGGCATCTGCAGGATGGTCATGAAGGTGAGGAACTGCGCCAACGTGCCGACGCTGATCTCGCCGGCGATCACCTTCTGGCCGCCGAACCACAACACCAGCCCCATGGCCGCCAGGAAGGAGAAATTCATGGCGCTGGTGTTGGAGACGCGAATGTCGACGCGCTCATTGGCAAGCTCCAATGCCGACCGCTTTGCGCGGTCGAACTTTTCCAACTCATGCCGCTGCGCGGCGAAGGCGCGGACGACGCGGATGCCGCCGAGATTCTCGTCCATCACCCGGCTCAGCACCGACAGCCGCTCCTGCAGCGTCAGCCAGGTGCTGCGCAGCCTGAGCTGGGTAACCGAGGACCGCCAGGCCACGAACGGCACGAAACTCAGGCTGAGCAGGCCGAGCTCGAGGTCGGTGCTGATCAAAAGGTACGAGCCGACGCCGATCAGCACGCCGAGCAGCACCACGCGCAATATGCCGGTAGAAAAGAACATGCGCACGCCGTCGAGGTCGAGCAGGCCGAGCGTTATGAGATCGCCGGTATGCACCCTGTCATGGAAGGCGAAGCTCAGCCGCTGGATCTTCTCGTAGAAGGCCAGGCGCAATTCATAGCCGGTGCGGTGACCGACAGCCTCGCCGTAATAGTTCTGCGCCATGGTGAAGAGGCCGCGCAGGATACTGACGACCAGCAGGGTGAGCGCCGTCGTCCACAGCGCCTGCTCCGCCGCCGCCCCTCCGCTCGCGGCCATCACGCCTTGCGCCTGGTCGATGGCGCGACCGAGCAGGCGCGGGATGAACAGCTGCAGCGTTGCGGCGATGAAGGTCGAGACGATGGTGATCGCCACCTGCCAGGGATGGCGCAGCGTCATGCGTACGATGCGCAGCAGCGTGCTGAGGCCCTTGCCCCAGGAGGCCTCCGCCACATGGGCAAACGATTTGCCGCGCTTCGCCGCGCCGCTGGTTGCATCCGTATTCAAGGAAAAATATCCAGCCCGATCCGGACATTAGCCCGGACGAATGAAAGCAGACTCAGTTTCAGATGCTGGGATGGTACGCCTCCATTTTGGCCGTTCAAGGGCCAATGACAGCATCGCGCTGTGCCTGTAGGGTGGCGCACGACCATATGAGCTGGCGCTAAGATTGCAGGTTTGGCTTATGGCGCATTACGAGGCATTGTTCCGCACGATCAGCCCGCCATCCAGCCGCCATCCACCATCAGATTGATGCCGGTGACGTAGCTTGCCATATCGCTGGCAAGAAACAGCGCCGCACCCGCGACATCATTCGGGGCGCCGAGCCGCGGCCAGGGCGTGCGGCTGCGTGAATAGGAGAGCGCGTCGGGATCGTTGGCGACACCCGGCTTGCCGGTGATGATCTTGCCGGGCGCTATGGCGTTGCAGACGATCAAATCGTCGGCGTGGTCGACTGCGATCTGCCGCGTCATCTGCACGATGGCCCCCTTGCTCACCGAATAGGGAAAATCGCCGGGGCAGGCGACCATGCCGTGCTGCGAGGAAACGTTGATGATGCGGCCGCGAACTTCGTTCACCGGCGCCTGGGTCAGCATCTGCATGACGGCGCGCTTGGAGCTGTAGAAGAAGCCTGTGAGGTTGACGCCGATCACGCGGTTCCATTGCTCAGGCGTGGTCTCGACCAGGTTGGTGCTGGTGTAGATGGCGGCATTGTTGACCATCACATCGAGCCGGCCGAAACGCGCGGTCGTCGCGCCGACCAGCGCATCGACCGCGTTCCAGTCCGAAATGTCGGTCGCGACATGCATCGCTGTCCCACCGGCCGACTGGATCAGATCGACGGTGCTCTGGCCGCCTTCGATCGGCAATTCGGCGATATCGGCAATGACGACGGCAGCGCCTTCGGCCGCGAATTTCAGCGCGATGGCGCGGCCGATGCCGGAGCTTCCTCCGGTGACGATCGCGACCTTGTTCTCGAGCAGCGGCATTTTTTCTCCTTTGAGCAAATTCCAGGAAAGTGTGAGCGCTTTCCCTTGGGGATTGCGTAAAACAAGAGGTAGAGCGGTTCGTTTCCCTGAAACGGTGAGCCGCTCTAGTGTTCCCGGCGCACGACCTTGCCTTGCCCCGCACCGGTCAGCACCTGATCGCGCACGATCTGTCGCCCACGCAGAAACACATTGGTCAGCCGCGCCTTGACGCTCCAGCCGTCGAACGGCGTGTATGCCGCGCGGGAAACCTGATCGGCGTCCGAGATGGAACTGGACAGGCGCGGGTCGACGATCAGCAGGTCGGCATCGTAGCCGGTGGCGATGCGTCCCTTGCGCCGGCCGAGCCCGAAACGTTCGGCCGGGTTGCGTGCGCACATCCGCACCACATCGGGGTACGTGATCAGCCCTTCGTCGACGAGTTTCAGCATCACCTGCGGCAGCGTCTGCAGCCCTGGCATGCCGCCGGGGATATCGGCGAAAGCGGCGTAGGCAGCGGCTTTCTCGGCCGGTGCATGGGGCGCGTGGTCGGTGGCGACGATGTCGATCAGCCCACCCTTCAGCGCGGCGCGCAAGGCCTCGACATCCTGACGTGACCGTAGCGGTGGCGAACCCTTCAGCCTGGCGCCTTGCGTCTCGTAGTCGTCGGCGGTGAAGAACAGGTTCTGCGGCGTGGTCTCGACACTGGCATCGGCCCTGTCGCGCAGCCGGCGCCACGCTTCGACGCCCGGTTCCGAATTGATCTGCCGGACATGGATACGCGCGCCGGTCGCGGCGGCGGCAAGCACGGCGCGCGCAACGCCGCCGGCTTCCGCCAGCGGGGGCCGACTGTCGAGAAAGGCCGCGATGGTCCCCGTCTTGTTGCGCTCATTGGCGCCGGTCAGCATCGACTGGTCGCCCGGCGAAATGCCGATCAGCGTGTCGGCATGGCCGAAATATCTGAGCGCCTCGGCAACCATCTCGAAATTGTGAAACAGGAAGGCTTCCGGCACATCGGAGGTAAACAATTCGAACGACACCGGTGCGAGCGCGAGCAGGCCGGTAATGCGCGACAGATCGCGGCTGACCACGGCCTGGAGGCCGACATCGACATGGAGACGGCCTGTCGCCGTCGCCATCTTGTCGGCGAGCTGTTCGGCGCTGGCCGTCCATGGCTCGTCGGTCGGCATGTCGAACACCGTCGTGACGCCGCCAAGGGCTGCGGCATGCGTGCCCGAGGAAAAATCCTCCTTGTGCGTGAAGCCAGGCTCGCGCAGATGCGCATGCGCATCGACCAGGCCGGGCAGGAGCAGGCAGCCCGAGGCATCCACTACCGTCGCGGCTTCAGCTGTTCCGCCGGGTGTGATCAGCGCCGCGATCCGGCCGCCGGCAATGCCGACATCCCGCCGTTCCTGCCTCTCGGCGTTGACGACGGTCGCGCCCCTGATCAGCGTCTCGAACATGCGCCTCGCTCTCGTCAGCCGTGCCGCTCGAAGCCGGCATGGTTCTCCAGCCAGAAGCGGGCGATGTCCTCGCGTCGCATGAAGGCAGCGGCCGGCTGCTGCTTCACATGCTCGATCACCTCGCGCAACCCGGAGGCACGGTTGGGCTGGCCCATCCAGCGCGCATGGATGCCGATCGTCAGCATGCGGCCGCCGGTCTCGTCGGCTTCGTCGAGCATGTAGTCGATGGCCGAGCGGCAATCCTGCGCGAAGTCGCGCGGATTGCTGTAGCCCGGCGCGACGAGATAGCGGCTGTCGTTGAGGGTCTTGGAATAGGGCACGACCAGGATCTCCGTTCCCTGATGGTCGAGGAAATAGGGCAGGTCGTCATTGCAAGGGTCGGAGTGGTAGAGGAAGCCGCCTTCGCGCACCAGCAGATCGCGCGTGTTGACGCTCGGCAGCGAGCGGCAGTTCCAGCCCTGCGGACGCCTGCCCATCAGCCTCTCGTAGAGCGCAATCGCCTCGTGCAGCTGGCGCTCTTCCTCGCTGCGCTCCATCGTCGTGTAGTCGATCCAGCGCAGGCCATGGCCGAGAAGGTCGTGTCCGCGCGCGTTCATCCATTCGGCGACCGTCGGGTTGCGCTCCAGCGCCACCGCGCAGGCGGAAACGGTGATCGGGATGTCGTAGCGGTCGAACAGCCGCGCCAGCCGCCACACGCCGGCCCGGCTGCCATATTCGAAATGCGTCTCGGTGCCGAGGTCGCGCACCGGCGGGCTGGAGGTGAGATTATACTCGCCCCAATTGTCGTTGCGGCCGTCCTCGAGCCAGGAGTACTCCGAGCCCTCTTCGTAATTAAGCACCAGATTGATGGCGAGCTTGACGCCACCCGGCCAGGTCATGAAAGGCGGGTTCGGGCCGTAGCCGACGAAGTCGCGCGGTTGCTGAAAATCGGTCGGCATCACTCTAGCTCCTCAGCTTTCGTTGGCGGCGATCCAGTCGATGTAGTCGTGGAACGCTTGTCTCGCCGGCGTCGGCCGCCAGTCGGTATCACGCGCGATGCGAGCAAGGTCATATTCGCCCCACATGCCGGTCTTCAGCGCGGCGTTCATTGTGATGTTCGCCGTCTCTTGCGGGCTGACTTCGCTTTTCAGGCCGGGGAAGCGTTCGCTGGCCCAGCCGATGAAGTCGCCGACCGTCTGCGTGCCGCCGCTGCCGATATTGTAGTGCCGATAGCGCAAATCTTCGGCATCGAGCAGCGCCATGACGGCCCTGGCGACGTCGCTCGACAGCACATAGTCACCGAGCGGCTCGAGACTGTTCGGCCGGATCGTCTCGTTGCTGAGCGCCATATGCGCGATGCGGTTCGGCAGATGGCGGACATTGCGGCTGCCGGTGACGCGGTCCATCGGCCCATAGACCGAGGACAGCCTGACCGAAATGGCGGACAGACCGAACAGGTCGGCATAACGGTTGGTGACCATTTCCGCGGCGAATTTCGAGATACCGTAAAGCGTCAGCGGCGCGACATAGCCATCCTCGGGCAGCGGCTCGCCGCTCCAGTCCGGCCCGTTGTGGCGATAGACCGAACCGGAGCTGACATAGACGAAGCGCTTGATGCCGGGGCGGCCGCGCGCCCATTCCAGCATCCGCACCGTGCCCATCAGATTGACGTCGACGATGGCGGCCGGATCGTTGGCCTCGGGAGGCTGCGTCGGGTCGCTCGGGCGCGAGTTCGGCGTCACCGTCGCGCCATGGACGATTGCCGTGATGCCATGCGCGTCGAGTGCTGTCACCCATTGCTTGGGATCCAGTATGTCGGCGGTGAGCACGGTTAGGCGGTCGTGCACCGGCGCGAAGAATTTTTCCGCAATCGCGTCGAGCCCCGACCGGTCGAGGATAACGGCACGGGCGTGCGGATCGCGGTTCAGCCATTCGCGCGCCACCACGCTCATGACAAAACCGGTGCCGCCGGTGACGAGAAGCGTCATGGGAACTCCTGTGAAATCGACTTGAAGAATTCAGCGCGTCGCATAGCCGCCATCCACGAGCATATCGGAGCCGGTGACGAAGGAGGCGTCCGACGACAAAAGGAAAGCGGCCGCCGCCGCGACCTCCTCCGGCTCGGCGATCCGGCCAAGCAGATGCGCCGGTCCGAGCGTGGCGTTGGCCGCCTCGAAATCCCTAAAGCGGCGCAACAGCCGCGTCGTTGCCACCGCCCCCGGCGAGAGGCTGTTGACGCGCACCTTGTCGGCCGCGTGGTCGACCGCCATCGCCTTGGCGAGGTGGATGAGCCCCGCCTTGGCGGCGCAGTAGGCGACTGCCTTTGTGGTGGCGACGCGACCGAATTGCGAGCCGATGAAGACAACCGAACCACCGCCGCCGGCCGCGATCAGCGGCACCGCGTACTTGCTCATCAGGAACGCGCCGGTCAGGCCGACATCGATCTCGCGCCGCCATGCGCTCTCGTCGAGATCGACGACCGTCGCGCTGGTCGAAGGGGCAGCGGCGTTGTGCACCAGCCCGTCCAGCCGGCCGAACTTTTGTCGCGCGAATTCGACGGCGGCCCCAGCGGAGGCGATGTCAGTCACATCGCATCGGCATGCTGCGGCCGCGGAACCCAGAGTGTCGGCGAGTTGTGTCGCCGGCTCGATATCGTAATCGGCGCAAACCACTTTCGCGCCTTCGGCGATGCATCGCCCGGCGATCGCTGCGCCGATGCCGCTTGCGGCGCCCGCGATCAGGATGACACTGCCGGCAAGGCGGTTGGCTGCGGGATTGTCGGTCATCAGCTCGCTTTCTCCGCGGCTTGCAGAGCCGGCCCGGAGACCGGCCGGCGCAGGAGATTGTAGCAGGCGGCAAGCGTCACCAGAACCGCGCCGCCGCCAAGCAGCAGGAACATCGCCGGTGCACCCATAT
Organism: Mesorhizobium sp. CNPSo 4688; assembly: GCF_057784295.1. Taxonomy (NCBI): domain Bacteria; kingdom Pseudomonadati; phylum Pseudomonadota; class Alphaproteobacteria; order Hyphomicrobiales; family Phyllobacteriaceae; genus Mesorhizobium; species Mesorhizobium sp. CNPSo 4688. The sequence goes on from NZ_JBWLUY010000009.1 coordinate 47,692, forward strand.
GCGCCATCAATCCTGCGGAAACGCCGGGCGTCGCGACATTGCCGATCGAATAGAGCAAAAGCAGCGTGCCGGAGGCGCCGACCATGTGCCGGCTGTGCAGTTGCGAGGCGCCGAAGGCCATCGCCACCGGATAGATCGTCAGCGCCGTGGCGCCGTAGAGAAAGAACAGCACGAACAGCAGCGGCTCGGAAAAATTGCCAAGCCAGGCGATTGTGGCACACAGCACGACCGACAGCAGGCCTTGCGCCAACAGAATCAGCCGCCGCTCGAACCGGTCCGACAGCCAGCCGACGGGCGTCTGCGCCAGCATGCCGGCAATGCTGATGGTGGTGACGAGGCCCACCGTCGTTCCCGCCGACAGCCCGATCTGGGTGCCGTAGATCGGCGTCAGCACGAAGATGTTCATGTTGCTGATGCCGCCCTGGAAGATGGCCACGACCGTCACCGGTGCCAGCCGGAACAGCGCCAGCGGGCCGAGGCGTTTGACGGGTCCGCTCGCATGCTCCGGTTCTGGCGGAGCGACGGGCAAAGCCGGCCAGCGACCGCCAATGAATTTGGACACCAGCGCCAGCAGCACCGTTGCCGCAGCAACCGGGAACAGATGCGGCGACTGCGGCCCGACCAGCGCGACCAGGAGTTGTCCGAGCAGCACCGCGATCGCCGTCGTCAGCATGTAGAGCGAGAACATCGCGCCGCGATTGTGCTGCTCGGCATAGAGATTGATCCAGCTTTCGCAGACGACGAAGAGCGACGCCATCGACATGCCGCCCAGCAGGCGAAAGCAGATCCAGCTCGGCACGAAATCGGTGAAGACGAAGCCTGCCGCCGCCAGCAGCGCCAGCACAAGGATCACCACGAAGGTGCGCTCATGGCCGTAATGGGCGACCGCCGGGCGCGTGACCAGGCAGCCGACGAAAAAGCCGACGGGATAGGCGGTGAGCACGATCTGGACGAGATCGGGAGAAATACCGGGCTTGCCGAGATGCAGCGACACGGCGGTGGTCAGCATGGCGCTGCCGATGCAGGCGAGACAGATACCGGTCATGATCGGCAGCAAAGCGCGCGACCGCTCCGCGTTTTGCCATAGCCGCATCGCGGATTGGGCGATCGACCTCATGGCTGCGCTGCTCCCCTGGCCGCGCCGACACCGACGCCACCCTGAGCGAGAGGCTACACGGGGCAGCAATTGCTGCAAACGAAGATAGATACGGCTATGGCTTTGATTTTTTTGGCCATGCCGATGATGGAAAGCGGCATCTAGGCCGCCGGCAGGGCTTTACAGCGGTTTTGTGCCATCCATACCATAGGCAAGTCACCGACATCGCGAGCTGCCTGATCGAAAGCAGCAAGGAGGAATTCCATGACGATCGAGCGTCTTGAAAACGGCCAACGCTTCTGCCGGGTGCTGCGCTACAACGGCACCGTCTATGTCGCGGGCCTGACGGCGGACGACCTCTCCGGCGACACCACCTCGCAGACCAAGCAGATCCTCGCCAAAATCGATGCCCTTCTGGCCAAAGCCGGCAGCGACAAGACCAAAATCCTCAGCGCGCAGATCTGGCTCAGGGACATCGCCGATTTCGAGATGATGAACACGGCTTGGGACGCCTGGATCGACCGCAGCGCCATGCCGGTGCGCGCGACGGTCGAGGCGCACCTTGCCGGCGACCAATATCGCGTCGAGATCATGGTGACGGCGGCGGTCGGCTGAGGCCGATTGGGGTGGGCAAACCGGATGCATGAGTTCGTCATCACAGGTGGACGCGTCGCGCTCGACGACGGCTGGGCCGACTGCGACATCGGCATTGATGCCGGCCGCATCTCAGCCATCGGCAATTGCTTGTCCGGCGAGACGCTGATCGACGCAGCCAGGCGCTGGGTCATGCCCGGCGGCATCGACGCCCATTGCCATCTCGACCAGCCGGTCTGGGGTGGGGCGGGCAATGCCGACGATTTCGAATCCGGCACCATCTCGGCGGCTTTCGGCGGCACCACCTGCATCGTCCCGTTCGGCATGCCGGGCCCCGATATGTCGACGATCGGCGCCATTGATCGTGCGCTCGATCGCGCTTCGGGCCGTGCGGTAATCGACTACGGATTGCATGCCGTGGTGACCATGGGCACCGGCGCCGATGTCGAGCAGCAACTCGCGGCGCTTGCCAGCCGCGGCATCGCCTCGGTCAAGCTGTTCATGACCTATCAGGGCTTTGCCGTTGACGATGATCTGTTCTTCAAGGTGCTCGATACCGCTCACAATCTCGGCTGGATCGTCATGGTTCACGCCGAGAACGATGCCGCGATCCGGCGCACGCGCCAGCGGCTGATCGATCTTGGCCGCACCGACATACGCTACCACGTCGTCGCGCATAGCGAGACCATGGAACGCGAGGCGACGCATCGCGCGCTCGCCTTCGCCGAAATGACCGGCGCGCGCATGACCATCGTGCATGTCTCGTCCTGGCAGTCGGCCGAGGAGGTGGCGCGGGCGCGCTCGCGTGGCGTCGATGCGATCGCCGAGACCTGTCCGCAATATCTCTTCATCAGCGGCGCCGATCTCGATCGTCCGGCAGTCGATGCGGCGCGTTTCGTCTTTTCGCCGCCGCCGCGTTCACCGCGCAGCCATCAACATCTGTGGCAGGCGCTGGTCGACGGCGGCATCGACCTCTGGTCTTCCGACCATTCGCCCTATTACTTCGCCGACAAGATCGGCAAGGCGGAAACACCTGGCTTTACCACGACACTCAGCGGCATTCCCGGCATCGAGACTCGTTTGCCGCTGCTGTTTTCGGAAGGGCTGTTGACGGGCCGGCTGACGCTTGAGCGCTATCTGGATCTCACCTCGCGCAATGCCGCTGCGATTTACGGTTTCGCCGATCGCAAGGGCAGCATAGCGGTCGGTCTCGATGCCGATCTGGCGCTGTGGGACCCGGAAGCGACCTGGACGCTCGGCCACGCCGCTTTGCATTCGCGCGTCGACTTCACACCTTACGAGGGCAGGAGCGTGACCGGCAAGCCGACCACCGTTCTGGTGCGCGGCGTGCCGGTGATCGCCGATGGCGTGCTCAAGGCAAAGCCGGGTTTCGGACAATTCGTGGAGCGCACCGCCGCCGACCCGGCCCGCTCGGGAAAACCTGTCGAGGAGACGACGCCATGGCTCGATGCCTGACCATAGCGGTCTGCCAGACCGGGCCGATCCAGCGCAGCGCGACGCGTGCCGAGACCGTCGATCGCCTCATCCATCTGCTGGAACAATCGGCCGCTGCCGGCGCGGAGATCGCGGTCTTTCCGGAAATGGCGCTGACCACCTTCTTCCCGCGCTGGCGCATCGACGATCAGGCCGAGATCGACGCCTTCTTCGAAAGCGCAATGCCCGGTCCGGAAACGCAGCGCCTCTATGATGCGGCCGCTCGTCTCAAGATCGGCTTTGCACTCGGCTATTGCGAAATCACGCGGGAAGATGGCCGCACGCGCTATTTCAACACAATGGACCTTGTCGGTCCCGACGGGCACTTCATCGGCCGCTATCGCAAGATGCATGTGCCGGGCTCGGCCGAGCCGGAAGAAGGCACGACCACGCATCTGGAGCGGCGCTATTTCGAGCCGGGCAATCTCGGCTTTCCTGTCTTCGATTATCGCGGCGTGCGCGTCGGCATGGCGATCTGCAACGACCGCCGCTGGCCGGAGACTTACCGCATGCTCTGCCTCAACGGCGCGGAAGTGGCGGTGCTCGGCTACAACACCCCGCTGCTGCTTGATGAGGCGCCGGCGCTGGCGCATCTCAGAATGTTCCACAACCATTTGCCGATGCAGGCCGGCGCCTACCAGAACACGCTGTGGGTGGCCGCCGCCGCCAAGGCTGGGCTCGAAGATGGCCAAGCGCTGATCGGCGGCTCCTGCATCATCGCGCCGACCGGGGAGATCGCCGCGCAGGCGATTTCGCTTGGCGACGAGGTCATTGTCCATCGCGCCGATCTCGACCTCATCGCCACCTGCAGGAAGGTGAATTTCGACTTCGCGCTCTATCGCCGCCCCGATCAATATCGACTTATCAGCGAGCCCGTCGGTTCGCATGTCTGACCTGGGCCGCGTTCCATCCGCCGAGTGCATCGCGCCGCCGCTATCGCTCGACGAGATCGTCGAGAACGGGCTGTGTATCGGCTGCGGGCTCTGCCGCTCGCTCGCGGGTCCGCAAGAGATCGAGATGATCATGACGCCGGAGGGGCGCCTCCGGCCAGTGACCCACACGGCGCTCAGCCATGCGACCCTGATGCGCATCAATGCTGTCTGCCCGGGAACGCGCATTGCCGGGCCACCGCCGTCGCAAACAGCTACAGCCGCGCTGACAGACACGGTGTGGGGCCCGGCCGAGCGGGTCAGCCTTGGCTATGCTGGAGACCCGGCGGTGCGGTTCCAGGCATCGAGCGGCGGCGTGTTGACGGCGCTTAGCCAGTTCCTGCTGACGTCCGGCCGCGTCAACTTCGTCCTGCACGTCTCGGCGTCGCGAACCGCGCCGATGCGCAGCGAGCGTAGGCTGAGCTTCGATGCCGCGTCGGCTCTCGAAGGCGCCGGGTCGCGCTACGGGCCGGTGGCGCCGCTCGAGGATTTCAGCGAGATCCTCGCTCGCGGCGAACCCTTCGCGCTGATCGCCAAGCCTTGCGACATCACCGCCGTGCGCAATCTGGCGCGGCATGATCCGCGCGTCGATAAATATATGAGCTATGCGCTCGCTTTCGTCTGCGGCGGCGCGTCCGACCTGTCGAAGTCCGAGCAGGTGCTGCACCGTTTCGGCCTCGCCGAAGACGAACTCGCGCTGTTCCGCTACCGGGGTTACGGCAATCCCGGTCCCAACCGGATCGAGACCAAAGACGGCCGCGCCTTCCAGCTCACCTATCGGCAGCTGTGGGAGGATGAGGACAAATGGATGATCCAGCCGCGCTGCAAGATCTGTCCCGACGCCATCGGCCAGGTCGCCGACATCGTCGCGTCCGATGCCTGGCTGAATGGCGGGCCGGCGGTCGATGACGAAGCCCTTAACGGCATCATCGTGCGCACCGGGCGTGGCCTGGGGCTGTTCGAAGCGGCGGTTGCAGCCGGCGCATTGGCGATCAAGCGTGAGACCAGCTTTGCCGAACTTGGCGAGCTGCAGTCGCACCAGACACGCAAGCGTCGCGCCGTCTGGGCGCGGCTGAAAGGCATCGAGCTTGCCGGCAAGCCTGTGCCTGTGGTCACCGATCTTGCCCTGCGGGATTGCGCCTTGCAGAACACGCTGGCCGACAATCTCACCGAGGGCCGTGGCGCCCGCGCCCGCGCCAAACGCGGGAGGCTGGGCGAACCGCGACCGGTGCCGCGCCTGAACGAAACAGCTATGGTCAAGGATGGACGTCCATGAGTGTTGCTGAAGAAACCGACGTGATCGTCATAGGCGGCGGCATGGCCGGCGCCGGGGCCGCTTTCGAGATCAGCCGTACGGCCAAGGTGGTGCTGCTCGAGCGCGAAAGCCATTGCGGCTACCACACCACCGGCCGTTCGGCGGCAAGCTTTACCGAAAACTACGGCAACGGCGTCATCCGCCGCATCGTGCTTGCCAGCCGCTCGTTCCTGACCGAACCGCCGGCTGGCTTTTCCGACTATCCGCTGCTGAGCAAGCGCGGCATGATTACGGTCGCGCGGGAAGGTCAACTCGACCTTTTGCGCCAGGATCTGGAGGCCGCGCAGGCGCTGGTTCCGTCCATCGTTGCCATTACCCCTGCCGAGGCGATTGCACGCGTTCCGGTGCTGCGCGCGGACTATCTCGCCGGTGCCTATATCGAGCCGCATTCGATGGACATCGACGTCAACGGCCTGCACCAGGGGTTTCTACGTGGCGCCCGCGCGCGCGGCGCACGGATCGTCACCAATGCCGGCGTCAAGGGGATCGACCGGCAAGGCGGCCAATGGCGGGTCGAAACCTCGGCCGGGACCTTCCTCGCAGCGCGGATCGTCAATGCCGCCGGCGCCTGGGGGGACGAGATCGCTGTCATGGCCGGCGTGCGTCCGGTCGGCCTGCTGCCGAAGCGCCGCACCGCCTTCAACATCCCGGCGCCCGCCGGCGTCGGCATAGCGGACTGGCCGCTGGTCAACGATGTCGGTGCCGAATTCTATTTCAAGCCGGATGCAGGACAACTCTTCGTCTCGCCGGCCGATGCGACGCCATCGGAGCCGATGGACGCTTATGCCGAGGACATCGATGTCGCCATCGGAGCCGAGCGTCTGGAAAGGGCGACCACGATCGAGGTGCAGCGCGTGTCTCGCTCCTGGGCCGGTCTCAGGACGTTTGTCGCCGATGGTTCGCCCGTCGTCGGCCCGGACGACGAGGTGCCGGATTTCATCTGGCTGGTCGGGCAGGGCGGTTATGGCATCAAGACCTCGCCGGCTCTGTCGCGCGTCTGCGCCAGCCTGATCGCCGGCGGCGGCATGCCGGATGATGTCGCGCGGCAAGGGGTGTCGCTCGACGATCTCACGCCGCACAGGCTGTGCAGAGCTCAATCCACGCGGGCTGCTTCATGAGCGATGCCGGACTGACGGCCGGTGGCGTTCTGGCCGGGCGCCTGCTGGAGACGCTGGCGCAAGCCACCACCGATGCGCCGGGCATCACGCGCGTCGCCTACGGACCTGGCGAGCGCTTTGCCCACGCTCTCATGCGCGAGGAAGCGGAAAAGCTCGGCGCGGTTGGGCGCATCGACGCCGCCGGAAATCTCTATTTGACGCTGAAAGGTCGCGACCCGGCTCTGCCGGCGATCGTCATCGGCTCGCATCTCGACAGCGTACCGCATGGCGGCAATTTCGACGGCGCTGCCGGTGTCGTGGCGGGGCTGGCGGTGATGGCCGAACTGGTCGGGCAAGGTGTCCAGATGCCACGCGATCTGATCGTGCTGGTGACACGCGCCGAGGAAGCGGTGTGGTTTCCGCTGTCCTATCCGGGCAGCCAGGCCGCGCTCGGCTTGCTGGAGCCCGCAGCGCTTGATGCGAAGCGGTCCGACAGTGGCCGCACACTGGCCGATCACATGCGCGAGGAAGGTTTCGACCCCGATGCCGTCAGGCGCGGCGTGCCGGGCATCGACGCGGGCCGCATCACCGCTTTCGTCGAAGTGCACATCGAGCAGGGACCGCGCCTGGTCGCCGCCGGTGTGCCGGTCGGCATCGTCACCGGCATTGCCGGCGGCTTCCGCTATGTCGATGCCAAATGTTTTGGTGCCTACGCCCATTCCGGCGCCGAGCCGCGCTTTGCCCGGCACGACAGCGTGCTTGGTTTCGCCGATCTGGTCGCCGGCCTCGAAGCAGAATGGGACGCGCTTGAGCGCGACGGGCGGGAGGCCACCATCACCTTTGGCCGCGTGCAGTCCGACCCCACGCAGCATGGTGGCAGTCGCGTGCTCGGCGAACTGGGTTTCACCCTCGACGTGCGCAGCGCCGAGGCCGTTGTTCTCGAACGGATCGAGGCGCGGCTGCACGTGCTCTTCGCCGAAGTGGCTGCCAGGCGCGGTGTGCGCTTCGAAGCCGGGCCACGCTTCACCTGGGAGCCTGCAACGATGTCGCCGGCATTGATTGCGAGATTGGACCGCGCTGCCGCCGATCTGCAGATGCCGGCGCCGCATGTGCCGAGCGGGGCAGGGCACGACGCCGCCAGCTTCGCCGGCGCGAATATTCCGACCGCCATGCTGTTCGTGCGCAACGAAAATGGCAGCCACAATCCGCATGAGGCGATGGCGATCGCCGACCTCGATCGGGCGATCCGTCTGCTCCTGCGCTTCGTCACCGATTTCGACAAGGACCAGCCATGAACCGCGCCGCCTTGCTCGTCATCGACCTGCAGAACGAATACCGCCCGGGCGCCGCCTGGCCAGTCATCGGCTATGATGCGGTGCTCGCCAATGCCGCCCGCATGATCGAAGCCGCCCACGCTGCCGGCATTCCCGTCATCCATGCGCAGGCCTGGGTGAAGCCGGAGGGACGCGCTGGTTACGCCAGGCAGGAAGAGATCCTGACCGAGAAGTTTCGCTCCGCCGTGGCGGGCAGCGAAGGCGCCGAAATTTGCGTCGAAGTGGCGGCGCTGCCTGGCGACATCGTCGTCCACAAGCACTGGCCGAGCGCCTTTCGCCGCACCGATCTTTCGCAGCGGCTTGCTGATCTCAAGATCGAAAACCTGATCGTCACCGGTGTGCTCACCGACAGCTGCGTGACCGAAAGCGTGTTCGACGCGGTCTATCAGGGGTTTCGCGTCTGGCTGGTCAAGGACGCCTGCGGCAGCATGAGCGAGGCCATGCACCGCACCGGCATGCTCGACATGGCCAACCGCCTCTATGGCGGCGGCATATTGCGTATGCCCGAGGCGCTGAAGGCGCTCGCCGGTCAGAGTTTCGGCGGCTGGCGCTGCACGCGGCCGGTGGAATTCGTCTACACGCTGGAGACGGTCGACAGCCTCTACGAAGCGCTGTGATCACCGCCGCAGCCGCAGGCTGCTTTCACGATTGTCTTTGAAGTGGTGGGCTTGAGCACCGCGCCCGGCAGCGCCCCTGTCGCCTTTCCGTCACTCCACACACACACACCGTTGACGAAGACATGTTCGATGCCAGCGGCGGCTTGGCGCGGCTCTTCGAAGGTCGCGGTGTCGATGATTGTCTGCGGGTCGAAGATCGTCAGGTCGGCGAAATTGCCGACCGCCAGCGTGCCGCGCTGCGCGATGCCGAATTCACGCGCCGGAAGCCCAGTCATCCGGAACACCGCCTCTTCCAGGCTGAACAGGCCGACATCCCTGGCATAGTGTCCGAGCACGCGCGGAAATGTCCCCCACAGGCGCGGATGCGGGTGGATGTCGTGCGGCAGACCGTCCGAACCGATCATGGTGCGCGGATGGGCGATGATGTTTCGGACATCTGTCTCGTCGAGCTGGAAATAGACCGCGCCCGCCGGCAGCAGCCGCTCGCCGGCCTCACGTTCTGTGCAGTTCCATTCGCGCGCAATGTCGGCGATCTCGCGCCGCGCCATTTCGGGGTGCGGCGTGGACCAGGTGATGAGGATCTTCAGCCCGGTGTCGCACCGCTCCAGCCGAAGCACCGTCGAGCTCGCGGCATAGGGGTAGACATCCATGCCGATGTCCATCGTCTCGCGCGCCTGGTCGATGCGCTTCAGCGAAGGATCGCTCTTGCCAAAATTGGCACGGCCCGTGCATTGGTGATGTGAGATGAACAGCTTGCCGCCGGCATGGCCGGCAATGTCGATGGCTTCCTCGATCGCCTCATCCATTGTCTCGAAATAGTTGCGCGTATGGGTGACATACGGCCCGCCGAGGCTTGCCGCCGTCGCCGCAAGCGCCTTGACCTCTTCAGTCGAAGAGTTGACCGCCGGCGGGTAGTCGAGCCCGGTGCTGAGGCCGAACGCGCCCTCGGCCATCGCCTGCGTTACCGCCTCTTGCATCGCCGCCGTCTCGATCTCGTTGGCCGGGCGGTCGGTCACCGGCATGCAGCGCTGGCGCAATGTGGTGTGGCCGACGAGCAAGGCGGCGTTTGTGGCGATGCCGCGTGTCTTCAGTTCCGCGACATAATCGGCGAAACGGTCGAAGCGAAAATTCTCCTGGCCGCCGACCAGCGTGAAAGGCGGCGGCGGTGCGCGGTCGAGCAGCAGTGGCGCAAGGCTGATGCCGCAATTGCCGGCGATCACCGTCGTAACGCCCTGGCTGATCTTCGGCACCATGCCGTCGGGCGCCAGCAGCGCGCCGTCATCATGCGTGTGCACGTCGATGAAGCCTGGCGCAACGATCTTGCCCGCGGCATCGATCTCTTGTGCACCACGTGCATCGCCCAGGTCGCCGATGGCGGCGATCCTGTCGCCGTCGATGGCAAGATCGGCTTGGAAGCGATCCGTGCCGTCGCCCGAAATCAGCGTCGCATGGCGGATGACGAGATCGTACGGCATCGGTCAGCCGTCCGGATTGGCGGCGATTTCCTCGCGGCGGCGCGCGACGTAGGCGTCGAGCTCTTCGCGGATCGCCGGATCCATCACCGGCTCTTCGTAATCATGCAGGGCCTGCTGCCAGAGTTCGGTGGCGCGCTCCAGCGCGTCCTTGCCGCCCGCTTCCTCCCAGGCGCCATGGTTCTGCCAGTTGGACAGCATTGGCTGGTAGAAGGCCGTGGTGTAGCGCGACATCGTATGCTCGGCGCCGAAGAAATGGCCGCCGGCCGGTACAGACTTGATGGCTTCGAAGCCGAGATCGTCTTCCTGGAACGGCAGCGGCCGCAGGAACTCCATCATGTTCTGCAGAATCTCGACATCGAGCACCAGCTTTTCGTAGGAGGCCGTCAGCCCGCCCTCCAGCCAGCCCGCCGCGTGATAAATCAGATTGGCGCCGCCGAGCACCGCGCCCCAGGTCGCCATCTCAGTCTCATAAGCGGCTTGCAGATCGACGACGTTGGAGGCATTCGCATTGGAGGTGCGGTAGGGCAGATTGTAGCGCCGCGCCAGCTGCCCGGCGATGATGTTGGCCTTGGCGTTCTCCGGCGTGCCGAATGCCGGCGCGCCCGACTTCATGTCGACGTTGGAGGTGAAGGCGCCATACATCACCGGCGTGCCTGGATTGACCAGCTGCGTCAGCACCACGCCGAACAGCGCTTCGGCGTTTTGCTGGCAAAGCGCCGCCGCCAACGTCACCGGCGTCATCGCGCCCATCAGCGTGAACGGGGTGACCGTCACCGGCTGGCCGTGCTCGGCCATCGCGATCAGGCCTTCGGCCATGGCGTCGTCGAACAGGCGCGGCGAATTGATCGAGATGATCGTCGTCACGCCCGGCGAGGCCCGCATCTCCTCGACGCTGATGCCGCGCGCGATCGCCATCATGTTGATACCGTCCATCGCCCTGGCGCGGCCGATTGCCGTGCAGTGGAAGGAGAGGTCGCTCAGCGTCAGATTGGCGTAATAGGTGTCGAGATGCCGCTGGTTGGCCGGCAATTCCATCGGCGCCACCACCTGGTTGCCGATGATGTGGATGGCGTTGAAGTGGTGCGCCAGCCGGATGAAGTTCTGATAGTCGGTGAGATTGCCCTGGCGGCGACCATTGATGCGGTCATGAACATTGGGCGGGCCGGCGACGAGACCGAATACCAGCGAATTGCCGCCGAGATGGACCTGCTTTTGCGGATTGCGGCTGGTCAGCCTGAAAGAGGACGGAACCGCCCGCAGCGCTTCGCGCACCAGGCTCTCGTCGATCCGGATGGTCTTTTCCTCGCGGTCGACAATGGCGCCGGCGGCGGAGAACAGATCCATGACCTTGTCGCTCATGACGCGGATGCCGAGTTCCGACAGGATGCGCATCGAGGTGTCGTGCAGACGCTGCATCCGATCCTCGTCCAGCAACTGCATCGGCGGATAGGGGTTTTCCACATGCTGCCAGGGCAACTGGGCGATGCCTCCGCCGCTGCGTTCGATCTTCGATCTGCGGCCACCGCCGCGCCTGTCCTGCGTCATTTGTTTCGTTCTCCCGGCCTCAGTAGCCGCGCTCCGGATTGACTGTGTTTTCCAGCGTCTGGCCGCTGCGGTAGCGCTTGAGATTGTCGGCGAACATCCGCACCGACTTGATGTCCCAGCCCTCGTAGACCGCCGCGCAATGTGGCGTGATGGCGACATTGTCGTAGCCCCACAAAGGATGCTCCGCCGGCAGCGGCTCGGCTGTGAAGACATCCAGCGCCGCGCCCTTGATCCGCTTGCCGTCGAGGGCTTCGAGCAACGCTGCCTCGTCGGTCACGCCACCGCGCGAAATATCGATGAGCACGGCCGAAGGTTTCATCGCCGCGAAGGCCGCCTTGCCGAGCAGGCCGGGCGTGCTGGCCAGCAGCGGCACACAACACACGATGAAATCGGCGCGGCCGAGCAGAGCAAGCAGGGTATCCGGGTCGTGCACCTCGTCGAGGCTGGGCATCGGCTTTGGCCGGGCACGGATGCCGAGTGTTTCCATGCCCATCGCCTTGGCGCGCATAGCAACGGCCGTACCGGTCTTGCCGAGGCCGATGACAAGGACCGTCTTGCCTTCGATCGGCTCGACACGGCCACCGCCCCACTGGCGTGCCTGCTGGCGGCGTTCGAAACCGCGCAGGTCGAGCGAGAAGGACAGCATGGCGCCCAGCGCATATTCCGCCAGCATGCCGGCGGCGACGCCGGCCGAATTGGTCACCGTGACGCGCGCCGGATCCCAGCGCCCGAGATGGTCGGTTCCCGAGCCGCCCACCGACACCCATTTCACGGTTGGGCTCTCGACAAGAGCCTGGCGGGGAAAGCGCGGCGTGCCGTCGAAGCGGACGGTGTAGACCACCTCGGCGGCCGTCTGCTCGATCAGAGCCGGCAAAGCCGCGTAGGTGTCACAGGCGTGGACGGTGAGATCCGGATGTGTCTCGCCAAGCACCGCCATCGCTGCGGCCGGCCGGTCGGTGTGCAGGATGATGGTGGGGCGAGTCGACATTGTGCGGGCCTCAGCTGCGGCCAATATGATCGGCTGAAGAACCCAGCGCCGTGAGCAGCGACTTGCCGCTTTCAAGCGTTGCATTCTCATGCGGCACACGCAGGTTCAGCCAGCGTTGGTCGCCGGACCGCACCGCCAGCACCGCCTTCATCGCCGGGATCAGGCCGGCGTCCTGGATCACCTTGCGGAACGCCTTGATCGCGGCATCTGCTTCGCTGACGTCCTTGCCTGCGATGGTTGCGTCGTAAAGCGCCCGGATGGCGGCGGCGTTGAGATTGACGGTCGCCGAGATACAGCCCGCAGCTCCACTGGCCAGCCCTTTGGTGAGCTGCGCTTCCGAGCTGGGGAACACAGCAACCGCAGGTGCGGCGGCAATCACCGCCGCCGTGTTGTTCCAGTCGCCGGCGCTGTCCTTGTAGGCCACCACAGTATCGGGAAATGCCGCGCTCAGCCGGGCGGTCAAAGCCGGGCTGACCGGCACGCCGGAGTTTTGCGGGATGTGGTAGAGGATCATCTTCAGCGCCGGATTGGCCACTCGTTCGATCAGCTCGCTGTAATAGCGCGCCTGGCCGTTGTCGCCGGCAGCGGTGTAGAAGAACGACGGCAGTACCATCACGCCGGCGCAGCCGAGCCCGACCGCGTGCTTCGACAGCTCGACCGTTTCGGGCAGTGCGGTGACACCGGTGCCGGGCATCATGCGGGTGGGCGAAATGCCGGCCTCGACCAGCCATTCCAGCGCCTGCATGCGCTCGCTCAGCGAGAGCGACAGCGCCTCGCCCGTGGTGCCGAAGGGCGACAGGAAATGCGCGCCTTGGTCCAGCACCCATTTGGCGTGCGAGATCCAGAGGTCGCGGGCGATGCGGCCATCGTTCTCGAACGGCGTCAGGATCGGGGCGATGGTTCCTTGCGGGCGGGTCATTTATATCCTCTATGCCTGATGTTGCGTGCAGTGCCTGGCCACCGCCGAGACGGTCCGGGCGAAATACGCCGACGCGGTGACGTCGAACAGTACATCGAAACCGGCCGGCGCGCGGAAGCTAACGGCTTCGATATGGCCGACACGCGTTTGCGCGATGTCTTCGGCGCCAAATTTGTCGGGCCGCAGATCGAGTGCGCAGAGCTGGCTCATCGCTTCGGCAATTGCCGGACCGGAAAGCCGCATCCACGCCCAGCCTTCCTCGCGCCAGGACGAATATCCCTTCGGCCCGCTGTCGCTTTCCCAGGCGCTCCGGAGTTCGGCCAGCGCCTCATCGGCATCTTCGCCAAGCAGCAGGATATCCTCATTGCCGAGGCGGAGCACGCGCATGCGGCGATGGCTGCCGATGCGATTGATCGCGGGCAAGATAACACCACGCGCGGCGAGCCAGGCCGCGCTGCCGCCGCCCTTCAGGCCGAAGCGCGGGCTGGCGGTGAGGTCGGTCAGCGCAACAGCGCCGGAAGGCAGTGCCGCACCATGCGCCGCGCCACCAGGCTCGAAGGGAAAGATGGGCATTGCGTCGAGGCCCGCCATCTACATCTCCTGCCGCGCATTGGTCGGATCGAAGAAGGCGTGCCCAACCACAGGAACCTCGACCAGAGCGCCATTGCGGCACTTCACCGTCACCCGGCTTCCGTCTGTGGAATCGTCGACATGGACATAAGCCAGCGCGATGAAACAGCCGAGCGTTGGCGAAAAGCCGATCGAGGTGATCTGGCCGACAGGGTCGTTACCGCGCAGCACCAGGCAGCTCTCGCCGGGTATGTCTTTGGCGTCGGCGGGAAATTGCAAACCAACCAGCTTGCGCGCCTGGCCAAGCCTGGCGCGCATTTCGATGGAACGCTTGCCGACGAAGAACGGCTTCTTCTTCGACACCGCCCAGCCGAAGCCGAGTTCGTCTGGCGTGGTGATCGAATCCGTGTCCTGGCCGATCAGGATATGGCCTTTCTCCAGCCGCAGGATACGCGACGCTTCCAGCCCGTAGGGCGTGAGGCCATGCGGCTTGCCGGCCGCCATCACCGCATCCCAGAGCGCCGGCGCGAGGCTGGACGGGCAATGCAATTCGAAGCTGAGTTCGCCGGTGAAGCCGATCCGCATCACCCGCACCGGCACGCCGGCAACGACGCCGTCGCGGCCGCTGAGATAGGGGAAGGCCTCGCGGCTGAAATCGATATCGCTTGGCAAGGCTTCAAGTACAGCCCGCGCCTTCGGGCCGGTGACGTTCAAGCCGGAGAAGGCGCCGGTGAGGTTGAGCACATCGACCTTGAGCCGCCACTGCGCGTTCCAGAACAGCATGTCGGCATAGACGCGCGCGACGGCGCCGGTGGTGGCCGTCACATAGAAGCGGTCGTCAGCCATGCGGTAGGCAACACCATCATCGACCACCGAGCCCATTTCGTTGAGCATCAGGCAATAGCGTACGCGCCCGACCGGCTGATTGCCATGCGCCATGGTGTAAAGCCGATCGAGGAACGCGCCGGCATCCGGCCCGCGCAGTTCCAGCTTGCCGAGCGTCGAGACATCGAGCAGGCCGACGCCCTCGCGCACCGCCATGATTTCGTTGCGGATCGCCTTTTGCGCATCCTTGGCATCGCCGTAGAAATACGGCCGCCACCAGGCCCCGACCGGCTTCATCGCGGCGTTGAGCGCCAGATGCCTGCCGTGCAGTGCGGTGCGCCGTTCCAGCACCTCGTGATGGCCGGCGAGCACGCCGAGCGTCTCCGGTCCGACAGGCGGACGCGCTGTCGTGATGCCGACTTCGGCGACCGTCCGGTCGGTCGCCTCGGCGACGATCCTTGCCGTCGCAAGCGCCGAATGACGGCCTTGGCTTGGCCCCATGCCGACCGTGGTGAAACGCTTGACCAGCTCAATCTCGCGATAGCCGTCCTTGATGGCGTTGTGCAGATCCTTGACCTGCAGATCCTCGTCGAAATCGACGAAGTCGCGGCCCTTCGCATTGGCTACGATCGGCTGTACATGGACCGGGCAGGACGGTTTGACTTTGCCGAGAACCGTGTCTTGTGCCGCCGCATGGCCGAGCCGCTGTAATGCAGCAGCAGCCGCGCGACGGCCGCCGGCAACAGCGCCTTCGAGGCCATGATCTCCGGCGACCGAGCCGGCAAGGTGCACCGACCCCTGCGCCAGCGTCAGCGTCATCGATCCGCTGACGTCATCGTACCCGACCTTGGCTCCTGCCTGACAAGGCAATTGCCACGCCGGCACCTCGCCAGCGGAGATCGTCAGCAGGTCGCATTCTGCCCAGTGCCCGCCGATGCGAACGCGGGCCAAGTGTCCGCCGCGACCTTCCGCAGCTTCGACCGTCGCGCCCTTCTGGATCGCCACGCCCTTGCCGTGCAGTTCGGCTTCGAGCGGACCCGGCACGCCGCCGGATCGTGGATCGGCGACCAGCATGACCGAGACGCCGGCCTCGACCAGATCGAGCGCGACGGCATAACCCTCATCATTGCCGGTCAGCACCACGGCCCTTTGCCCGGGGCGCACACCGTAGTGGCGGATCAGCCGCTGTGCGGCGCTGCCAAGCATGATCCCCGGCAGATCGTTGTTGCGGAAGATGGCGGGCTGCCCGATCGCGCCGGTGACGAGGATCACCTCGCGCGCCCGTATGCGATAGAGCTGGTCGCCCTGGATCAGCGGCAGCCAATTGTCCTCGTACCAGCTATTGCAGAGCGTGCCCGTCATGATCCGTAGATTGGGCAGCGCCTCGCTACGCGCCGTCAGGTCCGCAAGCATTGCCGGGTCGTAGCGGCCGTAAGTCAGTGATCCGCCGATCTCCGGATTCTCGTCGCAGAGCACGACATCGGCACCCGCTTCGGCTGCAGCAATCGCCGCGCTCAGTCCGGCCGGACCGGCACCGACCACGAGCACGTCGCAATGCAGATGCGACTTGTCGAAATGCCGGTGCGCGGCCTTGGTGTCGACCACACCGAGCCCTGCCTTGCGGCGAATGATCGGCTCCCAGAATTTCAGCCAGCTGTCGCGGCGCGGTCCCATGAAGGTGCGGTAGTAGAAGCCGACCGGCAGGAAGCGCCCAAATCTGTCGATGATGGCGTCGCGGTCATGCGCCAGCGAGCCGTTGACGTTCTGCGCGCTGACCTGCAATCCCTCACTGACCGGTGTGCGGTCGGCGGCGACATTCGGCTCCGATGGCAGCTGCACCAGCGTGTTCGCCTCGGCGCCGGCCATGCTGAAGACGCCGCGCGGGCGGTGGTATTTGAACGAGCGCGACAGCATCCATCGCCCCGAGGCTGCGAGCGCGCTGGCGATGCAGTCGCCGGCATAGGCCTCGAAGCTTTTGCCCTCGAAGCTGAAGCGCAGCGGGCGCGTCCGGTCGATGCGGGTACCGAAAGGAGCAGGCAGGCGGTTCATGGCTGGCCGCTGCGCTGCGAGGCGTCGAAGGTGCGGATGATCTCGTTGCTGACGAGATCGCGCTCGGCGAGGAAAAAGTAATTGCTCGGCACATGCCGCCACCACTCGACCACGACGCCCCTGCGGTTTTCGGCGCGGAACAGGTGCCGCGACCAGTCCGCGTCGGCGGTCTGTTCAGGATCCAACTCGTCGCGCACCGGCCCAAAAGACTGGAACTCTTCTATGTTGCGCGGGCCATTCATCGGGCAGGTCAGGATTTTCATCGTCAGTGTTGTTTCATGTTCAATGACTGGCCGCCGTCGCGCCCATTTCGTTGAGCAGCTGGAAGGTCTCGAAGCGTTCCAGCGCGAACGGCTTGAGGATATCGGGCACGCGGCCACTGGCTATGGTTTCGGCCATGCGCTTGCCGGCAACCGGCGTTGCCTTGAAGCCCCAGGTGCCCCAGCCGCAATCGAGCCACAGATTGTCGAGCGGGCTGGCGCCCATGATCGGGCTGTAGTCCGGCGTCATGTCAGTAATCCCGGCCCATTGCCTGAGCAGCCTGACACCTTGCAGGAACGGGAAGAGATGCACCGCGCCTTCGGCGAGATGCTCCTTCATGTCCAGCGTCGAGCGTGTCGAGTAGAGCTGGTAGGGATCGGAGCCGCCGCCGATCACCACTTCGCCGCGCGACGACTGCACGAGATAGGTGTGCAGCGACACGGAGGAGACCAGCGTGTTGAGCCATGGCTTCAGCGGCTGCGTCACCATCGCCTGCAGCGGATAGCAGCGGATCGGTAGTTCGACGCCGGCCATCAGCGCGACGTCGTAATTCATGCCGCCGGTGGCGATCAGCACCTGGCCGCAGGCAATGCGGCCACGGTTGGTCTTCACCGCATGGACCCGGTCACCGGCGATTTCAAAACCTTGCACCTCGGTGCGCTGGTGGATTTCGACGCCGCGCCGCGACGCCTGTGCGGCATAGCCCCAGGCCACCGCGTCATGCCGCGCGGTGCCGCCATCGGCATGCCAGAGCCCGCCGAGGATTTCGAGCGCGCCGCCATAGTCCATGTTGAGCGACGGCACCAGTTCCTGGACCGCCTTCTGGTCGACCACCTCGGTGCGTGTGCCCAGATGCTTGCCCATCTCGGCGCGGGAATGGAAGCTGCGCAGCGTCGCTTCCGAATGCGCAAGCGTCAGCTGGCCGCGCTGCGAGAACATGACGTTGAAGTCGAGTTCCTGCGACAGCGTCTCGAACAGCGTCACGCCTTCCTTGTAGAAGGCGATGCCTTGCGGCGTGACGTAGTTGGAGCGGATCGTTGTGGTGTTGCGCGCCGTGTTGCCGCCGGCGAGGTAGCCCTTCTCGAGCACCGCGACGCTGGTGATGCCGTGATACTTCGCCAGATGATGCGCGCAGGCAAGACCATGGCCGCCGCCGCCGATGATGACGACATCGTAGGACGGTTTGAGCTCCGGCGTCGCGGGGATATCCTCGCTGACCGGATAGTCCCGGCTGAGACCGTATTTCAGCAGCCTGAGCGGCATGTCAGTCTACCACGCCGGCCGCTGGAGGATCTTGCTGATCACGGGAGGATCGTAGAGCAGGGCGGAGAGCTCGGAAAAGCGGCTGTCGGGATCGGTGAGCGACAGGATGGCGTCGCGGATCGCCATGGCGCGGCCCCGTCCGAGCACGGGCGTTGCGAATTCCATATATTTGGCCTCGATCTCCCCTGATGTCAGCGGCGCTTCCGGTCCGCCGCGTGCGTGGACATCGCCCGAGGTCAGCACGCGCCCGTCGGTCGTGGTGATGGCGACATCGGCCCAACGGCTTGCCGGGAAGCGGACGCTGTGGCGCTCCTGCTCAGACACGCTGATGCGGCTGAGCATTTCCGCAACGGCGGCATCCTCGAGGCCGGCGCCGGAAATATGCTCCAGCCCGATGCGGCCATGCAGGACGAAGGTGGCGACGGCAAAGCGCAGGCTATATTGAGCCTTCGACGTCGTGTCCGGCATGTCGCGGAACAGCGTTGCGGCATGGTGGAAACTGTTGACGTGGACATGGCCGATATCGGCCGGCGTCAGATGATGCGAAAGCACCAGTCCGCGCGTCGCGTCGATGGCCGCATGCGCCCAGCGGCAGATCGGATACGGCTTCACATACTGGTGCAGTGCCTGCCAGAACACGCCGAGGTCCTGCCAATAATCAGCGACTTCCGGGGCCTCAATCGTGATCGCCGGAGCGCCGGTGAAGCCGCGTTCGGCGAGCACAGCCGCCGACAGGCCGGTCAGCGCGCCGGTGCCCGAACCGTCATGCAGCATCGTCGGCGTGGCGATCTCGCGCATCATCTGGCTGCGCGGGCCATGATACTCGGCGATGCCCAGCGCCTCGCGCAACTGCCCGTCGCTCAGCCGGCGCAGACGCGCCGCCACGGCGGCGACGCCCAGCGCATTCCAGGCGCCCGACGTGTGGTAGTCCGACACGGTCGCATGCAGCGCGATGCCGGCGCGGCCTGCGACCTCATAGCCGACGACCAGGGCTGCCAGCGCGTCAGGGCCACTGAGCTCCGGAAGCTGTTCGGCCAGCGCCGCCAGCGCTGGCACGACCACGACACCGATATGGCCCTTGGTCGGGCTGTAGCCGTCATGGCCATCGAGATTGTCGATCTGCGTCGCCGCGGCGTAAGCCGCCCCCGCCATCGAGGCGCGGCGGCCGTCGAAAAGCATGCGCGCGCGATGCCTGGGGTCGCTCGAATTGTAGAGGAGGGTCGCGGTATCCCTGGCGATCCGGCCGGCCTCCATCGGCCCCGCGGCAATCGCTACTCCAATCGTGTCGAGCAAGAGGTAGCGAGCCTGATCCAGCACCGCCTGAGGGAAAACCGATGCCGGCCGGCGTAGCACGAAGTCGGCCAGGCGCACGGCAGTCTCAGCGCTTGCGTCCGGCCCTTCACGCCGATGGGGCGACACAGCCACTTGCTCCACTCCCTCTGTCGTCACGCCATCATTAATTTGGGTTCATCGTGCATTCACGCAATTAGTTCAGCGGCTTTGACCAAAAATATCTATGCCATGTCGCCTCCGTGCAATTGAACGCCGGCGGCTCCATGGTCTACCTATTCTGGCACAGCCCAGGAGCCGGAGATGAAGCCACCCCCGCCTTTGAACTATATCAGGTCGTTCGAGAGCTCGGCCCGGCATCTGAGTTTCACCATGGCCGCCAAGGAGCTTGGCTACACGCAGGCCGCGGTCAGCACGCATGTCCGCTCGCTCGAACATTATATCGGCCGGCAATTGTTCATCCGCTATCCGCGCAGCCTCAAGCTGACCGAGATGGGCGAGGCGTTCCTGCCGACACTGCGCCAGGCGCTCGACCAGATCGACCAGGCGACGGAGGCGATCGTGACGTCGTCGCGCAACCGCACCGTGGTCGTCTCCTGTCCTATGAGCCTGGCGGAAAACTGGCTGGCCGGCTGCATGGCCGCCTTCCGCAAGAAACATCCCGAAATCGAGATCGTGCTGCACGGCACGATCTGGGAGGATCTCAGCGAACAGATCGCCGACATCACCATTTCAACGAGGCGCTTCGACGATCGCCCGCCCGCCGCCATTCCGCTCTGGAATGACGAGCTGGTGCTGCTGTGCGCACCTTCGCTGCTCGAAGGCGAGCACGCCGTCAAAGCGCCGGAGGATATCCTCAAGGTGGACCGGATCTTCGTGCACGGCCGCCAGGAATACTGGCAGGTCGTTGCCACCGCACTTGGCGTCGACATGCAGGATTTTGACAAGGGCCTGTCGACGAATGCGTCCAACATTGCGCTCGAACTTGCCGCCATGGGCGCCGGCCTCGTAGCCACCCAGCGTTCGCTTGCTCACGCGTATCTCAGGCGCGGACTGCTCGTCGAACCGTTTCCGGTCCGGCCGCCCAGCCCCTGGAATTACTACCTGACCGAGACCCAGCTCTCCAAGGGCAACATCGCCCGCACGGTGCGCGAATGGATCATTGCGAGGGCGCAGGAAGACAGCGCCTGACGGGTGGTCGCCGATGTCAGCGCGCTCGCACGCGAAAAAAATTGAGACGCCAATGGCATCGTTTTATTAGGTCTTACGGGCCGGTTTTCAGCGGTTTGTGAGCTCTCAAGCCCTTCCGGGATTTTTGCATCGCCTCTAACATTCCCTGCGTAATGGGGAATGAACGGGCGGAAAGCCCAAACCGGAGAAGCAACAATGGCACTTTTCAGGAGCAACGGTGACCGCGTCCCGGCGGTCATCGAAAGCTACGCAGATGAAGTCAGAAGCGGCAGGATGGACCGCCGCGAATTCCTCGCCATGGCGAGCGCGATGGGCGCCTCGACGGCGTTCGCCTATGCAATGGCCGGCCTTCCCGCCCCGGCCGAAGCTGCAACGATGGAGCCCGGCAAGAAGGGCGGTATCCTGAAGATGCAGATGATCATCAAGGACATGAAGGATCCGCGCACATGGGACTGGTCGGAGATGGCCAATGTGCTGCGCCAGTGCAACGACTACATGATCCGCTACACCCAGGACTTCACCTTCGAGGGCCATCTCATCGAGAGCTGGGACGTCAGTGACGACGCCACCGAATACACGCTGCATGTGCGCAAAGGCGTGAAGTGGTCGAACGGCGACGAGCTCAACGCCGACGACATCGTCTTCAACATCGAGCGCTGGTGCGACAAGGCGGCCGAAGGCAATTCGATGGCCGGCCGCATGGCCACTTTGATCGATCCTGCCACCAAGAAGGCGATCGCCGGCGCTATCACAAAGGTCGACGATCACACGGTGAAGCTGAAATGCGGCCAGTCCGACGTCACCATCATCCCGGGCTTCGCCGACTATCCCGCCATCATCGTCCACCGCGACTTCGACAAGAACGGCGCCGACATGACCAAGACGCCCGGCACCGGTCCGTATGAGTTGATCTCCTACAAGGTCGGCGACTCGGCATCGGTTCGGCGCCGCAAGGACTTCACCTGGTTTGGCGGTGAAACCTATCTCGATGGCGTCGACTGGACCGACTACGGCACAGACGCCTCCAACCCCGCCATCGCCAGCGCCTTCGAGGCCGGCGAGATCGACTGCAACTACCAGACCGTCGGCGGCACGGTGGACCTCTATGACGGCATGGGCCTGGTCAAGGAATCCGTCGTCACCGCCGGAACGATCGTGCTGCGCACCAATATCAGCAACAAGCCCTATGACGACAAAAGGGTGCGCAACGCCATCCAGCTCGCCGTCGACAATGAGACCGTGCTGAAACTCGGCTATAGCGGTCTCGGCCAGGTCGCCGAAAACCACCACGTCTGCCCGATCCATCCGGAATATTACGAACTGCCGAAAGTGCCGCGCGATCTCGCCAAGGCCAAGGCGCTGATGACCGAGGCCGGCCAGATGGATCACGAGTTCGAACTCATCTCCTACGATTCGGACTATGTGAAGGATCCGGCCGACGTCGTTGCCGCGCAGATGCGTGAGGCCGGCTTCAAGGTGAAACGGACGATCATTCCGGGAACCTCGTTCTGGAACGACTGGACGAAATATCCGTGGTCGACCACCGAATGGGGCATGCGTCCGCTGGGTGTACAGGTGCTGGCGCTTGCCTATCGCAGCGGCGAAGCCTGGAACGAGTCGGCCTACGCCAATCCCGACTTCGACAAGAAGCTCAATGCCGCACTCGCCATCGCCGATACGGCCAAGCGCAAGGAACTGATGAAGGATGTCGAGTTCATCCTGCAGGATTCCGGCGTTCTGGTTCAGTCATTCTGGCGCTCTCTCTACCGGCATCACGCCACCTATGTGAAAAACCTCAAAATGCATCAGACATTCGAACTGCAACTGGACAAGGTCTGGCTCGACAAGGCCTGAACTTTAAGCCAGGGGGCGGCCTGATCGCCCCCTGGAATTCGCCAAGGCGACGAGACCGAATTCATCGACCAGAAGCACACAACAAGACAAGTCGCCGAACACAAAGGGAAGAAATCTCGATATGCGTACCCATGCACAAGCCGTTGTCATCGGCGGCGGCCTGATCGGCTGCTCGATCCTTTATCATCTGGCCAAGCATGGCTGGTCCGATGTCGTCCTGCTCGAGCGCGATGAGCTGACCTCCGGCTCGACATGGCACGCGGCCGCCAACATCCATGGCCTGCATGACTCGACCAACATCAGCCGCCTGCAACATTACACCATGGCGCTCTACAAGGAGCTGGAGACCGAGACCGGCCAGGGCTGCGGTATCTTCCAGCCGGGCTCGCTCTATCTCGCCCAGACCGAGGCGCGCGAGCACCAGCTGCGGCTGCAGGAAGCCAAGGCCCGGCGCTACAAAATGAATTTTTATGAAGTTGCGCGCGACGAGGCGGAGCGGCTCCATCCGCTGGTCGATTTCGACGGCATACGCTGCATCATGTATGAACCCGAAGGCGGCAATGTCGACCCGTCCGGTGTCACCGCCGCCTACGCCGCTGGTGCGCGCCAGCGCGGCGCCGAGATCCATCGCTTCACCCCGGTCATCGCCACGGAAGCTCAAGCCGACGGCAGCTGGATCGTGCGTACGCCGAAGGGCGAGATCCGCACGCAATGGGTGGTCAATGCCGCCGGCCTGTGGGGCCGCGAGGTCGCTGCGATGGCCGGTTTGCAATTGCCGCTGATCCCGACCGAGCACCAGTATTTCGTCACCGAGACCATCCCCGAAATCGCCACCATGGGCCGCCGGCTGCCTTCGGTCGCCGACCGCGACGGTGAATATTATCTGCGGCAGGAAGGGCTCGGCCTCCTGATCGGGGCCTATGAACGCAACATGAAGTTCTGGGCCGAGGACGGCACGCCGCTCGACTTCGGCCATGAATTGTTTCCCGACGACCTCGACCGCATCGAGGACAACATGATGCGCGCCATCACGCGTGTTCCGGCGGTCGGCAAGGCAGGCGTCAAGCGTGTCATCAACGGCCCGATGATCTGGTCGCCCGACAGCGCCGTGCTGTTCGGCCCGGTGCCGGAACTGCGGAACTATTTCTGCTGCAACGGCATCATTCCCGGGTTCTCGCAATCCGGCGGCATGGGCAAGCTGGCGGCCGAGTGGATGATCGAGGGCGAGCCGTCGCTCGACATGTTCGCCTGGGACATGGCGCGGTTCGGCCACTGGGCCGGCAAGGCCTTCACCAAGGCCCGCGTGCAGGACCAGTACAGCCACCGCTTCAAGATCCATTTCCCCAATGAGGAGCGCGCCGCCGGGCGCCCCGTGCGCACCCGCCCGGCCTATGAGATGCAAAAGCAGATGGGCGCTGTCTTCGGTCTCAATTTCGGCTGGGAGCATCCGCTGTGGTTCGCCGCCGAGGGTGAGCCACGCGAGGAGACCAACGGCTTCACCAGGCAGAATTGGTGGGGCCTGGTCGGCCGCGAGGCGCGCATGCTGCGCGAACATGCGGGGATCATCGACGTTTCGAATTTCGCCAAATACGAGGTCAAGGGACCGGGCGCCGAGGCCTGGCTGAATTCGCTGTTCGCCAACCGCATGCCGGCCGAAATCGGCCGCTCCTGTCTGACGCCATTGATTGGCAAGCGCGGCGGCATTGCCGGCGACTTCACCGTGACGAAGCTTGGCCAAGACGAGTTCATGGTCTTCGGTTCCGGCATGGCCGAACGCTTCCATCAGAGGTTCTTCAAGGCGGTTCCGTTGCCCGAAGGCACGAGCTTCCGCTCGCGCACTGAGGAGATGGGCGGCTTCAACGTCGCCGGTCCGAAGTCGCGCGAATTGCTGCAGCGGCTGACCAATGCTGATCTGTCGACCGACGCCTTTCCCTTCATGCGCTCGAAGCGGATCACGGTCGGCGGCGTCGATGTCGTGGCGCTGCGTGTCTCCTTCACCGGAGATCTCGGCTGGGAGCTTTATTGCCCGGTTGCCGACCAGGTCGCTCTCTACGGCGGGCTGCTCAAGGCCGGCGGCGAGGTCGGCGCCGGACCGGTCGGCTCGCGCGCGCTGATGTCGCTGCGTGTCGAAAAGGGCTACGGCAGCTGGAGCCGCGAATACTCCCCCGAATACTGGCCGCAGGAGGTCAGGTTCGACCGCCTGATCAAGATGGACAAGGGGGCGTTCCTCAACCGCGATGCCTATGCGGCCATCGCCGAAAAGCCGGCGCGCGATCAACTGATCATGCTGTCGATCGCTGCCAAGGATGCCGACGCCACTGGCGGCGAGCCGATCTTCCTGCCGGACGGCACGCCGATCGGCCAGGTCTCGTCAGGCGCGTATGGCTACTTCGTCGAGCAGTCGCTGGCGCTCGGCTACGTCAAGGCCGGCTCCGCCAAGGCAGGCGACAAGGTGTCGGTGGCGATCCTCGGCCGGCCGCACGACGCGGTGCTGTTGAGCGAGCCGCCCTTCGACCCCGAAGGCAAACGGCTGCGGGCGTAGGCAGCTATTGGACCGGTTCGGCGGCTCAGCCGCCGAAACGGTCCAGCCAATGCTGCGCGAGGTCGGAGCGGCGGCAGATCCAGATGTCGGGATTGTTCCTGATCTTGTCGAGGAAGCGGGCAAGCCCGATCATGCGGCCGGGCCGTGCGGCGAGCCGGCAGTGCAGCGACACCGTCATCATGCGCGGTGTTGTCTGGCCTTCGGCCAGCAGCCAGTCCACCCCGTCGCTTACATAGTCGAAGAACTGGCCGCCTGTCTCCAGGCCAGAGCCGCGGGAGAAACGGCTGTCATTGTTGTCGAAGGAGTGCGGCACCACCAGATGCCGCTTGTCATCGACTTCGACGAAATAGGGCAGGTCGTCATTGTAGTCGTCGCAGTCGAACAGCAAGCCGCCATGCTCGGCCACCAGCCGCCTGGTGTTGAGGCTGGGCCGGCCGGTGTACCAGCCGAGCGGGCGGATGCCGGTGATCCGCTGTACCGTGTCGACGGTCATGGCGATGTGCTTGCGTTCCTCCTCCTCGCTCAGCGGCGCATAGTCGATCCAGCGCCAGCCATGGCAGACGATGTCGCTGCCGAGCTCGGCGATCGCCTTGCCGGCGGCTGGATTGAGTTCCAGCGCCCGCCCGACGACGTAGAAGGTCGGCACGATGCCCTTGTCGCGAAACAGCGAAGCGAGCCGCCAGACGCCGACGCGCGAGCCATATTCGTAGAGCGATTCCATGTTGCGGTTGCGCAGGCC
The DNA here is from genome assembly GCF_057784295.1 of Mesorhizobium sp. CNPSo 4688. Taxonomy (NCBI): domain Bacteria; kingdom Pseudomonadati; phylum Pseudomonadota; class Alphaproteobacteria; order Hyphomicrobiales; family Phyllobacteriaceae; genus Mesorhizobium; species Mesorhizobium sp. CNPSo 4688. The sequence goes on from NZ_JBWLUY010000009.1 coordinate 73,679, forward strand.
GGGTACCGCTGGCGATACGGCCAGATCCGACAGGATCGTCTCGGAAACACCGTCGCCCTCGTCGATGCTGTATTCAGCGCCTTCCTCGTAATTGACGACGATGTTAAGCGCCAGCTTGGCGCCGCCGGGCCACGCTGCGGCAGGAGGCTTGTCGCCATAGCCGATGAAGTCACGGGTCGGCACATAGGACATCGCTCAAGTTTCCCTCTGATATTATCGCAAAGTCAGCCGCTGCGCAGATCGGTCAGGATGCGCAATGCCCGGTCCATCATCTCTTGCGGGCCGACCGTTGCGCGCAGGCAATCGGTCAGGCCGTAGCCGCCGAGACTGCGCACGATGATGCCGGCACCGCGCAAGGCGGCATCGGCAGCCGCGGCTGCGGCCGCATCGGCAAAGCGGATCAGCACGAAATTCGTCCAGCTTTCGGGAACGCCGTAACCGGTCGCTCTCAGATCCTGCGCGAAGCGATCGCGGATCGCGGCGGTGCGCGCCACCGTCTCGCGCATATAGGCCTGGTCCTCAATTGCCGCGACCGCCATAGCGAGGCTTGGCGTGGTCACCTGGTTCGAGTTCTGCAGCTTGCGTATTTCGGCCGCGACCGACGGCGGAAACAAGCCCCAGCCGACGCGCGCGCCGGCCAGCCCATAGGCTTTGGAAAGGCTGCGCAACACGACGGTGTCGCCGCGTGCGACCAGCGCAAAGGTGGCTTGAGGATCCTGGTCGTCGAACTCGCCATAGGCCTGGTCGATGACCAGTAGAACGTCGCCGCGCAAGGCGGCGCGCAAGCGCAGGAGTTCGGCATTGCGGATGAGGGTGCCGGTCGGATTGCCGGGATTGCAGACGAAGACGATCCGCGTCGCCGGCGTGACGGCGGCGAGAATGCTGTCGACGGAAACGACGAAGTCGCGTTCAGCCGCCTTGACATAGACTGCATCGACACGCGCAGAAGCGGAGGCCGCAAAATTATAGGCATAGGCGGTGGCGAGCACCTCGTCGCCAGGGCCGGCGAAGGCTGCGATGGTGCAGGCGATCAGGTCCATCGAGCCGGCGCCGCACAGGATCAACTCGCGCTCGACGTCGTAGGCTTGCGCAATAGTTTCGCGCAGCACCGTCCAGTCCGGATCGGGATAGAGATGGCTGCGCGCAATCGCGTCCTGGCCGGCGGCGATCGCCTTGGGGCTGGGCGGGAAGGCGCTCTCGTTCTGGGCAAGGGTCGGCCGGTCATAGCCGCCGAAGTTCGCCAGCGCGAAGGCCGACATAGCCTCGATATGGGCGACGGCTTTCAGCGGCATGCCCGAACAATCCTGATGACGCTCATTTCCCCCGAATTGCCTCCGTCGGACCGGCTTTCGAGCAAGCTACAAGCCGCCGGCCCGTTCACAAGCAAAAACTCGCCGCGCAATGGCTGCGAAATTCTGGCCCTTCTGTCTGCCGCAATCGCATTCGCCGGCGTCAATGGTTGCAAATAAGCCGGCCAGGTCCGAAATATCGGACACAGACCAGATCCGGAAACGGCATGCATCCAAGATTGCTCAAGACCTTCCTCGCCGTGGCGCGGCACCGCAACATCACCCGCGCGGCGCGGGAGGTTCATCTGGCGCAGTCGAGCGTCAGCGACCAGATCCAGTCGCTGGAAAGCGAACTCGGCGTCGCCCTCTTCATCCGCTCGCGCCACGGCCTCGACCTGACGGCGGCCGGCGAAGCGCTGAAACCCTATGTGGAAGAGATTCTGCAACTGGCGGACGAGGCGCGAATTGCCGTCGAGGCAAGGACGGGAACGACCGCCGCGACAGTGACGGTCGGCGCGTTGGAGACGATTGCCACTGTCAAACTTCCGCAATGGCTGGCGGCCTTTCAGGGCGATCACCCGGAGATTGGCCTGCGGTTAAAAATCGCCGGCAGCGACGTGTTGCTGCGCCAGCTCGAAGAGGGCGAGATCGACGTCGCTTTCTGTTTCGACAAGGGCGGGCTCGATGAACGCCTGGCCCGGCGCACGATATCGGCCGAGCCGCTGGTCCTTGTCGCCTCCGCCGAGAATGCCACCGCATCAGGACAAGGTGATCTGGCCGCGCTCGCCGCGATGCGTTTCGTGGTGACGGAAACCGGATGCGTCTACCGGCATCTGTTCGACACAGCGTTCGCCGAGACAGGAATGGCGGCGCCAAAACTTGCCGCCGAAGTCGGCAGCATCGGCGCCATTGCGAGCCTGGTGGCGACTGGTATCGGCATGGGCCTGGTGCCGCGGCTGGCCGTCGCCGAGGCGCTCGATCGCGGCGAGATTGTCGAGCTGCCCTGGCCGGGTTCAGCCCAAGCAGCCTCCCTGGTCATGATCTGGCGCCGCCGCCGGGTGCAGTCGCCGGCGCTGAAGCTGCTGCTGGCGGCGGCGGGTGAGACTTTCGCGCCGGTCAGATCAGCCGGTGACCGCCCTCGACATGCAGTATCGTCCCTGTCGTAAAGCCGTTGCCCATCAGGAAGGCGATGGCGTCGGCGATGTCGTCCGGTTGTCCGACACGCCCGACCGGCAGCCGCTTGGCCATGGCATCAAGCGTCTCGTCCTTCTTGTCGCCGGCAACGAAGTGCCAGATCGGCGTGTCGACCCAACCCGGCGAAACGGCGTTGACGCGGATCGGCGCCAGTTCGACCGCCAGCGCCCGCACCAGCCCTTCCAGCGCCGCATTGACGGCGGCGACAACCGAGCCGCGCGCCGCCGGCCGGTAGGCGGCGATTCCCGAGGTGAAGGTGATGGAGCCGTTGGCCGAAAGCTTCGGCGCGCCATGTTTGGCAAGCAGCAACGGCCCGTAGAATTTGCTTTCGACGACCCGCTGCGCCGCCTTCAGGTCGACTGAAGGCAACAACTCGTAGGCGCCTTCAATATCGGCGGCGGTGCTGACGATATGGTCGAGCCGGCCGATCCGCGCGAATAGGTCAGCGACCTGATCTTCCCTAGCGATGTCAGCCACGATGGCGCTCAAACCGGCCGGTCCCTGCAAGGCATCGCGGGCGCGCTGCAGCTTGTCTTCGCCGCGTCCGACAATGACGACTTCGGCGCCTGAGTCCAGGCAGCGCTTTGTCAACGCCAGCCCCATTCCGGAACTGCCGCCAACGATGACGATCTTTGATTTAGCGTTATTCTCGTCTGCCATATTCCGTTCCGATCCTAACCGTTTCGGGCGAGATTTCGCAGACCGGCGGCAGGAGTGGAAACGGGAGAAAACGATAATGCCATCGGAGGCTCCGATGGCACTTGTCGCCAATGTCGGCAGTCCGATCAGTAGCCGACGGTGAAGCGCTGGCGAATATGCGCCGGCTTTTCGATCTCGTCGGTCATGACGATCGCATAATCCTCGAAGGAAATGCTGCTGCCCTTGTCGGACGTCAGCAGCGTGTCCTTGCCGATGCGGTATTTGCCGGTCCGCTCGCCGGCAACGAACAGCGCCGACGGCGACAGCAAGGTCCAGTCGAGATCGCCGACGGTCCGCAACGTGTCGAGGAAGTCGGCGCCCTTCTGCGCTTCGGCCTTGTAGATCGCCGGGAAGGTCGGTGTGTCGACCAGGCGCTTTCCGGGCGCGACGTCGAGGCTGCCGGCGCCACCGACGACGAGGTAGCGCTTGACGCCGGAGGCGCGCACGGCGGCGATCAGTGTGTCGGGATCGCTGTCGAGGAAATGCACGGAGCTGATCACCGCGTCATGCCCCTTGATCAGCGCAGCAAGGCCGTCTTTGTCGAACACGTCGCCCTTCTCGGCGGTCACGCCCGGCAGTGCGGCGATCTTGTCCGGATTGCGGGCGATGGCAGTGATGGAATGGCCGCGATCGGAGAGTTCTTTCAGCAGGCGTGAGCCGACCTGGCCGGACGCGCCGATGAGTGCGATTTTCATGGGGATTTCCTTTCGTCAGTGGTTGCTGCGATACATGGCAAGGCCACCGCTTGCGAAAAATAGCGATCAATCATACAAACTGTCTGATCAGATCGGACAATGAGTGAGCTGTGACCGAGCTTCTGAACCTCAACCGGCTCGTCTACTTCACCACCGTGGTCGAGACCGGCTCCTTCACAGCCGCCGCCGACCGGCTCGATGTCGCCAAGGCAGTGGTCAGTCATCAGGTCGGCAGGCTGGAGCAGGAACTGGCCGCGACGCTGCTGCGCCGCACGACAAGGCGCGTGACGCTGACCGAAGAGGGGCGCCTGTTCTACGACCGGGCGGCCATCATCCTGCACGAGGCGGAAGCTGCCTATGGCGACATCTCGCAGAGCGCCTTGAAGCCAACCGGGATGCTGCGGCTGACGGCGCCGCTCGACTACGGCGAGAAGGTGGTGGCGCCAACAATCGCCGCCTATCTCAAAAAATACCCGAAGATGCGAGTCGAAACGATCTTCGACGATGCCGTCAGCAATCTGGTCGACGAGCAGATCGACCTCGGCATTCGCGTCGGCTGGCTGGCCGATTCCAGCAATCTGGCGCGGCGGCTGGGAAGCCATGAACAATTCGTCGTTGCCAGCCCGGAGCTCGCCGCCGGGCTGCCGGCTGATGCCAGCCCCAGGCAAGCGAAATCGCTGCCATGGGTCGGCAATGCACAATTGCGCGGCATCGGCCAATGGCTGTTTTCCAGGGGCACGGAGACGGTGCCGGCCGAGCTCAATCCGATCGTCAGCTGCGACAAGACACCGGGCGTGCTGTCTTGCGTGCTGGCCGGTATCGGGCTCGGCATCTTCCCGGATTACAGCGTTGCCGAGGACATCGCACGGGGGCGGCTGGTGCGGGTGTTCACGGACTGGACCTTGCCGTCCGGCGGCATCCATGCCGTCTTTCCGCCGGCCCGCTTCAGGCCGGCCAAGGTGCGTGCCTTCGTCGACCTGCTCGTTGCTGCCGAAAGGCGGCGGGCGCGGAATGCTGTTGCGGGCTGATTGTCACGCCAGCCGGCAATGCCGCCAGGGAACCTTTGTTCGGCCGGCGCTTTTGGATATGCTGCGATTCCGAACCGTCAGAAGGGTGCTGCCGATGACCACCAAGATCCTTGCGACCTGCGCGCTCGTCCTCGCGGTGGGCTGCAGCCTGTCCAGCACGGCCATCGCCAAGGAAAAGCACCGCCATCGTCAGCCGGAACCGGAGCAACACTACGTTCCCGCCCATCGCGACCTGATCTACGCCCTGTTCGGCGGCCCGCGTTACTATGACACCATGCTGACCACAACAGCCGCTGGCGCCTGCTCCTACAACCGGGTCGGACCGGACGCGAATGCGCTGAACAAGATCAACGACCACCATTGCGGGAAATAGGCGGAGCGGACGGCTTCCCTAAGGCAGCGGTGCCAGCGCCGGGCCGTCGGTGCGGAACAGGTGGCAGGCCGACGGCACGATGTCGTTGGCGCGCACGCCATCAATCAGGAGATCGCCCGCGCTCCCTGGCATCAGCGGTCGTGCTGCTGTCGTCCTGCGCCATCGCCAGTGCCAAACCCGGTTCACCTTCCCACAGGATCAGGCTGGCGGCGCCGATCAGCCCGGCGCGGTCGCCAAGCTCGGCGCGCACGATCGGCACATCGCGGTAGGCCGGCATCGCCCGCTGCTGGACGACCGTTTTGATTGAAGGCGCCAGCAGGTCGAAACCGTTGGACAAACCGCCGCCCATGACGATCAGGTCGGGCGAATAGAGATGCAAGAGATTGGTGAAGCCGATGCCCAGCCATCTCGCTTCCGCCTCTAGCAGGTCGATTGCGGCTGCGTCGCCGGCGCGTGCGGCGTCGACGACATGCCTGGCCGAGACGTCGCCGTCGGCGGAAAGCCGTCGCAGCAATGAACCGTCGCCCGGGGCGGTCTGTCGCGTGGCGCGACGTCCGAGCGCGGTTCCCGAAGCAACGGCCTCGAAGCAGCCGATGGCGCCGCAAAAGCAGCGGTCGCCTTCGCCGGTGATGGTCATGTGGCCGATCTCGGCCGCCAATCCACGCCTGCCGTGATAGATGTGGCCGTCGGCGACGACGCCGCCGCCAATGCCGGTCGACACGGTGACGAACACCAGCGATCCACTGCCGCGTCCAGCGCCGAAGCGCCATTCGCCGAGCGCCGCCGCATTGGCGTCGTTCTCCAGCCGCACCGGCAGGCCGAAATGCTGCCCCAGAATGTCGATCAGGGGCACGTCGTGCCAGCCGGCCAGCGTTGGCGGCGCAATCACGATCCCCGCCTTGGGGTCCAGCGGCCCCGGCGCTCCGACGCCGATGCCGGCAATTTCGGCCTGCGGACTTTGCGCTATGAGATCGCCGGCGAGCGCAATGATCTGGCCGATCACCGCTTCCGAGCCCGCGCCGGCCATCGTTGGCGCCGAAACATGCACGACGACACTGCCGTCGCTTTCGACCAGCGCGCCGCGCAGCGCCGTGCCGCCGAGATCGAAGGCGAGCGCAAGCTTGCTCATCAGGCGGCGACCTCCAGCCCGTGCAGCCAGGCCATGCGCCGGGCAAGGTCGGGATCGCCGAAGGCGAGCGAGCCCAGCACCACGGTTTCCGCACCTGCGGCGCGCAGCTGCGGCACGGTCTCGTGGCGGATGCCACCATCAGCGGCGAGCACGATGTCGGCTTCACGGCCGGCTTTGCGCATCAGCGCGCGCGCCTCGATCAGGCGGGGGCAGGCTTGTTCCGACAGGCTCTGACCCTTGACGCCAATAGAAGTGCCCAGCAGCGTCACGAACGCCACTTCAGAAAGGAAAGGCGTGACGGCCGCGACCGGCGTTTCCAGCCGCAGCACCACGCCGGCCTCGGCGCCGAGCTCATGCGCCAGTTTCACAGCGTGCAGCCCGGCCTCGCCGTTTTCGGCGTGGACGCTGATCAGGTCGGCGCCGGCCTCGATGAATTGCCGCGTCTGTTCTTCGACGATCTCGGCCTCGACCATCAGATGCACGTGGATAGGCTTCGCCGTTAGCTTTGCGATGCGCGCCACAAGATCCGGGAAGAACAGGAAGCCCGGGGTGAAACGGGCATCGGCGACGTCGATATGGTGGATATCGGCGTGGGCTTCGATGCGCTTGAGGTCGCGCTCCATATTGGCGAGGTCGGCCGACCACAGCGAGAACTCGCCGATCAGACGGTTGCGCGGCAAGGCGGCGATTGCGGCGGGGCCGGACAGGGATTTGCTCGTGGTCATCGTTTCAGGCTCCGTAGCCGCGCATGGTCTGGCGGTTGGTCTTGACCGCCTTGGCCGGATCGGCGGCCGCAGTTTCGGACTCTTCCTCCAGCACCAGCCAGCCGTTGAAATTGGGGGCAGCGCTGGCGATCTCGATCCCCTTCGCTGTGTCGCAGACGCCCTTGCCGAGCATCGCCCAGGTGCCGCTCGCGTCGACATCCTTCAGGTGGACGTAGCGGATGCGATCGCGGTAGGTGGTGAGCGTATCGGCCATGTCCTGACCGCCGCGCAAGATGTGGCCGGTATCGGGCACCCAGCCAACCAGCGCGGCGTCGACCAGTCCGAAGATGCGGTCATAGTCGGCGCGATCGAACAGCAAAGTGTTGTGGTGCGAGCTCGGATGCACGGCGACCTGGACGCCCGCCTTGCGCCCGAACTCGCCGGCCTTGTTGTAGACCTCGGCGGCAATGGCGAACTTGTCATCGCGCGCTCCGTCGGAGACGACGGTGGCCGAGCCCATCGACACCAACGCGCCCGGAAAAGCGGCGGCGAAATCGATCCAGCGCCGCGCGGTATCGAGGTCAGCGCCGATCTGATCTTGCAGCGTAAAGCCGCTCTTCGAGCCGAAGGCGAAGGACACCAGCGTCAGGCCGTTAGCCTTCAGCGCGGCGGCGAATTCCGCTGGACGGTTGCCATAGCGGCCGATCATCGTGTCGGTGATCTCGATACCGGCATAGCCGCCATCGGCGATCGCCTTCAACAGATCGTCGGGGCCGCCGGCAAAACGGTCTCCGAGCATTTCCCAAGTAAAGGTCTGGCAGCCAACTTTCAGGTCTTTCACGGTCATCCTTTCATTCCTTGATGTCCTACTTGACCGAGCCCGCGGTCATGCCGGCGAGGAAGAACCTCTGGGCAACGAGATAGATGACCAGGAGCGGCAGCGAGCCGAGCACGCTCATCGCCATCATCTGGTTCCATTCGAAGGCGTGCTGCCCCATCAACAGCTGGATGCCGATCGGGACGGTGCGCATGGACGTTGACTTCGTCAGCGTCAGCGCAAAAAGAAATTCGTTCCAGCACAACAGGAAGGTGTAGACCGACGTCGCCACGATACCAGGCAGTGAAATCGGGACGATCACCCGCCAGAGTGCCGTCCAGCTGGTGCCGCCGTCGACAGCCACCGCTTCATCAAGATCGCGGGGCAAGGTGTTCAGATATCCCGTCATCAGCAGGATCGCGTAGGGCAGCGTAAACACCAGGTAAGTCAGGATCAGCGCGACATAGGTGTCGAAGATGCCATACGAGACGACGAGCCCGAAGAAGGGGATCAAAAGCGTGATCGGCGGGATCGTCTGCGTGCTGATGATGAGTGTGTTGAGGCTGCCCTTGCCGCGGAAATTGAAACGGCTGAACCCATAGGCCGCCAGCAAGGCGATCAGCACCGTCAGCACGGTTACCGCTCCGGCCACGAAGTAGCTGTTGAAGAAGAAGCGCAGCTTTACCGGGTCGCCAAGGATGGCCGCATACGCTTCCAGCGTGAAGGCCTTCGGCAGGATGGTTGGCGGCAGGGCAAAGATCTCGGTGTTCGACTTGAACGAGCTGCTCAACATCCAGTAGATCGGGAAGGCCGCGAAAAAGAGCCCTGCGGCAAGCGCGGCATGGAGCGCGACGGTGATCAGCCTGTCTTTCGGTGTGTGCCTTTTCCTCATGGTGACTACCGAGCCTTTTGATAACGGATGTAGAACAGCGTCAGGCCGAGAGAGATCAGCAGGATGACCACGGCGCTCGCCGACGCCTGCGACAGGTTGTAGCTCGAAAACGCCAGCTTGTAGGTGTAGGTGCTCAGCACCTCGGTCGAGTAGATCGGACCGCCGCCCGTCGTTATCCAGATCAACGGGAAAACCTGCATCGTCCAGATGAAATCCAGCAGCGAGATGCTGATGATGATCGGCATCAGCTGCGGGATAGTGATGAAGATCAGCTTCTGGTAGGCCTTCGCCCCGTCGATATCGGCGGCTTCGTAGAAATCCTTGGGAATGCCCTGCAAACCCGCGAGCAGGCTGACCATGAAAAGCGGGTAGCCCGCCCAGATGTTGGCGAAGGTGACGGCGTGCAGTGCGGTCGCGGGCGAGGAAAACCACTCGACCTTGGAACCGATGATGCCCATCTGCATGAGAACGCTGTTCACGACACCGTTCGGCTCAAGCAGGAGGCGCCAGATCACGGCGATAATCACCGCGGTGAACAGCCAGGGCAGTATGTAAAGCACGCGTAGAATATTGCGCAGCATCGGATTGATGCGGTCGCTGTTCAGCATGAGCGCGAAGATCATGCCAATGGTCATGTGGAAAATGACACTCATGCATGTGAAGTAGAGCGTGTGCCACAGCGAGGCCCAGAACACCGGATCGGCAAAGATCGCCTGGTAGTGTTTCAGTCCGGCAAAGGATGGGTCACGACGCAGCACCGCGCTGTTCTGGAACGAATAGCCAATCACCGTCACCATCGGCAGCAGCATCAGAAGCCCGATTATGAGCAGCGAGGGCGACAGATAGAGGTAGGGTGCGACCGCTCGTTTCAGCTTGTGGTGGGAGCGCTTTTGCCGGGTCATGTGCCAACCTTGGGATACGCCTTCAAGAGAAGGTAAGCTTCAAAAACAGGTCCATCTCAAATTGCCCATCCGTTGGTGCCGGGTGGCCTGTCCGAAGTCAGGCCACCCGGTCAAAGAAACGGAAACAGGCCGATCAGAATTTCGCCATCCAGCCCTTCTGGGTGGCGGCGGCGGCCTGTTCCGGAGACTGCTCGCCGGCGAGCATCTTCTGGGCTTGCACGTCGAACTGGGTCATCAGGTCTTCAGCCACCGGCAGGCCCGTGAACTCATTGGCGAGATAACCGGTCTTGAAGATTTCAAAAGCCTTGCCGAAAGCCTTGTCCGAGGTCACGAAATCCGGCTTGGCGTTGACGTTGCCCGGGAAGGCGTTTGCTAGCGACACGAGCTTGGCGTTCACCTTTTCACTCATCAGATATTGGACGAGTTTCCAGGCCTCTTCCTGATGTTTCGAGGCAGCAGAGATGCCGATGCCCCAGGAGGCATAGGGAAGGCCGCGCTTGCCGGTATAGTTTTCCACGACCGGGACCGGGATGAGATCGAAGTTCAGCTTGGGATTGCGTTTGCGGATGAGGTTCACATGCGCAAGCGAGTCGATCATCATTCCGACCCGATCGTTGACGAATTCCTCGACCTTTTCCTGCTCTGTTTTGGTGGCAATGCCAGGCGAGACGACGCCGGCGTCGTTCAGCGATTTGACGAAGGTGAGCATATCGATGACAGGCTTGCCCTCGAGAGCCGGCTTGCCGTCAGCCATCATCGATTGACCCGAGGCCCAGACCCACGACATCATGTCGTTCTGGACACCGGACGGCGTTTGAAGCGACAAGGGCAGCACCCAGCCATACTGGTTCTTGTCGGCATGGGTCATCTTCTTGGCGGCATCGAGAAACTCCGCACGAGTCGACGGCAGTTTGGTTACGCCTGCCTGGGCGGCGAGGTCCAAATTCACGAACACCGGATAGACGAACGAAGCCACTGGAAACATCACCGCCTTGCCGTCCACCTTGATGATATCCGCGACCTGGGTCTTGTCGAACCCGCTCGCATCCATCATCGGGTTCATGTCGGCCAGCGCGCTCTGCGCGTTCAGATTGTTCACCCATGCGCCGTCGAGACCGACGACGTCGCTAAGCGTCCCGGTTGCGGCACCAACCGAGATCTGGTCTCGCGTGGTCGCATAGGGGCCGCTGACCAGCGTCACTTTGATTCCGGGGTTTGCAGCCTCGAAGTCATCCATGATTGCCCTGAGCGATCCGGCCGGCAATTCGGGCTCCCACCATTGGGTGAACTCCAGCGTCGTATCCGCCATGGCGCCGGTTGCGCCAAGCAACCATGCGGCCGCGGCTATTTTCAGTATCGCGGGTTTTATCCGAAACATCATTTTCTCCTCCTTTTTCAAGATCGACCGCACAATGCAGCCGATCGTCTGCTTCATTCAGAAGTCTTCTTACGAGTACTTCGCAGGCGCCTCACCCTCGCCTGCGGGCTCTGCCACAGATCTTCAGATCGCCAAGTGCGTCTCGGGATCGAAGAAATGGAGCTTGGTATCATCCAGGGCCAACCGGATTGCCGAACCGGAGCGGACTGCGCTGTCCGGTTCGAATCTCGCCACCGCATTCGACGTCAGGCCGAAATCCTGCACCGCGTCGGGGTCGCCGGAGTCCACCCGGACCCCGTCGATGTTCAGATGGACGATATGTTCCGAACCGAGTTCTTCGATCGAGGTCACCTTTGCCGGTATCGTCTGATATTTGCGGCCAGATTCGAGGCAGCTGTCATAGAGATCCTCCGGTCGTATCCCGAACACGACCTTGCGCCCCGCATACGACTTCAAACCCGGCCTGCGCACGAAGGCTGCATCCTGCAGCCGAATGGCGAAGGTGCCTGACATCAGTTCGTCGCCCGAAAGGGTCGCCTCGAAAAGGTTCATCGAAGGAGAGCCGATGAAGCCGGCAACGAAGGCGTTCACCGGCGATTCATAGAGCCTCTTGGGTGTGTCGACCTGCTGCAGCACGCCGCCTTTCAACACCGCGACCCTGTCCCCCATCGTCATCGCTTCGATTTGGTCGTGGGTCACGTAAATGGTCGTTACGCCGAGCTGCTTTTGCAGGCTGGTGATTTCGGCGCGCATTTGCACACGCAGTTTCGCGTCCAGATTGGAAAGGGGTTCGTCCATGAGAAAGGCGGCCGGCTCGCGCACCATGGCGCGGCCCATGGCAACCCGTTGACGCTGTCCGCCTGAAAGGTTCGCGGGTTTGCTGTCCAGCAAAGAGGTCAGCTGAAGGGTTTTGGCGATCTCGTCCACGCGCTTCTTGCGCTCGGCCTTCGGCTTGCCTGCCAGCCGCATCGAAAAGGCGATGTTTTCGGACACTGTCATGTGCGGGTAGAGCGCGTAGCTCTGGAAGACCATCGCGATGTCGCGGTCCTTGGGCGGCATGTCGACGACGTCGACTCCGCCGATCCGAAGGCTGCCGCTGGTGATGTCCTCCAGTCCCGCGATCATCCGCAACGCGGTGGATTTGCCGCAGCCGGAAGGCCCGACGAGAATCAAGAACTCGCCGTCCTTGACCGACAGGTTCAATTGGTCGATTGCGTGAAAATTGTTCCCGTATGTCTTGCAGATATTCTCAAGAACGACTTCTGCCATATTCCTCTCCTCCACAAGTCTAAGCCACTGATTTTTATGGTTGTCCTCGGCTTATGTTCACCTGCGAAATATATCCTCGGATGGTTCGGGCTATGTTCCGGTATCGAGTTGCGCATATTTCAGTTCGACTGCCGACGGCGCGGTCGTCGACGCCAGGAGTTCCGTGACCTGGTCGGCGGTCGGAAGCGCCTCGCGCCCGCCACGCCCCGTTATCGAAAAGGCCGCCGCCGCGGCAGCGAATGCCACCCGGCCGGCGGTATCGGCACCGCGCGTCAATGCATGGGCATAGGCGCCATGAAAGCAGTCACCCGCGCCGGTCGAGTCGACGACCGCAACCCGGTGCGGGGGCAGGTGCCAAAGCCCTGTCTCGTCGCGTCCGCGATAATAGACGCCCTTGCCGCCATCGGTCAGAACCACGGCGGATCGCGACGGCAACCACAATGCATCGAGCATCTCGGCGGGCGATCGGCACCCTGTGGCAGTCCGCGCAAAGCCGAGGGGAAGAATGAGATGGTCGCAAAGCGCGATCAGCCGCTCCGTGGCTGGGCCGCTGCTCCATTCGATATCGCCGAGGATCGCAAGGCCGAGATCGCGAGCCCGAGCCACGACATCCAGCGACCGGATCGCGTAGCTATCGACGATCAGGACGGTCGCGCGGCTGAGGATATCGTCCGGAAAGTCCGGCGCGGTGCCCAGCATCGCTTCGTCGTCATACGCAATGAACCGCTCCCCGTCCGAGCCGACTGTGATCCGCGAGCGCACCGGGCGTGCGTCCGGGTGGCGCGGCGCGAATGCGGTTTCAACACCGCTCGCAACGAGATCACACAGCACGGCGTCGTCCTCGGCACTGCCCAGCCATCCGACGAACCCGGCGGTTCCGCCGAGCCGCGCGACGGCGGCCAGCGCCGTCGCGACATTTCCCCCGAAAGCGCGGGCACTTTGCAGAACCTTCCCCTTGCCTGCCGACAACGGCTGATCGACGTAGACGATGTCGTCGATCGCAATAGCGCCGAAGCCGAGGATCGAGGGGACGGTGGGCATGGTTCAGGCCCCCGCCTTCGCCAGGGCGTCTTGCGCCGAAAGGCCGTCATGGATGACGCCGCGAAAGGCAAGCGCTGCCTTCTCCGGATCGCCATGCCCCCAGAGATTGCGGCCGACCACGGCACCGCGTGCGCCGGCACGGATGGCGTCCGCCGTCTGCTGAAGCGCGCCGAGCAGCGTATCGGTCTTTGGACCGCCCGCGATCACAACCGGCACCGGGCAGGTCCGGACGGTCTCTTGGAATGACTCGAAATCGCCCGTGTAGCCGATCTTGATCACGTCGACGCCGGACTCGTAGCCGATGCGCGCCGCATAGGCGATCTCGTCGGGGGTGAAGACGATTTTTGCTCCGTCGGTAAAATCGCGTGGGTAGATATGTGCCACCACGGGCATGCCGTAACGGGCCGCTGCATTTACCGAATCGGTCAGCCAGCGTATGTATCTGCCCTCGGTCGCGCCGCGCACCGGAATGGCCACGGCCAACGCGTCGGCCCCCGCGCGCACCGCATCCTCGGGCGTTGCGATCAACTCGCTGATGCGATCGTCCGCAGTGAAGCAGCCCGCCTGGATCACCAGGGAAGCTTTGCCCGCATATTGCGGCCACAGATGGCGCGCGGTGCCAGGCTGGATGCTGACATAGTCGGGTTTGCCCGCCATGACGCGTGCGAGCGCACCCGGCAGGTCGGCAAGGCCGCCTTTGCGCACGTCGCCATAGCCGACGAAGTGGTCGACCGCACCGCCAAAAAGGTTCCCCGATGGATGCGAGAAGAGGCGCGCAAGACGCACTTTGGTTCCCAGGCTCATGAGTGCAAAATTCCCTGATCGGTTGATTTCAAAATCCCGGACTCAGTGTTTCCGAAAGAAAAAAGAAAAACAATCTTTCGAAAGCTTTCGAATTTGCGTATTTTTGATAAGGTGAGCCGAGGCCAGAGCGATTGCCTGGCGCAGGGAGGCAAGGGCAGGGCAATGTTGTCGGAGCAGAGACGCCAATCCATCCTGGGTGAGGTGCAGCGCAGCGGACAGGTTCGCATCAAGGACCTGTCGGACGATTTTGGCGTGTCGGAAGTCACGGTGCGCACCGACCTCGAGATACTGGACCGCAAGGGACTGCTGACCAAGACCCGTGGAGGGGCGGTGACCCGGACCACCGATTCGACCACGGCCGCGTTCGCCCGGCGGATGCAAACGAACCTCGATGCAAAGAAGCGCATCGCCCGGGCGGCGGTAGACCTGTTCGAGGACAACCAATCGGTCATCTTCGACGGCGGCTCGACATTGATGCAGCTTGCCATGCAGTTACCGCCGCTCAGCAATGTCGTGGTCGCGGCCACGGCCATGAATATCGTGCAGCATCTTATGCATCGTCCTGGGCTCGACGTTCATATGATCGGCGGCCGGGTCTATCCCGACACGGTGAGCACGCTGATCACAGATGCCGATACGGCTCTCGGCGGCTTGGTAGCGCATCAGGTCTTTGTGGGAGCGCATGCGATAGACTCATCACTGGATGTGGTCGACGTGAACGAAGACATGGCGCGAACGAAGCGAAACCTCGTTCGCATGGCCCGGCGCGTTGTCCTCCTCGCCGATTCGAGCAAATGGGGCGTCAGCGGGACCTCCAAGGCATTTTCGCTGTCGGCCGTCGATGTGGTGATCACCGACGATGGCCTGCCCGGTCCAATACGCAGCCAGCTTGATAAGATCGCGGCCAAGGTGATCTATGCCTGAACCCGTCTCGGTCTCGACCGCGACGGAAAGATCCAATGCGCGCATGACCCACGGGCTTCGCATCGGCGGTCGGCCGTTTTTCATGACAGTCATGTTCTCCTCCTCAGGCTGGCGGCCTCCCAACGCTGCGCCAGAATTATCACATGCTCTATAAAAATTTTACGCGCGTCAACATTTAAAATCCTGTATAGCGGATTGTGAAGGTGGACCGCTGCACTACGACGGTCCCCCAAGCATGCCATTGGCTTCGGAGGAAAAGCTGGAAATGCACGGAAAATCAAAGACAAAGCTCGGCGTCGGTGTGATCGGCTGCGGCAACATCTCGATGACCTATCTGCGCAATGCAGCGCTGTTCGGCGGGGTCGAGCTGCGCGCCTGCGCCGACATTTCGGCTGATATGGCTGAGCTCCGCGCCAGGGAATATGGCATCCGCGCGCTTGGCGTCGACGCGCTGCTCGCCGATCCCGATGTCGACCTCGTGCTGAACCTGACCATTCCGGCGGCGCATTTCGACATTTCGTTGTCAGCGCTTTCGGCGGGCAAGCATGTCTTCACCGAAAAGCCGCTGGCTACTACCGCCGCCGACGGCCGCCGGCTTGTCGACGAAGCGGCAAAGCGCGGCCTGCTGATCGGCTCGGCTCCCGATACTTTCCTTGGCGCCGCCGGACGCCGCGCCCGCCGCCTGATGGACGAGGGCGCCATCGGCAAGCCGGTGACCGGCACCGCCTTCATGATGGGACGCGGCATGGAGCACTGGCATCCCAATCCGCAATTCTATTATCAGCCCGGCGGCGGTCCGGTGTTCGACATGGGTCCCTATTACCTGACCATGCTGGTCAATCTGCTCGGTCCGGTCGAGCGCGTCATGGCGATGGCGACGCGCGGCCAGGAGGAGAGGCTGATCACGGCCGACGGCCCGTTCAAGAACACGACGTTCAAGGTCGGCACGCCGACCAACATATTGTCGCTGCTCGAATTCCGCTCGGGCGCCACCGTCACCTTCGGCGCCTCATGGGACGTGTTCAGACATTCCAACCATCCGATCGAATTGCACGGCACCGAGGGTTCGCTCAGGCTGCCCGACCCCGACACATTCGGCGGGACGGTCTCGCTGTCGGCGCGCGGCGCCGACTGGGCCGATTTCGCCAGCGAGAGCGAGCTCTACGGCGCCCGCAACTGGCCCTATGCCGCGCCCGACCGCGCCAACTACCGCATGCTCGGCGTCGCCGATCTGTCGACCGCGCTGACCACGGGCAGGAAGCCGCGCGCCTCGGGCGAACTCGCATTGCATGTGCTGGAGATCATGGAAGCGATCCTGGCTTCGGGCGAAAGCCGCGGCTCGGTTGCCGTCAACGGCACGGTCGACCAGCCGCCGCTGCTTGGCGAGGAGGAAGCGGCAAGCCTGCTTGCCTGACGGCAGGTTGGTTCGTGACGACATCGCCGCTGACGCCATCATTACTGCCGCGGTCGCCGCATGGCGCAGCTTCGACCCCGCCTTTGGAAGTGTTCAGGCCGACTGACGCATCACCAGGGCGGCGTCGAGGCTGACCTTCGGTGCGACGCTCGCTGTGTCCTCGTTGAGCAAAGCGAGCAGCGTCTCGACGCTGCGCCCCGCCATGGCGGCAAAATCCTGCGCGATGGTAGTCAGAGCGGGGCAGGTGTAGCGGCTCAGCGGATGGTCGTCATGGGCGGCGACACGCAGGTCGCAGTCTGCCTTGCGGCCGACCTTCTTGCCTTGCGCGAAGGCTGCCGCCATGACGCCAAAGGCCAGCCGGTCATTGGCGCACAGTATGGTCTTGCCCGGCAGGCCGCCAGCCCCGAGCATCTGTTCCATCTGCTCGTAGCCGATGCGCTCGAAATCCCATGTATAGTCGCTTGTGTTGCCGATGACGACCGGCTCCTGGCCCAGCCGCTGCATGGCGCCGATATAGCTGTTCAGCCGCTCCGGCGAATTGTGGTTGACGTGCGGGATATCGAAATAGACCGGCGCGTCGCCGGAGCGGCAGAGATAGTCGACGATGGTCGAAACACTCTGGGCGTTGTTGTTGCCGACGAAGGGTGCGCCGCCTTCGAGATAGGTGTCGAAATAGACGACCGGCATTGTCTGCGTCAGCTTCTCCAGCGCGCGGCGGTCCGAGCGCAAGCCGAGCGGCGCGATCAGCGCGCCTGAGACTTTCAGCGACAGGATGGTGCGCGTCGCCTCGATTTCGAGCTCGCGCGAACCGTGTGAGGAAATGACGATGGGCCAATAGCCCTCGTCGCGCAGTCTGAGCTCGATGCGGCTGACCATTTCGGAATAGAAGGGATCGGCCACCGTCGGCACGACGATGCCGATGCTGCGGGTACGCTTGCGATTGAGGTTGCGGGCAAACAGATTGGGCTGGTAATCGGATGAGCGTAGCGCCTCCTCGATGCGCTTGCGCGTTGCCGGTTTGACGCTGGTCGGATCGTCGAAATATTTCGACAGTGTCGGCCTAGAGACGCCGCAAGAGCGGGCGAAATCCTCCATCGTCCTGTGCTTTGTCATTCGATCCCTCGTCTGGCGGGCGCCAGAACCTTGGTCATCCCTTGGCGCTGCCCACGGTCCTGTAGCCGGCGCGCCGCCACGCAACCTCAGACGAAATTTACAGGAAACTTCAGTCGTTTCAACGCGCAATGACAAATTATACCGTGCGTAAATGTAATCAATTGACGCGAAAATTGTCCCGCATCAAAGTCTCGACCGCAGCGAGCAAGCGAATATCCAGGAACCATGACGCAACAGATCGATCAGCTTCTTTCCCAGCTTCAGCCGCGGCTCGACGCCGCCGCTGTTGTCACCGGCAATGCGGTCGATCCGCGCTATGTAGACGATCTCTCCGGCAAGGACGGAAACCGGCCCGAACTGGTCTTGCGTCCGCGCAGCGCCGGCGAAGTCGCCGAGATCCTGCGAGTTTGCAGCGGCCTTGGCCAGAAGCTGGTCGTCCATGGCGGCCGCACCGGGCTGGCCGGCGCCGCGCGCGTGCAGCCGGGCGAAGCGGTTCTGTCGCTGGAGCGCATGACCGCGGTCGAGGCTCTCGATCGCCAGGCGGCAACCATCATCGCGGAAGCCGGCGTGCCGCTGCAAATGGTGCAGGAAGCCGCCGATGCGGCCGGCCTGATGTTCGGCGTCGATATCGGTGCGCGCGGCACCGCGACGGTCGGCGGCAACATCGCCACCAATGCCGGCGGCATCCGCGTGTTGCGCTACGGCATGTACCGCGCCCAGGTGCTGGGGCTGGAGGCGGTGCTTGCCGACGGCTCGATCCTGACCTCGCTGCGCGGTCTGGCCAAGGACAATTCGGGATACGATCTCAACCAGCTGTTCATTGGCAGCGAAGGCACGCTGGGCGTCGTCACCCGCGCCTGCCTGAGGCTGCATCCGAAGCCCGCCACGGAGGTCGCCGCCTTCTGCGCGCTTGCCTCGCTGGAGGCGGCTATCGCGCTGCTCGGGCTGCTGAAGCAGCGGCTCGGTCCCTTGCTCTCCGCCTATGAGGTGAATTTCTCGCCGCTCTACGGCGCCATGATTGCCGGCATGGACGCGCCGGCGCCGCTGCCTGCCGGCGCGCCCGTCTATGTTCTGGCCGAGATCCAGGGCAACCAGGCCGAGCTGGACGGCGAACGTTTTGCTTCGGTGCTGATGAAGGCCGTCGAAGACGGCATCGTCGACGATGTGGTCGTCTCGCAATCGCCGCGCGAATTCCGCGCGCTTTGGGACGTACGCGAGGAGGCCAACCGCTTCCTGTTTGCAATCGAGGGCCTGATCGGCGTCGACATCTCCATTCCGCTGTCGACGATGGCGGCTTTCCTGCGCGACGCCGAAGCGGCGATCCGCGCTAGGGACGCCAGCGCCGAGATCTACGTCTTCGGCCACCTCGGCGACTGCAATCTGCACTATCAGGTCGACACCAGGGAGCCAGCGGCCGCCTATGAGATCATCTATCGCGGCGTGGCCGCATGCGGCGGCGCCGTCTCGGCCGAACACGGCATCGGCCTCGACAAGAAGAAATGGCTGAGCCTGGTGCGCAGCGATGCCGAAATATCAGCCATGCGCCGCCTCAAGGCGGCGTTCGATCCCCACAACATTCTCAACCCCGGGCGGATTTTCGACATCGCTTGAATGCTACTAGCTCGCAGTTGGCGAAAGCAGCGCGTGGTAGTTGACCGTTCTCACCTGCTCGACGCCGTCCAGCGTCATGTTGCCGGCGACATAGACGATGATCGCCAGGCCGAGCCAGCCGATCCAGCGGTATCTGGCAAGCAGCGCCGCCACCAGCGTCGAGGCGACAGCCATCAGAACCACCGACAGGATGAGACCGAACACCAGCGCATTCATGTCATGGGCGGCCGCGCCCGCCACGGCCAGCACATTGTCCAGCGACATCGAGACATCGGCGACCACGATCTGCAGGATCGCCGTGCGCAGCGCCTTGGCCGGCCGCACAGCCGCAAGCGCTGTCGCGGCAGGGTCGGCGTCGGCATCGCTGTCTTCATCGCCGCGGGCGGAACGCAATTCCTGGAACATGTTCCAGCACACCCAGAACAAAAGCATGCCGCCAACCAGCATGATCCCCGGAATCTCCAGCAGCTGCACCGCGATCACGGCAAAGACGACGCGGATCACCGCGGCCGCGGCTATGCCGGCAACGATCGCCTTCTGGCGCAATGCTTTGGCCAGGCCTGCGGCCGCCATGCCGATCACCACGACATTGTCGCCCGAGAGCACGAGGTTGATGGTGATGACTTCCAGATAGGCGGCGACAGTCGTCTGGTCGAAACTCATAGAGCGGTCTCCCCGGAAGGCTCCGGCTGGTTGCGGCGGATCGGACCGATGTCTGCGCAAACGCCAAGACAGCTGATTTGAGTGCAGCCCGGCATCGAAACAAGACGCCAGGCGCAGCCAATCGTTCCTCATCCACGGAATTCATCGCCGGATCGATGCTTGCCGACAGAAATGGCTCCATGGAAAGGGAAGACAAAAGAGTTCTGCTTGACTATCAATATTGCCGACCAAAGGAGAGACGAGCATGGGCAAGACGGCATTGATTTTCTGGAGCGGCTGGGAAGGTCATACCCCGGCCCGCAGTGCCGCTGTCGTCAGCGAGATGCTGGCCGGCCACGGCTTCGACGTGCGGATCGAACAGGGCACCTCGGCTCTCGCCGATCCGCAGCTTTCGGCAATCGATTTGATCGTCCCTGTGGTCACAATGTCGACGATCGAGAAACCGGAGCTGCAGAACCTCGTCGCCGCCGTCAGCGGTGGAACCGGCCTTGCCGGCTTCCACGGCACCATGGGCGACAGTTTTCGCAACGAGCCGGCCTATCACTTCATGACCGGCGGCCAATGGGTCGCCCATCCCGGCGACATCATCGACTACCGCGTCGACATCACCAGCGATGATCCGATCGTGCGGGGCATCGACGGTTTCGCCTACCGTTCCGAGCAGTACTACATGCATGTCGACCCGAGCAACGAGGTGCTCGCCACGACGACGTTTGGCGGCGAGCATCTCGACTTCGTAGACGGCGTCGTCATGCCCGTGGTCTGGAAGCGCCGCTACGGCAAGGGCCGAGTCTTCTTCAGCGCGCTTGGCCACACGGCGGATGAGTTTTCCGTGCCGCAAATGCGCAGCATCTTCGAGCGCGGCGTGCTGTGGGCCAGCCGAGCGGCCTGATCCCGGGCCTGTCGTCAAGTCGGGCGGCGGTCTTTGTCCGGTAAGACAAAAAAGTCTTGGACGGCCCGCGGCTATTTTTCCCGCATTGCCCGGCGGAAGTTCTGCGTGATCGGCTCGGCGAGGTAAGAAAGTACGGTGCGAGCACCTGTCCGGATCATCGCCTCGCTCGACATGCCAGGCAGCAGCTTGCGGCCCTCCAGCTTGGCGAGTTCGCCCTTGTCGATCAACACGGTCGCGGCGAAGTACGGTGCCCCGCTGCGCTCGTCCACCATGCGGTCGGCCGACACGATCTCCACGACGCCGTCGAGTGGCGGCAGGTTGTAGCGTGCGAAGGCCGGGAAGCTGACGCGCGCGGGCTGTCCGGGGGCGATCGTCTCGACATCCTCTGGTTTGACCATGGCCTCGACCACGAGTTGTTGTCCGAGCGGCACGATTGTCATCAATGTCTCGCCGGGTTTCACGACACCGCCCGCCGTGTGGACCTTCAGATCCATGACGATGCCGTCAACCGGTGCGACGACATCGGTACGGGTAAGCACGTCCCTGGCGGCACGCTCCTGCTGTCCGAGGTCAAACAACTCCGCCTCGACCTTGGTCAACTCATCGACGGCCTCATTCAGCCGTACAGTCCCGAGATTCAAGATTTGCATGTCGATCTCGGCCATGGCGCTTCTGGCACGAGCGATTGCGGCGATGTTGGTCGCGCGCTCGCCCTCGAGTTCCTGCTGTTGTCGCCTGAGCAACAGGTTCCGCTCGCGGGTGGTCAGCCCCTTCTCGAGCAGGCTCTCGAGGTCTTTGGTTTCACCCTCGATCGCCTCGATCTGCTTGTCCTTGGTGACGATGAGCTGCTCCAGTCCCGTTATCTCTTCCTCGGTCTGGTGACGGCGCTGGCTGAGAATTTCCCGCTCGTCCTTCAAATTATGGTGCTTCGCCGCGAACACGTCACGCTGCGCGGCCACCGCGTCCTTTGCGGCCGTGGCGGGGTTTGCGAGCAACGCCGGATCAAACGCGATCTCGGCCTTGTCGTCACGCTCGGCCCTCAGACGCGCGGCCAGCGCCTCTCGCGTTGCTATCCGGTTCTGGATCAGGTCAAGCTGCGCCCTTGCCTGCGTGGTGTCGAGCCGGACCAGAACCTTGCCGGCCTTGACGATATCACCGTTGGCGGCGTTCAATTCCGCAATGATGCCGCCCTCGAGGTGCTGGATGAGCTTGCGGTCGCCGGCGACCTTCACAACGCCCGGCGCCACTGCGGCGCTGTCCAGAGGCGCCAGCGCCGCCCAACCCCCGGCGACGCCGAAGAACAGGAACATGATCGCGAACCCGGTGCACGTCACGCCCGTAAGACGTAGGGGTACAGGTTCCAGCAGGGAGGGTGGCGGGAGCGGTAACGGCACGACGTTCATATCGGTTCTCGTTTCATGCCTGGTTCGCTACTTCAGTCGTGCCCAATGCACGCGACGTACGCTTTGAAGAGGGAGGTGGATCGTTGCTGGCGCCGATCACGGCGGTGGAGATCTCTGGCGTCGGACTCGCCGGTATCTGGTTTACCTGACGGATGCGCGCGGCGAGCTCGTTGAAGACATAGTCACGCGAACCGTAGAGGTCTTGCTGGCCCCGGTTGAGAACCAATATCTTGTCGACCTTCTCTATCATGTTCGCCCGGTGCGCGATCAGGATAACGGTCGTGCCCGCCGCCTTGACCGTGCCGAGGGCTGCGATCAATGCGTCCTCACCCTCGCGGTCGAGGTTGGAATTGGGCTCGTCCAGGATAATGAGCGCCGGGTCGCCGTAGAGTGCCCGCGCTAATCCGATGCGTTGGCGCTGCCCGCCTGACAGCACCGCGCCAGATTCGCCGATCTCGGTGGCATAACCCTTCGGCAGTCCCTTGATCAGCTCGTGAACGCCCGCCAACTGCGCGGCCTTGACCACGTTGTTGAAGACCGCCGGGTTGAGTGTCGCGAAGCGGCAGATGTTTTCGGAGACGGTGCCGGCGAAGAGCTCGATGTCCTGCGGCAGGTAACCGACATGGTGACCCCGGTCCTCCGCCGCCCATTGGGCAACGTCCATGCCGTCCAGCAGCGCACGCCCCCCGGACGGACGCCAGGCGCCGGCCAGTATTCGCGCCAAGCTAGTCTTGCCGGCCCCGCTCGGGCCGATCAACGCCATTGCTTCACCCGGATTGAGCCGGAAGCTGATCCCTTTCAGGATAGGCTCGGCGCCCTGTCGGGCAAGCACCAGGTTCTCGGCCTCGAACCTGCCTTTCGGCCGTGGCAGTGGCAGAACCGGTGTGGCCTCCAAATGCTGTCCGGCGAGTGCGGTGAGACGCCGGTAAGCGGCACGCGCTCCCACCGTCCCCTTCCATGTGCCGATCGCTTGCTCGACCGGGGACAATGCGCGACCCATCAGGATCGAGGCGGAGATCATGATAGCGGGTGAAGCCTCGTTCCGAAGCACCAGATAGGCGCCAAGACCCAATATGGCCATCTGCAGGGCCATCCGATGACAACGCGCGATGGCCGCGATGACGCCGCCACGGTTGGCAGCAAGAACCTGTCCTTTGTTTGCATCGTCCTGCTGGGCTTTCCAGCCCTCCAGCAGCGGCTTCAACATGCCCATCGCCTGGACGACCTCGGCGTTGCGGATCGCCGCCTCGGCCTGCACATAGGCCCGCGACTGTGCGCTTGCGGACTCGGTCAACGGTTTGCGTGTGACGTATTCGTTGAGCAACGCCAACGCAAACAGGACGATTCCGCCGCACAGCGCCAACCAGCCCAGCCAGGGATGCATGAAGAATATGGCGACGAAAAACAGCGGTGCCCAGGGCGCGTCAAGGATCGGGAAGATGCTCGGGCTGGTGAAGAAATTCCGTACCTGATCCAGGTCGCGCAGCGGACGGGCGTTGGCCTGACCGGGCGCCGAGGCGGCATATTCCACCGATGCTGTCAGGAGAACTGGTCCCAACCGCGCGTTCATCCACGATCCGACTTTAGCCAGCAGGCGCCCGCGCACCACCTCCAGACCCGCCATTGCCGCGAGTGCCCCTGCCGCCATCAGCGACAGCATCACCAACGTCTCCAGGCTGTGGCTGGACAACACACGATGGTAGACCTGGAGCATATAAAGCGCCCCAGTCAGCATCAGCACGTTGATGCCACCACTAAACCAGATAAGCGGCCGGATGGCGCGTCTGGCCTCTTTCATCACCACCTGAAGGGCGGGGGGCTGTTGCCTGGTTTTCATCACTATTTCTCTGATGACATCTCGTGCAAGGGATTGCAGTGGGGCAGCCATGGCTGCCCGTGGGTCAAGTGTCAGATGACGGACGTGACCCGTCCCGAAGATTTCGGAGTTCGCTGCAGCGTAAGGTCGGAGTTGTACAGTGCAACGTGGTCAATACCATCACTATCGATCTGAATTCCGGCGCTCTTGTCGATGATGACGTTTTGAGCTGCTATGGTGAGTGCCATGGAGATTCTCCCCCTTTTTTACGCATCAAGAAAAGGGTTTCCCCTCCCCAGATGCCCCTTACCCGAGTGCCTCCGCTCGCGCGCTGACGCGCTGAACTGCGGCCTTTGATCTTCCATTGTGTCGCCGCCGAAGAGGACGCGTCCATTCCCGGTTCGATGGTATTGAGGCCAATGTCCGCACCTGATCGAACGATATATATCTTTCGATATCAGGCCGGCGCGGGCGTTGCGGCGGGTATCACGGCCGATGCCATCACGCGGTTTTCCGGCCCGTTGCCGGCCTCCTGTCAATGCCAGTTGAAAGTGCTGGTGTCAGAGAAGGCCGGTGCCTGGATGGTCGAGGCCTTTGCCACGCGCCACCCAGGCCAGTTCCGCCCGGACATGTATGATTTACTCCGACGCGAGCATTTACTACGGCGCTTCGCTGTCGGGTCAATATTCCCAGTTGTATTGGCGACAGCGACTCTATCGAAACGATATATATCGTTCGATATAGGCCATAATACTATCAGACGGAAAGTTGACTTGCCATCCTCAGGCTGCGCCAAATGGCTCCCTCGGCAGTTTGGGGTTTGTTAGCATTTCAAGTGATGGCGGGCGGGCAATCGTGGTTTTCTACGCTTCCGGAACTTGCGTACGTTAAGGCGTGCCCTGTTCCGGTTCTCGACATCCACCATTTCCGGCGCGGCCTGACCTAATTCCAACTCACCCTGGAACAGCTCAATCACAATTGGGAGGCAGGTTATGGCTACTATTACCGATACAAATCTCGTTCTCGACGAGCAAATCGGCGTACAGACCGACGATACCGATAATGATGTCCTTCTTAACCAGACGCTGAGCGACGCGCTCACCGCTCTCGGCGTGGTTGGAATCAGTCCTACCGACCCCACGACAGGTTTCCCGCAGGTGGCCGTCAACGACGCCCTCCTTGACACAACCGGAGCGACCGCCCTGGCGCTGTCGATCCCCGATGGGGACGGCACGCCGAGCGGCCTCTCTACCGTCGACGGTGTGGCAATCTTCCTCTACGAGGACGGCGGCATCATTTATGGGCGCGAGGCCGACGTGAATGGTGATGCTGACCCCGCGGGCGCCCTGGCGTTCGCGGTTGCGCTCGACGACAGCGACCTGTCCTCGGCGCAGATCTACCTCATTCAATACGAACCGCTGCAACACAACGTTCCTGGTGATCCTCCTGTCATTGACGACGACGACATCCTGTCTTTTGCCCAGGGCAAGATCACGCTGGATGTAACGACCACTGAAATCGTGACGACGTTTCAGACACTCGACTTCGCGTCGATCCCGTCAGGGAGCCCGCAGGAGACGCTCACGGTTGCGACAACAGATCCGACTGACAACCACAGCGCCAAGTTTGATGGAATCATCTTCCCGGGTTCAGTCATTGATCCGACGCTCATCAACAAGAACCCCGGAACCAATGATGATCTGAACCCCGACGCCATCGGCTTCGGTGTGAAGGGCGGCCAAGCCTCTCAGATGAATCAAAATGAGGGCTTCTTCGTTCAAGACGCGGCCTGGACCTCTGGTGATCCGGATGCGAACGAGATTGGCGGCATCAGGTTCGACATCCAGGCCGTAGGCGGCGTGAAGAGCGTCAACATCGAGTGGTGGACTGTCGATAATGGGACAGTAATTGAGCACGGGACCGACACAGTAAGCTTACCTTCTGGCAGCGCCGTCTTTGAGAATTACACCATCGAATCGGCGGATAGTGTCGATCAAATCTACGTTCGATTTAGCTACGACACGAAGCAAAGCACCTCCGGCGTACGCGTTGAGAACCTCGAAGTCGCGTTCCCATCATCGAGCGAGGTGACGGTCGTCAACCACGAGGACCTCGGGACGCACCTCGTGTTCGAGGACGCCGGGCCGACGTTCACCGGCATCACTGGTGATGCCACGCCGTTCCAGGTCGGATTGGCCGCCGGTCAACACGACGATGGAACGTTCACCCTTACTCCCGGAGCCGACGGCTCACACGTCACCATCACCGACTGGACCGATCTCGGTGGCACTGCCATCACGGAGAACCTCAACGCCGACGGAACCACGCTGACGTACCACGACGTGGCCACCGATACGGACCTCTACCAACTGAGCGTGACGGACTCAGGCTACACCTTCGACGTGCTCTTCACACCCCAGGGTGAGCAGTCCAACCTCGACTTCAATGCGGTCAAGTCGGGCGGTCCCCAGGAGACCTTGACGGTACCCACGGTGGACAACACCGGCAGCATCGTCTTCGACGGCCTGATCTTCAACGCTACGCCCGCGGCGGACGCGGCCGAGGCAGCCTTTGCGCCGTTCAACACTGCTCCACTGGGAGGCCCTACTGTAGCGGCTGACGACCTGAACCCCGATGCAGTTGGATTCGGGGTGAAAGGCGGTCAGGCTTCGCAGATCAATAACAACGAGGGCTTCACCTTCTCGACTGCGGACGGGTCTGACATCAACAATCTAACCTTTGCGGTCGCAGGAATTGGAAACATCAACGCCATCACGGTTGAATCGTGGCTTTACGACGATGCCGGTAATCTGATCGACCACAATATCGACAACGTTACTGGCCTGCGCTCGGGTAATCAGACCGTGACGATCAACGACGATGATGGTGGTCAAGCCTTCGACACGGCCTACGTTCAGTTCATCGTCCCCGGTGCCAACTCGGGTGTTCGCATTCTCGACTTCTCGACGAGCATCGAGGCTCCGGTTCCCGATCAGCCGTTCGCCTTCGAGCTGACAAACACCGACCTCGACGGGGATGCTGTTACGCAAACACTGAACATCCTCGCAAGCCAGGACTACATCGTTTAATGGCGTCCTCGTACCCTGCAAGCTCAACGCTTGGCGATCCGGTCCCCCTTTGGGGAGGCGATTATGTCGTTGACAAACCTAGGTCGGACTCTAGTGAAAAGCTTGCGGCCCCGCTTTGCGGAAACCGGAGAAATCGGCAACGGCCCGCCCTTCCAAAAGGCGGGCCGAAATCTGTGCGACGAGATCGAGTTTGCTAGATCAGCAACCAATCCGAAATGTGGGTTGGGAGGTGGCTCGCGTTCTCAATGCCGGCAAGGCCAGCATCAGGTAGGTCAACGGTTGCATGGGGCGCAAAATGCTCTGCCGGGCCGGTGGGATGATTGGGCGCAGCCGCTAAGAGCAGTTCATTGATATCGAACGATGCAGGTGGGGCATGGTCCTGAGCTTGGATCGGCAGATAATCGAGCGCTGGAAAGATTGCCGGTTTGCCGGACATGGTTATCCTCATGGCTGTTGGACGCCTCCCGCGCTGATTAATTTATCGGCATATTAGTGATCGCGCAACTAAGCTATCGCGCTACCCAGCCGTAGGGGAATGTTCACCCCTCTGGAAACTGGGCACGGCTCGTTGTTGGAGTCGTCGGAATCAATTGAATCGAATAATATTTGATTCGGCCTAACTCCTGACCGGCCGCAGGACCCGCCCTGATACCCGGCGGGGCGCATCCTGCGTTCCGGTTAACCGGGAACCATCCCGCGGAGGACACGAACATGGTTACATGTTCTTGGCCGAAGGCCGCACACGTCACCTTCTATGTGCGTGTACGTTTTGGACGACTTGAGTTCGTCCGAGAGCATTGCCGGAGTTTCCCGTCCTGCTAAGGCGGTAGCCAGAAGCGCCGACCACGATGCTTTTATCGAAGGTCTGCGCAAGGCTGGGCTGCCGGAATAGGCCTCACACAATTTGGATCATTAGACCAGGCCGGCGCAGGCGCTGCGGCGGGTATCACGGCGGATGCCATCACACGGCTTTCCGGCCCACTGCCGGTCTCGTCCATGCCAGTTTAAAGTGCTGCTGTCAGAGGAGGCCTGCTCCTGGATGGTCGAAGCCTTTGCCATGCGCCATCCAGGCGAGTTCCGCCCGATTGCCGAGGCGCAGCTTCTCGTAGACGTGATGCAGGTGCATCTTCACCGTGCCTTCGGATACGTGCAGCCGCTGCGCGATGGTCTTGTTGCGCAACCCGCGCGAGACGAGATCAGCGATTTCGGTCTCCCGCCCGGTCAGCCTGGACATCGGTTGCGGCTGCGATCGGGGCATCAGCAGTTGCTGGACGATCATGTTGTCGATCCATTTCTTGCCGCTCGCCACCGCGTTCACGCATTCGACGAGATAGTGGTGGCTGATGCCGTCCAGAAGCAGGCCGTCGACATCGAGTGCCTGTATTTCCTTGATATCCAGCCTGCCGGTAGGCTGCACGATAAAGATGATGCCGAGAGCGCCGTTGGCGGCCTTCAGCCGGGAGGAAAGTGCGGCCGTCTGCGGGTCCGCGATATCCAGGCCGACGATGACGATATCAGGCCGGTGGCGCTCCACCAAGGGGAGAACCTCAATCGTGAGGTGGCATTCTGCGACAACGCTGTGTCCCGCCTCACGCAAAACCCACTCAAGACCGGCGAGATAGACCCCCCGCGGGTCTGCTACAACCAGTGCAGACATGTGTACCCCGTCCGTAAAAAACGCAACGAACTTTGTTTAATATGTCAAGAAAACCAGAGCTTTGGGCAATTGTCAAGAATTTGCTAATATACTAATATAACCAAGGCTATAAAAGAAAGTCGTGGGCGTTCTCTGCGCGATCGATAGGCACCACCGAGACGCTCGTGATTGCGCAAGTAAGAGCAATCAGGCTCTGCGCAGCGCTTCGGTTTCGGCCAGATGGATGCCCATTTCGACAAAGGCGGTGAGCACCGAGAAACGATCCGCCACCGCAACCCGCGCCAGTCCGGCCAGAATGCCGGCATTGACGGCATGGGCAGCGGGCAGCGGCCGTAGCCTCGACCCGTTGGACTGATCCGCCGAGCCATTGATATGCCGTTGCACCGCCAGCGCGATCCAGCCGGCAGGGGTTTGCTGCCGCGCCATCGCCGCCTCGGCGACAGCCGCCCGGCGGCTTGCATTGCCGGGTTCGCCGACCCAGTCCTGGATCAGCGCCAGCGTTTCGAGATCCTGCTCCTCGAGCAGTTCGGTCAGATGATCAAGGCACTCATGGCCCCACCAGATCGCTGCCCGGTCGGGAAGGAGATAGGCGCAAAAGGTGATCGCTTCCTCGGGGATGCGCCCGGCCATCAGCCGGCGGCAGAACTCGAGCGAGGGCTGGTCGGTGGGAACTGCCGTCATATCCTGGGCGACAGCAGTGTTGGCGGCGAAGAGATCGCGTGCGGTCTGGAATCGAAGCCCGTTGACCATCGCTGCTGTTGTCCTCCCCCCAGGGCAGCTCTCACTCAACTCGCCTGCGAGGCGCGGGTCAAGCCTGTCGACCGCCACATGTCCATGACGTTGTTCACAGACAAACGCGCCGCGCTTTGGTATATTCCACAAACAGACCCTCCGATCCGAAAAAAGGCGAAGCCGGCTTTCGGAGAAGATTTGGGTCGAACGGAACATGGAGCCTGACCGTCTTGGTCCGACGGATCGGGCTTTGGTGACATCAGAAGCTCGGAGCAATTCCAGGAAGAAGCGGCTTTCCGTCCGGAATTGCGACGAAACAATGAGTCAGAGCAGGAGTAACCGTCATGCAGCGGGGCAGTTTAGTCTTAGTGTTGGCGGCCGTGCTTTTCTCCACGCACGCTTATGCCGACCCACTTCAGAAATCGGAAGACATCGTGAAGTTTTTTGCCGGCGCGATCGATCACGGCGCGGCGCGCGGGATTTGCGTCGGCACCGAGGATGAGTGCAAGAGCAAGACCGGCCAGAAAGATAAGCCGTCGGAGAAGGCCAGCCTCGATATGCTGATCAATTTCAGCCTGGATTCGTCCGAGCTCGACGCCAAGGCGCGCAGCGAACTCGACGAATTCGCCAAGGCGCTGAGGGACGATCGGCTGAGCAAGCTGTCCTTCGTCGTCGAAGGCTATACCGACGCGTCCGGCTCGGCGAACTACAATGAGGGCCTGTCGCAGCGCAGGGCGCAATCGGTGACGGCTTTCCTGGAATCCAACGGCATCGAGTCCACGCGTATCACGGCGGTCGGGCTGGGCGAGGCCAATCCGCGCAATCCCGACCCCTACGATCCCGTCAACCGCCGGGTCGAGATGCGGATCAAGGCGCAGTAGCTTCGCTGGCTGCGTCTTTCGGCCGTGACTAAACACAACGCCGCGCGTCCAGTGGACACGCGGCGTTTTTGTCGTTTGACGTGATCGATCAGTTCTTGAGCACGCCGCCGACCGCTACGCCGGTGCCGAAGATCAGCGCCTTGGTCAGGAAATCATTGTTGTCCTGCGGCGGCGGTCCTTCCTCGCGCACGACCTCGCGGTTGCGCCTTTTCTGCACGAACTGCTGTTGTCCGCGCGGCTTCTGGGCGTACTGCTTCTTGCGCGGTTTCTCCGCCACCGGCTTCAGCGTGCGGGCCTTTTGCACCACCTGTTTCTTCGGCTTGTTTACGCCGGCCTGGTCGGCCTCATGCTTGGCGCGCACGGCCTCCATCATCGGATCGGTCTGGATCTCCAGGAACGCCAGCTGCTCACGCGTCAGGAAAGTGGTCGGGGGCAGCCCGTTCTCCTCTTGCCAGTCGCCGATCGCTTGCCGGGTCTTGGCGCCGATGTTGCCGTCGACGCGGCCAAGCTCGTTGCCCAGCGCCTCGACGCGCAATTGCAGGTCGATGCGGCCCTGGCGATCGAGACCGATGGCGTTCTCTGTCTCCGCGGTGCCGAGCACCTTCTTCATGTCGTCCGAAATGCCGACCGAGGTGCGCACGGCAGATCCGGGGTTCGCTTCGGCAGCATCAAGCGCGGCTACTTCGCGTTCCTGGGCTTTCGGATCCTTCAGCGCGTCGATGTTCAGCCGCGCCACCGTGGCGAAGCGGCCGTTCGGGAACTGTTCGAGATAGGCTTCGTAAAACGGCGCGGTGTTGCGCTTCGAGGCCTCGTCCCACAGGCGCTGCTCGACTTCCCACGCGGGCGGTTCGCTGGCGACGGGGGCAGGGGCTGGCGCTGCCGTGGTGTTCGCAGCATCGGCGGCCGGCTTGGCCGCGGCTTCAGCTGCTGGTTTTCCAAGGAAGACCTCGCGGCCCAGCGATGCGTTGTGCCATGGCCGCTGGCGGCCTTGGGTGGTCTCGGCCACTTCGCCGCGCACCCGGGTCAGCGCACTCTGGATCTCGACGCCCGGTTCGGTCAGATGTCTGGCGAGCGCGGTGGAGTAGGGGCTGTCGACGCCGTTGCCGTCAAAGGCGATGGCGCCCGGGTCGGTGGCATAGGCAATCAGGATGCCGCCGGTTCCGACGCCTTCCGATTTCGGATCGATCGGCGCGAGACCCGTACCCAGGGCGGTGGAGCGGGTCTTCGGCATCGCAGCGGCCAGCGTCCGTGCCAGCGGATTGTCGCGGCAGGCATCGAGGATGATGACGCCGACCGCCGGGTCGGGCGGCAGTGCGGCCATGAAGTCGTCGATCTGGATGGTGCGGGTCTTGAGATAGGCCGGCGACGTCAACTCGGCGTCGACCGGGATCAAAAAGTTCTTGCCGTCGACCTGCATGCCGTGGCCGGCATAGAAAATCACGGCCAGGTCGGCGTCGTAGGACTGCTCGGTGAATTTGCTGATCAGGCTGTGCATGCCGGCATTGTCCTGGTCGACGCCCTCGATCACCTCGAAGCCGGCATTGCGCAGCGTCGATGCGATGAGGCGCGCATCATTGGCCGGATTGGGCAACTCGACGGCATGGACGTATTTGCTGTTGCCGATGACCAGCGCGACGCGTTTGGCGCCAGGCGCTCCGGCATCCGGCGCTGCAGCCTGGGCGGTGCCAAGCGCGGTCAGCATCAACAGAAAAAATCCGCTCAAAAGGACGGCAAACGCTTTCATGGATCAGCCCTCCGCCCCACGGGGCGCGCTATGGATGTCTGCGCATGCTAAATTTCACCAGCGACACAGTCGCTTCTACCAACATGGCTCTTGGGCGTATGTGATCCCAACCACAGTTTTGGTTCACGACGGACCCAAAAAAGCTTTCTAAATGCCCGCTAATATACCATTTGCCGGCCTCAAAACCAATCGGCCTGGCGAAAACCGGGGCGGCTGCGAACTGCGGCTAGCCCGGCTCAAGGCTGTTCTGAAGTGAACCCACCAACGCCGTGATGGCCTGCTTGTATTTTTCGAACTCCGGCGATGTCTGGCGGACTTCCGTCGTTGTTGTCTGGCCTGCATCGGTCGTCGCGGGCGTGGGCAATTTGCGGCCCATTTTCCGCTCCGCCCAGTCGACGACGTAGCTGGCGGTCTTGCCGGTGAGGAAAGGATTGGCCTGGATGACGGCCGAGCCGAGCACCGCGCTCAGTTGCGCCGATCCCGGCGACGCCAGCACCTGATGCGCACCCTCCATGCCGAGGAAGTGGCAGAGATAGAGCCGGCCGGCGGTGATCTGGTGGCCGCGCGCCTTGAGATAGGCCTCGCCCTCGCGCGCCAGATTGCGCACCATCTCGCGCGAGATGGTGGCGTCGTAGCGCAGCGCGAGCAGGTCGGCGGTCGACAGCGAGCGCGCCAGTTCGGGACGGTAGGTGTTCATCATCCGGATCCAGGTCTTGGATATGAACTGGCCGGCGCCGGTTGCCGAAGACAGCGGGTTCTTCGCCCGCGCGCTGCCGCCCGATTCGACATGAACGATACGGTCGGTCAGCGTTTCGACGGCGGGATCGCTGGACGTCGCGGCGATCGCGGCGGTCGCGGTGCCCAGCGGATCGATCGCCTCGCCGCCCTGATAGAGTTCGAAATGCAGATGCGGCCCTGTCGACAGGCCGGTGGTGCCGATATAGCCGATGATGTCCCCGGCCTTCACCTTGGTGCCGACACCGCTAGCGATGGCGAATTTCGACATATGCGCATAACGCGTCTCGCGGCCGCCGGCATGCGCAATCTTGACCACATTGCCGTAACCGCCGCCGTCGCCCTGGAAGATGATCTCGCCATCGAAGGCGGCGGCGATCGGCGTGCCGACAGGTGCCGCCCAGTCGACACCCTTGTGGATGCGGACCACGCCCAGGATCGGATGCTTGCGCGGCCCGAAGGTCGACGTCATGACGCCGCTGACCGGCGTCACCATGCCGTTGGCCACTGTCAGCGAGCGCACCTGGTCGTCGCCCGAGACGCAGGAAAACTGGCCATCACTCTGTTGGAAGACGAAACAGTCGAGGTTCTTTTGCGCGCCCTGCACGCCGACATAGAGCACCCGTCCGTCGGTCTCGTTCTTGCCGCGCGGCGTCTGCGAATAGATCAGCACAAGGCGCTGGTCCTCGCTGGCAAAAGCGTCCAGATCCTGTCCGCGCGACAGGTACATAATGGCTTCGCCGATGATGCCGCTCGGCACATTGTTGCGCGCCGCCGTCGAATAGATCGCATCGAGCAGGCGGTATTGCCGTTTCTGCGTGCCTTCGGTCTCGGCGCCCGAATAGTTGAACAGATCCTCGCGCACCCAGGGGTCGACACCCGACACGAAGGCGCCGGCCGCGTTGCGTGTCAGCGTGCCGACAAAGACATTCTTGGCGTAGATCGAGACCTGCATCAGCGACATCGTCGTGGTCTCGCGCGTCGGCCTGAAGCCGCGCATCGCCACGACATAGCCAGGCTGCAGGCCGTCCTTGTCGAACAGCGCCTTCAGCGCTTCGCCTGCAAGCTTTGCGTCCTCGGCGGAAAAATGCGCATCGAGTGCTACGCTGTCCAGGCTGCGGTCGTTGAGGATTTTCACGAACGTGTCCTCGGTCGCCTCGAAGCGCTGGTATTCCGAGGTGACGGTGGCAACGCTGGTGTTGTTTTCGACCGCTGTTTTCTGGAAGGCAGGCAGTGCCGCTTCGCCTTCATCGATGGTCTCGCCCCAACCGGCTTCGGGATCATCAGCTGCCGCCGAGGCACCCGGAGCGGCCTGCGGATCAGGAGCCGGGCCGGGAGCCGCCGGAACCTCGTCCGCGCCGGGCGCGGGCTGAAGATCGTTCTGCAAATCATTCTGCGGATCGCTGGGTTCGGGCGGCGCAACCGCGGTCTTCCGCTGCGCCTGGAAAAAGGCGAAATCCTCCTGCGTCGACGGGATCGTCGTCATGAATTTTTCGCTGGCGCTGAGCATCACGTCGGACAGGACTTCGATCTCAGGAGAGATGCCGGCCTGGTCGAGCTCCGCCGGGCGCGGCATCGCGCGACCCTTGGTTGCAGCGCCGGCCTCGGGCGCCAGCGTGATCCACATCGGGTCGCCGGCGAGATCTATGATGGCGGGCACATAGACCGACGCGTCGGCCGGCACGTCGTCCGAGCCTTCGACGGCATGCAACTCCTCGTCCTCGTCGCCAAACGACCAGTAGTCGGCGGTGAGGTAGAAGCCTGTGGCGATCGCGGCAAGGACGACGACCCCTAGACCAACCGCCAGCCCGAGCCAGATCCTGCGTCTGCGCAGTGCGGCGCGCGCCTGCTTCTTTGCCTTGAAGCTGGTGTCGATGCTGTGGGTCACGGCGCGCTTCCGGTCAGGAAGAAGGTCCAGCGCACCTGTTCCTGCGTGTCGACTTCGAGAAACTTCGCGGCGATATGGCCGCGTTGCCAGCATTCAGTGATGCCGCGGATCGAGAACCGCCGCCGCTCGATGCACATGTCAGTGGAGCCGGCCAAGATGGCGTGGCCGAAGACATCCGTGGCGTAGATGTAGATGTAGCGGTTGGTCAGCTCCTCGCGGATGACGTTGACGCACTGATTGGCGCCGATGGTCCACCAGCCATCGGTCTGGTCGGCGTCGTCGACCTTCTGGCCGACGGCGAGATTGACGACGTCGAGGGTCTGGTTGCAGACGGTGAATTCGGCGCGCGCCTGCCCAGTGGAAAGAAGTGCCAGCAAGAGCGTCGCAAACGCGATCGCGGCGAGTTTTGCGCGGGCATTCAGGGCAATGGGATCACGGCGACGGCGTTCCATCGGCGTCCGTGCTACCCGCCGAGGCGGAAATATTTGGCGGTCGCCGAAAATGCCGAGGTCCTGGCGCCGATCTCGTCGAGGATCCTGGGCAGCAGCACCGAGGCCGGCGTCGGCGTCGTGAAGTCCGCCGCCTTGATCTCGTCCGGACCGGTGATCACCATGATGATCTGCGGCAGCGCCTTGCCTACCGCCTTGTCGGCGGCGCCGAGCCCGATCGGGATCGAGAAGGTCGCCTTGTCGGCTTGTGCGACAACACGGTCGTCGAGGTTGAAGGCGATGCCCCTGTGGTCGATCAGGATCACGCTGGACACCAGCCCGCCGCGCGTCACCAGCGTGCCGTCGATCGCCGAACCGTCCGGCACTGAAGTCTGGTCGAGCACCAGCTGCGGTCTGTCGGCCGTGCTTGCCCCCATGAAACGCAGGAAACCGGTGATCCCGCATTGCGTGGGCTGGATGAGGCGGACGCTGATGTCCGGCTCGACATGGAACTTCGCCTGGAACTCCCCGAGCAACTGTTCGAAAGGCGGCACCGACGTGCCGAAGCCTTCAATCGCGACGCCCTTGTTGGTGACCGATGTCACCGTCGCGTAGAAACAGTCACCACCATTGAACGCGCTTACCCAGGTGACCCGCTCCGCGGCCGGATCGGCCGGCGGCGGCACCTCTGGTTTGGGCACATTCATGGCAATGTCGGGCTCTGCCGGCCTGTCGGCCTGCTCACCGCTGGCGATATCGGGCTTGCTTGGCTTGGGCTCTGCGGTCGGTTCAGGCGCCTGCGTGTCGGGCTTGGGCGCCTGTGCGGTCGGTTCAGGCGCCTGCACCTCGGGGGCTTGAGCGGTGGGTCCCGGCGTCGGAGCCACGGGTTTGGGTGCCTCGGCCGTTGGTTCAGGTGTTTGCGTGATCGGCTCTGTTGCCTTGGTCTCTGCCGACGGGCTGACAGGCTCGGGTTTCTCTGCGACATCGGGCTGCGTCGGGTTGGAAGGCGGTTGCAACGAGACCGTCTTGTCGGTTGGTTCGGCTGGCTGCGGGACTGTAGTGTTCGGCGCGACCGGCGGCGTCGGCTGCGGCGCGACCGGCGCTTTGGCCTGATCTTCAGCCGGAGTCTCTGCCGGTTGCGGCTTTGGCTCTTCCACCGGCGCAGTGTCCGGCGGGGGCTTGTCCGCGACGATCGGCTTAGTCAGATCGGGCTGGAGCGGCGGTGTCTTGCCGGTATCGATGGCGCGAGGCCGGTCTCCGAAACCCAGGATGCCCGATGCATAGAGTCCTCCCAGCGATGCCACGACAACAGCCGCCAGCGCCGCGATCGTCAGGCTTCGGCCTTTCGTAGCAGGCTTCGTCGGTGTGCTTGCTCGCCTGGGAATTTCAGCTGCCGGCTTCGGTTGCGACAGAAGCGCTGGGCGCACGTGTGGCACGAAGGATGGCTCTGCCGTGCCGCTTGCGGGGACCGCACTGGGGCCCTGCGAACCCTCGACCTTCGAAACCGGACCGGCGGTCTGCCCGGTTCGCGGCAGACCCGGCCGCGGCGCAAGCGAAGCCGGCGGCAAGGTGGCGTCATCATCGTCGCGGGTCATCCTTGCGATTTCGGCCATGCTGGCCGGCCGTTGTTGCGGATCGGGCTGCAGCATCGCTTCGACGATGTCCCTGAAATCGGCATCGATCCCGGAGAGATCAGGCACGCTCCGCCGCTTTTCGACGGTCTCGTATTGCGAGCCGCCCATGTCGATCGGCTTGCCAAGCAGCGCCGCCGCCAGCACCAGCCCCAGGCTGTAGATGTCGGACTGTTCGCTGACCTCGCCGCCATAGAGCCCGAGCTGCTCTGGGGAGACATAATTGTATTTTCCGGCGAACTTGCCGCCGATCAGCGTCTCGCCGCCGACCGTCGCCGATCGCGCAATACCGAAATCGATGATCTTGGCGCGATCGACCCGTCCGCCCGGCAGGATGATGTTGTCGGGCGAAAGATCGCGGTGGATGGCGCCGGCCTGGTGCACGGCGCTTAAGCCCGATGCCAGCCGGTGGCACAGCTTGCGCACATCCTGCGTCGCCATCGCGCCGCCGCGCATGACGTCGTAAAGCGACTGGCCGTCGACGAATTCCATCGCCAGATAGGGCCGCCCTATACCGGGATCGATGGTGAAGACGTGATAGCGCACGACAGCGTCATGCGACAAATGGTTGAGGATCGAGGCTTCCTTGCGAAACAGCGACAGGATCGTCTGGTCGCGGGCGAATTCCGGCAGCACGATCTTGATCGCGACATGATCGCCGGTCTGGATGTTGTGGCCGCGATAGACCTCGCCCATGCCACCCGAGGCGATGCGTTCGTCGAGCTCGTAGATGCCGCTGAGCTGAGTGCCGACGCTGGTATCCGCCATATTGGGCAACAGCCGCGTCTTGTCGTCGGAGCTCATCGGTCGTGGCCTCCTGCTCGGGACAGGCCATTGCCTTTGTCTCTGATCTTGACCAGAACGATGGTGACGTTGTCGGTGCCGCCGCGCTCAAGCACCATTGCGAGCAGCTTTTCGCAGGCAGCCGGCGGCGCTGCCGAGAGCACTGCTGCCGCAATCTCCGCATCGCTAACATGCGCCGTCAGCCCGTCAGTGCTCAGGATGAAAATGTCGCCCGCCAGCGTCTCGCCTTGCTGGAAGTCGATGGCGATGTCGTCGTTGACGCCGATGGCGCGCGTGATGACGTTTCGGCGCGGCCAGTTCTCCGCCTCGGCGGCGCTGATCGCGCCGCTGTCGAGAAGCTCCTGAACCTCGGTGTGGTCGCGCGAAATCTGCGAGATCGCGCCGTCGCGCACGAGATAGACGCGGCTGTCGCCGGACCACAGGCAGGCGAACCTGCCGTCCATGGCCAGAAGTGCTGCAACGGTGGAGCCTATGGTCACGCCGCGCGAGCGCGAGATACGCCGGATCTCGGCATGGGCTCGGTTCAGCCGGTCCTCGAAGCGCGCGCGCAGATCCGGCGCCGAGCTGGCGATGCCGATCGTTGCCAGATGCTCGACAATGCTCGCCGAGGCGACCTCTCCGGCTTCATGCCCGCCCATGCCGTCGGCCACGACCCACAGGCCGATCTGCGGCTCAACCAGATAGCTGTCTTCATTGTGGTCGCGCACGCAGCCCTTGTGGCTAACGCCGTAGCTCTCAAAGGCGGCACCGCTCACTTGCCTACCCTCCGCAACGCCTTGGCTGACGTGCCTGGCCAGTCTGCCACAGCCCCATGCATTAGAGTATCGAAATCTAGGCCGCCGATGACGGACGGTGTGGTGCAGCCGCTGTCTCTACGCCCTGCAATCGCCGGTCCTGCCATGCAATTCCGCATCAGAAGGCCTTCGGACAGCTGAACGCGGAGAGCGCCGGCAGCGTGAATGGGTTGCCGTCCTCCCCGGTCTTGATCGTGTAGGCGACATCGCGCCCGCCGATGACGAAATGCGCTTCGAGACTGTCGCCATTGGCGGTGACCTGTCCCTTGTCCAGCAATCGTTTCAACGCCCAGGGGCCGTCGAACTTGATTGCGGATTCGCGTCCCGGCAGCTCTGGCGTCAGGCTGAGACTGGCTGAGCCGGTCTTGCCCGGCCACGGGATCAGGCCCGGCGTGTTGCCGGCCTGGGTGGCTTGCAGCACCTGGCCATCGATATTGAGCAGCGCCATGTCGGCATCGCCATGCAGCGAGAGCGGCGTGAAGGTGATGTTGATCGACGGCACCGGCCCACCAAGCGGAAAGAAAGCCGCGCGGATTTGTGCCGCAAGCTGGAAATTCTTCAGCGTCGATTTCGCCAGATTGCGGCCGAACTTGGTGTCTTGTTTCCAGTCCCAGTCCTGGCCGCTCATGTCGACCAGCGACGCCAGGTTCTGCGCGAAGAACCGGTCGAGAACCCCGCCCGGAGAAAACAGCCTGGCAAAATCCGCCATCGCGACATCGTCGGTGCCGGCAGGGGCGAATGGAAAGCGCCCCGCAATCACCTCTTCGCACGGACGGCCGACGGTCTCTTCCAGCATTTCGTTGAGATGCGTGGTCGATGTTTCGGCGACAGTGCCCTCGAAATCATCCGCCGCCGCACTCACCATCCTGGCCAGCGCCTTCGGCAGCCGCGAGGCGTTGGCGCGCAGCGTTGATATCTGAAGCTGCAGATTGGCGTTGGCCTGGTCCGTCTGCGCGGGGACATCAGCCGCCAGCCGCACGCTTTGGTAGATTTCGCGGAAATTCTGGGTCAAGGCATCGAGCGGCCGCTGGCCGGGTGCGCCGGCCACCAAAGCCTGAACGGACCGGAACTGGGCTTCGATGTTGGCGCCCGGATCCTGGCTCTGCGTGCTGACAAAGGCGGTCCCGGCCCGGCTTTGCGATTTGCGCGCCGCGAGCTGGATGCCGATGCGGGCGAGGCCCTTGGTGCGGGCGGCGGCTTCCTGATCACTGTCTTGAGACGCAGCCGGATTGCGCTCCTGCGTCAAAGCCGTTTCGCTCGCGATCGCCTCGAACAGCTGCATCAGCGGCGAACTCGGCGAGCCGGCTGCGGACAGCGCCAGATATTGCGGTTTGTCGGCGGCCATCGCCTTGAACTTCAACCTGTCGAGGACCTCGTTCCACGCCGCCGCAAAACCCTTGCCATAGCGATCGAGAAGCTCGGGGCCGAGCTTGAGTAACTCCTGGTCGAAGCCGCCTTGCTCTCCGCTGCTGCCGATCACCCATTGATCGTCGACCAGCGCCTGCGCCACCTTGGCGAGCTGCGCCAGATAGAAATCGAAGCCGGCATGGGTGTAGAGACCGGGGACGCGAAGCGAGGCCAGGTCGTTGGCGTCATTGCGCTCGAACAGTACCGGCGCTTCTGGGCCGGCCTGCTGCGACACCGAAAAATCGTCCAGCGCCGCCGCATAGGTGGCCGACTGGATGAGCGCGGTGGCGCGGTCGGCGAGCGTCATACGGCCGAGCGAGCGCTGAGCGGATTCGACCAGCGAACGGTTGAGTTCGAAGGTGGGGTCCTGGTCGTCATCAAGCGCCAGCATGGCGCGCAGATGCTTCTCCAATTGCGCCCGCCCGTCGCGATTGTGGGCGCCGGGGTAGCGGTTCTGCTCCCAGTCGCGCTTCAGCCAGGTGACGACCAGTTCGTCATCGACTTTCGGCGCCTTGCCGCCAAGCATCAGGTAGATTTTCAACGGCTCATACAGCGCCATCGGATCGGCCATTTTGGCCTCGATCGTGCGTTCGAGCTGGAACAGCAGGCGCGAGCGGAACATCCGCTCCAGCCCCTGCCTGTAGGCGGTCTCGGAGGCGGACAGGATACGCTCACGCTGGCTGAGGCCGAACGTCGCCTCGGCCGGCGTCGGCTGGTCTTTTGCGTCATAGCCGGCCGGCAGGCTGCGCAGCGCATCGAGCGCGCCGATGACGGTTTCGAGGTCCGCATCCGACACCGTTGTGTTCGCAAGCAGCGGGGCGGCTGTCTGGCGATATTGGCCGGCCGCCTGGCTGGTGGCGGCGACCAGCGATTTGTTTGTCGTGAAGCTCAGGCCGAGAACGCCAAGCCCGGCGATCGCTGTGGCCGCGATTGCCGTCAGGCCGGCATAGCGGGCGATCGTAGCCCGCCTGTCGGCTGCCTTGTCATAGGACACCCAGCCGGACTCCGCGAAAATCACGCGGCTCAGCAGATCGTGCAGGAAGAAGCTTTTGCCGGTGCCGGAAAGATGCGCCTGGGCGTTCTTGCCGAAACTGCGGCCGATGCTGCCGAGCAGTTGGTCGATCGGTGTGCCTTCCTGGGTGCCGGAGGAAAAATAGAGACCGCGCAAGGGCGCGTTCAGCTGCTTGCGCGTCGGCTCGAAGACGCCGTCGAGGAAATGCATGATCCGACCTTTCAACGCGCCGAGCTGCGCTGCAAAGCCGAAAATGGCGATACGGGCGACGGGATCGGTCTCCGCCTGCAGCCGCTCGCTCATCTCCTCGCTCAGGCGCTTCACCAGCGCGTCGAATTCGGCCGCCGCCTCGCCAACCATGTTCAGGCCGCGCTCCGCGGTCTGGAAGGTTGCGCCCCATACTTGGCGCCGGCGTGCTTCGTCGAAACCGCCGAAAGTCTCCATGAATCCGGAGACCAGGTCGGCTTTGGTGAACAGCACATAGACCGGAAAGCGGACCTTCAGGACCGCGTGGATTTCCTGCAATCGGCTGCGGATCTCGGCGACACGGGCGGCCTGCTCACCGTCCGCCATCAGATCGGCAAGGCTGATCGCCAGGATGACGCCATTGATCGGCTGCCGAGTCCGATACCGCTTGAGCAGCGACAGGAACGCGAGCCAGCTTTTGGCGTCGGTCCGCGCGTTGGAGTCCTGCGTCGTGTAGCGCCCGGCCGTGTCGATCAGCACCGCCTCGTCGGTGAACCACCAGTCGCAATTGCGCGTACCGCCGACGCCTGCCACAGGCTGCGCCTGACCCGACCCGGCAAGCGGAAAGTTCAGCCCGGAATTGACCAATGCGGTGGTCTTGCCGGCGCCCGGCGGGCCGATGACGATGTACCAGGGGACGTCGTAGAGGAAGTTGCGCTTGCCGCTCGACTGTCTGAGCGTCGCAACCGCCTCGCTCATGCGGGCTTCCAGCACCTTTGCATCGCTGCCGTCATCCTCGGCGGCGGCCATGGCGGCTTCCAGCGCCTTCTGTGCCTTGCGCCTTTGCCAGAGCCGGATCGCGTAGATGATCGCCACCGTACCGACGACGGCGCCAATGACCACCGCCCGCAGCCAGACCGGGTCCAGCGGCCGGGCGCCGGCAAAGCGGATCAACGGGCCCGCGAACCAGACTGCGGCGGCAAAGCCGGCCAGCGCGAGCGTGCTGAAGATGCGCACCAGCCAGCCGGTCACAACGTCTCCTCCCGCGGGATCATCACGTCGACACGGCGGTTTTTGGCGCGGCCTTCCGGTGTTGCATTGTCGGCGATGGGCTCGTCCTCGCCCTTGCCCTCGACCTTTGTCCGCGACGGATCGCTGAAATGCGCGGCGATCATCTTTTCGACCGATTGGGCGCGGGCGACGGAGAGGTCGAAATTCGACTTGAAGGCGCTGGTCTTCTTCGGTTTGACGTTGTCGGTGTGGCCGACGATCCGGATCGGCCCGCGCTCGGCATCGAGCGCCGCCGCGATGCTGATCGCCACCGGCTCGAACTCGGCTTTGACTTCGGCTCGTCCGGACTGGAACAGCAGAGCGTTGCTGATTTCCACGACGATGAAATCGCCCTTGGTGCCGACGCTGACGCCGCCGGCTTCGATCTCCTTGCCCAGCGCGGCGCGGATGCGGTCGACCTGCGCAATCGCCGTTGGTGCTGCGACGACTTTCACCTCCTCGGTCAGCGGCACGAAGCCGGTGCGCTCGATGGTGACCGGCGTCGCCGGATTGAGCGCCAGCAATTCGCCGGCGACGGCCTCGCCGTCATTGGTGATGAGAACCCGCAGCGTGAAAAAGGCTGCCGTCAAAACGGCGGCCGTCGCGGCGGCGATGGTCCAGAGCGGAATTCGCCTGGAGCCTTGTGCTGACGTCAGCGACAGGCCTTGCCAGCGCGGCGAGATGTCGTCGTCACCGGGGACGCGGAAGTAGGCCAGCGTCTCGTAGACGTCGCGGCGGACACGCTCCAGGCCTTCGCGCGGCTGGCCGCGATACTGGCCTTCGAAGCCAAGCGACAGGCAGACATGCATCAGTTCGATCAGATTGCGGTGCGGTTCCGGCGTCGCCAGCACTGTGTTGAGCGCCTGGAAGAAACCGGCGCCGGTCGGTTTGACCTGGAAGAAGCGCTGCAGCATGGCGTACTGCGCCCACGCATCCCGGCCGGAGCCGGGCAGGTTGGCGATGATATCGTCGGCGGTTTCGCAAAGCACATAGCTGGCGATGCGCGCATCCTCTTCGGAGGTTTCGGTCCTGGCGATCTTGCGGTCGAACTCCTCGATCAGGCCGGCGACATGCTCCGCCAGCGGCTCAGCCTGTCTTTCGACGGCCACCAGCCGCAGGTGCCCAAGCAGCATCAGCAAGGGCGCCGCGGCAGCAACGATCGGGTTGGCCGTTCCATAGTCGACACCGTCGCTGGCGCCGAGCAGCGTATCCCACGGCGTTTTCTCTGCCGTCTCGGCCGAACCGTGAAACGACGGATCGGCGGGCACTGCGGCGAAAGGCGCGCCTTGATAGATCACCGTCCCCGTGAGGTCGGCCTGCGGTGGCGGCTGGCGGCCGGCGTTGGGATCGAAAACCGTCGATTCCGGGATGCTGGCAGGGGCGATCACGGTGCTGTTGGGCGCCGGCGCATCGCGGGCGAGGACCGTCTTTTGCTTGCGGCTGGGGTTGGGGCGGCTGGGCCGGATGACGGTCTTGCCGGCCGGATCGAAAGGATCGTCCTTCGAGCTCATCGCCGATCGTGCCCCGACGCGCGCACGGCCGCGCGACGCGCAGCGCCATGTCCGCGCGAACGCGGACCGCAGGACGCTATCTCGCCGTGACGTGACATGTGCCGCAGACCCCCGAGGTCGACCAACCGTACCCGCGTGCTCAAT
The DNA here is from genome assembly GCF_057784295.1 of Mesorhizobium sp. CNPSo 4688. Lineage (NCBI taxonomy): Bacteria > Pseudomonadati > Pseudomonadota > Alphaproteobacteria > Hyphomicrobiales > Phyllobacteriaceae > Mesorhizobium > Mesorhizobium sp. CNPSo 4688. Next base: position 117,422 of record NZ_JBWLUY010000009.1, read on the forward strand.
TGTCGTATGTGATCGTAGTCTCAGAAGGTTCCGATTGAAACCCGGCGCAATTTTGGTCGCCAGCTGCCGGACCGGCTTCGTGGCAGGCGAGGTCAGCTCTTGCCTGGCGGTTTCTGTTTGGCGGCCTTGGCATAGGCTTCGCTGAAATAGGTGAGGAATATGTCCAGCAGGCCGTTTTCGTGCGCCTCCTCCTTGGCTCGCCAGGTCGCGACCAGCGCGTCCCAGGCGCGCGTCTTCCTCGAGGCAAAGGAAGACGGCGGCAGTTTTTTGGCGATCGCCTCGGGCGACAAATCGTCGAGCAGCCGCGCCAGGGCCGCCTGCATGGCGGCGAAAGTGGCGAACTCATGCGCCTTGAGGTCGTGGAAAGCGTCTTCGATACTGTGCCTGGCGTCGAGATAGCCGGCCCTGCGCCGCGCAAACATGATGTCGAGGATTTCGTCGGTCCCGGGCACGAACTTCAGCGGATTGTTGTCGGCGGCATTGATCATGGTTCTATCGCTGGTCTTGGCCAGGACTTTCGCTGCGGCGCGCGCTTTCAGCAGCAGCACCAGTTCGTCGACGACGATCCGCAATACGGCGCCGATCTCGCCGGCCACCTCATTCGGCTGGCGCAGCAGAAGCACTTCCGGCGGGATTCCGGCACCGGCGGCAATCGCGCGCAGGATCTCGTCGGCTTGCTGTGGCCGGCTGGAGACCGAAGCCGGTGGCGCGGTCGGTGACCGTGGCGCAGCGACATGGTCCGGGAAGGATCCGGCCACGGGCATCTGCCGTTGCGTCGAGCCATGGCCACCGAAGGCTGCGTTCGCGTCATCGATCGAAACCGAGACGATATAGCGCCCGATCCGGAGCCGGTCGCCTTGCGCAAGCCGGTGCGGGCCGGTCAGGCGCTGGCTCGAGCCGTTGACGAAGGTGCCGTTGCGCGAGACGTCGTAGAGAAAGAAAGCGCCGCCTTCATAGCGGACTTCGCAGTGCCGGCCGGAGATGAATTTGTCCGGATCGGGCAAGGTCCAGGCGCAGTGCTCGCGCCCGATCTCGAACCCGCGGTCGCGCGATGCGTAACCGGGCGGCAGCCCGGCAGGCAGGACATCGACATTGCTGATCTGCAGCCTGATGAACATGCAATATGGCCTGTCGACCGCTGGCCTTCCCATTGATCCGATGCGCCATAGTCTAGCAGCTTGCGGGCACAGCGGGAGAGCGGCGTTTCACACTGGCGAAAGCGGCGCAAACAGGGACCTGCCAGCCGCTCGCTCTCTTTGGTCTGCCACGGAACATGTGGTAGGCTCAACATGACCCTGGGTGGCAAATTCAGTCCTGAACGTGAGGTCGTTAACACAAGAAGGGCTGCGAACCTGCCACACTAGCGTCCAGGAGGGGCACGACCCATGCCGAGTGAACAACGCGCCGCACTTGTGCAGACGCCGGTCGGCGCCGAGCTGTTGACCTTCACGCATCTCGTCGGCCGCGACGAGATCAGCCGCTGCCTTGCCTACACCGTGGGATTTGTCAGCACCAATGCGGATATCGATCCGCTGAAGATGCTGGGCGGCGTCGTTTCGATCGAAGGCGAGTCCGATCCCAAGCGCTGGTTCAGCGGCCTTATCGCCGAGTTTCGTCTCACCCGCATCGAGGATCGGATGGCCTATTACGAAGCGGTCGTCAGGCCGTGGCTGTGGTTCCTCGGCAATACTACCGACTGCCGCATTTTCCAGGACAAGACCGCCGTCGAGATCGTCGAGGAGATTTTCTCCAAATATGGCGGCATCGCCAAGTTCGAAAAGCGGCTGCAGGGGTCCTATCCACCGCGCGAATATTGCGTGCAATATGACGAGAGCGACCTCGATTTCGTCCAGCGGCTGCTCGAGCACGAAGGCATCATGTATTTCTTCGAGCATGCCGAGGGCGAGCACAAACTGATCCTGGCTGACGCCATGAGCAAGCTGAAGCCTGCGCCTGGCTATGAGACGGTGCTCTATCAGTTCGAAGGACAAGGCTCGCGCCGCGACGTCGAATACATCACCGAGTGGATTCCAGGCAGCGCGGTGCGCCCGGGCGCCTATGCCCACACCGACTACGATTTCGAGAAGCCCGCCGCCGACCTGATGGCGAAATCGGCGCAGCCCTTCGGCCACAAACAGGCGGCCGGCGAGAACTATCGCCACCCCGGCGCGCATCTGGAAGTCGGCCGCGGCGACAGCCTGGCGGCGATCAGGCGCGAGGAGATCCAGGCGCCGCATATGCGCATTGCCGCCGTCGGCACCGTGCGCGGCCTGTTCTCCGGCTGCACCTTCAAGCTCGACGGCTTTCCGCGCGACGACCAGAACAAGGAATATCTGGTCGTCAGCGCCGAATACCGGCTGTTCGATCCGGGTTATCGCGCCGGCGTCGACACCGATGGCGAGAATTTCAAGGTGGTGCTCGGCGTGGCGCCGACCTCGGTGCCTTATAGGCCGCCGCGGATCACGGCGCGGCCGATCATGCGCGGACCGCAGACGGCGACGGTGGTCGGTCCGTCCGGCGAGGAGATCTTCACCGACAAATATGCCCGGGTGAAGGTGCAGTTCCACTGGGATCGTCTCGGCAAGAAGGACCAGAAGAGCTCCTGCTTCGTGCGGGTGTCGCAGACCTGGGCCGGCAGCGGCTGGGGCTTCATCCAGATCCCGCGTATCGGCCAGGAAGTGATCGTCGATTTCATCGAAGGCAATCCGGACCTGCCGATCATCACCGGCCGGGTCTACAACGCCTCGCAGATGCCGCCCTACGGCCTGCCCGGCAACGCCACGCAGTCGGGCTGGAAATCCAACTCATCGAAGGGCGGTGGCGGCTACAACGAACTGATGTTCGAGGACAAGGCCGGCTCCGAACTGGTCAATTTCCAGGCGCAGAAGGACCATCACCTTCTGATCAAGCACGATCGCAACAAGACGGTCCAGCACGACCAGTCCGACCGCATCGACCACGACGCCAAGCACTCCGTCGGCCACAACCTCGACGAGGACGTCGGCAACAACAAGACGGTCAAGGTCGGCGTCGACCAGACGACCGATATCGGCAACAACGACACCGAGACGGTGGGCGTCAATCGCTCGCTGACGGTGGGGTCGAACGAGACGATCAGCATTGGGTCGAATTCCACCGAAACCATAGGCGCGAACCACACACAGACCGTGGCGATCGTCCAGACGATCACGGTGGGAGCGGCGCGCATCGACAGTGTCGGCGCGGCGGAGCAGCGTAGCGTTGGCGGCCCTCAAATGAACGATATTGGCGCCACGCGATCAATGACTGTTGGCGCGGGGCAAAGCCACACGATTGGTGCAAGTGACACCTGGCAGATTTCTGCAGATCAGACCGTGCAGACGGGTGCGGACCAGGTATTCAAGATAGGCGGCGCTCACAGCACCGAAATTGCCAAGGAGCGCGGCGCAAAAGTCGGCGAAGACGACTCGACAGAGATCGGAGGTGCCCGTAGCACGAAGGTTGCGAAGAAGGATATGCTCGATATCGGCGAAGACGGTCTCATCAAGGTCGCCAAGGGCATGACCATCACAGCCGGCGAGCAGATCATCTTCAATTGTGGATCGTCGTCCATCACACTCAAGAAAGACGGGGAAATCACTATCAGTGGAAAGGACATTATCGTGAAGGCGTCTGGCAAAGTGAACGTCAAGGCTTCCAGCGACATCACGATGAAAGGCTCCGAGATCAAGCAGAACTGAGGCCAGCTATGACAACGGTCGTTGATCGAATTGAAGGCGTGGTGATCGGCGTATTCCTCGGCTTTGGAGACGACGCACCACTCGTCGTATTTCCCGGAAATCCCAACGACACGGCGATCCCCGCACGCACGCTGACGGATCTTTCCGCCGGTATGATCGGAACCGAGGTTGCATTGCTGTTTCAGGATGGAGATCCGTTACGGCCATTGATTGTCGGCCGCATCGTCGAACCGAGCCGAGGCGACAGCGCGGTGCATATCGTCAGGGACGGAGAGACGGTGAAGGTAGTCGGCAAGGAACGGATCGAGTTACGATGCGGCAAGGCGGCCATAATCATGGAGAAGGATGGTCACATCACAATCCGGGGCACGTATGTAACAAGCCACGCCAGTGTCACGAATAATATTCGAGGCGGGTCGGTGAATCTCAATTGAGCAAGTTTGTTCTGGAAAAAATTGTCCGGCAGCACGCGGAAATGGCAGCGTTTCTCTGGTCTGTCTATGACCGCCACCTCCTGCATCCTGAAGAAAACGCTGAACTGGACGAGGTCAGGATTGCCCGGCTGGTCGAGCGTCTTGAGGCTCATCTCGACGGTCTGCGGGTCGCGCGCGAAGCCGGCCTCAGGATCGCAAAGGAGCGATATGACGAGTTCCCTGAACAGGGTGAGCTTTTCGTGCTCAGAATGCTATCGGCGGCCGAGCCGCCACGAATCCTCGATCTCGACATTGATAAGGTGCGGACTTACCTGGCTTCCGCTCCGCGCTCGTGACCTTGCCCGCGTCTGTCGCGGCTAAAACGCCGACAAGTCCATTTAGATATCTGCGATCAGAGGTATATTTATCCACCGACCGCTCTCGAATTTGTCGACGCCGCGACCATACTGCTTCCACAGCTGATTTCCGTCACAGGTCAACCTGATCGCCGGCGTTGAGTCAAAAACCGACAAGATCGTACCGTTCAGTTCGAGTATTTCCTCGCCTGCCGCAATCAAGACCTTGTTGTCCCAGCGAACTGAATTCATGAGGGTCTCGGTGCGTCCGTCCACGTTGAGTTGGGTTAGCTGGTCGGCGTTGCCTATCAAAGCCGTGGCATTCCACCCTGTCACCAGCATGGTATCTTTGGACAGCGCGAACACCGATGTCAGACTGGCGTTTGTCGGTACGTCTATTTGCTGAAAAGCGCCGTTCACGACATAGGCCAGGAAGCCGTTGTCGCCGGTCGCCATCATCTTTCCACTGCCGTCGAGTGCAAGGTCGAACAGGTATGTGTCATCATCGTTGGGAGTAACTTCGACCCAGGCCGGGTCTTGCCACAGGCAGATGACGCCTTCTGAAGTCAGGCCACACAGTTTGCCGGCGACCACACGCAACGCGTTTATTCGTGGGACGGGATCGCCAACGTCCGGCAGATCCGTCCATTGGCCGTCGCGCAATCGATAGAGGCCCGAATAGCCGTCCACTGCGAATAGAGAATCCGCCACACAAGCGATCCCGGTCACTTCGATGCCAAAGTCCCGGATGAGCGTGGCTACGTTGTTACGAACCTCGAACAAGAGCGTTCGATCCGCGTCTACCGGCCCGTCGCCGATCGGATGCGCAATCACGTATGCGCCCGCATCGTGCAACGCGACGCAGGTAGGATACAAACCATCAGGCGTGCGATACCTCATAGGTCTAACTCCTTGCGGTGCTCCGCTCTACGACGGGACGGCACTGATGTTGGCGTTACCGCCGTTACCCGTAGCGAAGGATGTCGCGGTCGGAGCGCTGGTCTCAGGCCCGCCAACCTCCGTGCTTTCCGTGCAACCCATTTGTTTCTTGTAGTAGGAATCGAGCACGATCTTGATGCATTCGGCCTGTGCGTCCGTCAAATTGGCCGCCTTCTTCACGGACTTGACGCCGGCAGCTCTCGCCTGACTGTACTTCCATTTCCCTCCCTTGGCCTTGACATTCGCTTTCTTTGCCTCCGCCCGCGTAACGTCATGTGCGACCTTGTGCTGCTCACCATGATCCATGTTGTCTTTCAGACAGATACAGGGTGCATCGTCTTCATTGTAGTTTCGGCCTGGATGGGGGCTTCCGGCCTGGAAGATATTCTTAAGTTTTTTCCAGACGCGGGCCGCCATCTTTTTTGCCGACTTAAAGGATTTCTTGGTTGAGGCGCGCGCCCCTGCTCGTACGAAAGCACAATTGTCTATAATATGGTGCGGTTCATAGCCTTTGGCACACTTGTTCGGCTTGTACATAAATAGATAATCTTCGTACAATTTCTGACAAGTCGGAGTCCATCCGGGGTTTAGCTTGCATACATGCAGCCAAGGTGGTGTGTTGGCTATCGTCGATCCGTGGTTGTTCGTTGCAAGATCGGTAAATCTTATTACGGGTTCGCCATCTGCTTTCACATTTGGCGACCACGAATTGAAGTATTCTTTGCCGGTATTATTGGAAGTTATTACGCCCTTTTTGGCAGCGGATCCGGCTTCTGTTCCAGATGTTTTAGTTAGGTCGGACTTGTTCTTTATGTTTATCGTCTTACCGCCGATTTTCACGGTCCCGGTACCATCCTCCGTATCGGAAGCAAATCCAAAACTGGGATATGGGATCGGAACCCCGGGTGGTGTCGCCGGATTTTCCGGCGGGGTGAAGCAGACGTCGGGGAACGCCGCGATTGTTTTGGCGTCAACCGCCTTGCCGGAAATCTCCAGTCCGTTTGCAAAGACGTTGGACATTAGTTCAGCCTCGACGCCACGACGGCGGCGCCACAGGCCCCTTCGTCGTTCGAAGCCTCGATGAGCACCGGATTGCCGGCGGCATATCCCTTCTTTGCCGCAGTGAAGGCCATTCCGATCATCGTGGGTACAACGGCGGCTCCGACATTTCCCATCGACTCGCCCGGGGACCAGAGGTCCTGAAATTCGATATGGCCCCTCGTCAGGCGAAGTGACGCAAGAGCCGTTTGCTTGAACCAATATTGCTCGCCGATCAGATCCGATATTCGATAGCCAATTCCGATCATGTCGAAGCGTGATTCCTGCAGCGCTACGCCATATGCAGCAGTCATACCGTCGCCACGGAGTGGGAGATCCTCCTTGTTGTAAATGGCTGCGGGTTCGCGTGACAGGCCAAGCCCAAGTAACGTCAGCAGGCCCTTTCCAGGCTTGGTGCATAGAACGGCCGCGGCGGCCTCTCCGGGGATGAAGCCGTTTGGATTGAATTTGGTCATCAGCCGGCTCTGATTGAGATAGTGTCGGACCGTTCGCGAAGTGAGGTAACTGTCGACGCCCACGATCACGACGTTGGGCACTTGTCCTGAAGAGATCAGGCGACGAGCCTGCTCAAGCGCCACATGGCCCGAAGGTCGGCCGTAGCTGATAACGCGCGACTTTACGTGCGGAGCTATCTCAACGATCTCGGCGATTCTTGTCAAAAGCCTCGACGCGTCTCTAACCGGTTTTCCCAGGCGGCTGTCTTCGGCCAAACATAGAATGAGGGCAGTTTGCTCACCAGCCGTATGCCCTTCGGCCAATGCTTCGGAGATTGCGCCGGCTGCCAGGTGCGCGATCCTTCGTTCACCGATCCAGTCTCGGGGTAGCGGTATTGGTGCTCCGATCAGAGGTTCGCCGCGTGCTCCCGTGAAACGTGTCTCTTGAAAGCCGTCCAGCCGTGCACGCATCGCGGCGCAAGAAGCGGGGGCATCGAGCCCCACAGGCGTCACCATGCCAACCGAGGCGATGTCGATCGTCCCGTTCAAGCGGCGTCCTCCTCATCGTCGTCCGGCGCTGCGCCATTTGCCCGAATGAAGATGCGACCAGTCTCGTGGGCATGAATCATCGATTCCGTTGGGGCGCCGACCCAGCACTCTGTGAAGTCGAGCACCGTTCGCTCGATTCGATGAGACAAACGCCAGACCATCGAAAAGCGTCGTGCCTCGAGATCGAACAGTATGGTGTCGGGACTCACGTCCCCTTCGAAGGCAGTTAGCCTGCCTTTGAAGAGCCTCATCGGCAATGCCGTCTGCGGCAGTCGAAAGCTCTCGCGTCCATTGGATGTCAGGTTCACCAACTGCACGTCCTCGCCACCTTTCGGCGCGTCGATCTGCTGGTCGGGCGGCGCCATCTGGAAGTAGCGTTCGTCGAAATCCTGCGGCAGGAAAGGGAAGACGTTGTCGATCCAGTTCTGGTCGTAAGTGCCGCCATATTCGATGCGGCTGGGCCAGCCGCGCCCCATCGGACCAAAGCTCATCGGTTTGTAGTCGCCGAACGGTGATCGGATATCCTCGCCGACAGCTTGCGTGTTCGGCAACCGCAGGCCGGGAATGAGACGCTGGTTCTTGGCACGCGACCAGCCGGTTCCGACCGGGTTGTATCTGTAGCTGGCGGGAAGCTTGTCCTCCGGATCGAGCCTGTCGACACCACCCCAGGCGACGTCATAGGAGATCGGCAGTTTCAGGAAGGGCTGCGGCGACGTAGTAGTAAAGAGCGGACCGATGGAGCGCCATTCGCGGTGGCCGACGACCTCGAAAAGTTTTGACCAATTCCCGACTTTGATACCGACCGGCACGCGCTCGGTTGGTCTGCCGTTTGGTGCATAGGCACAGCCATTGGCGACCACATCGCAACGCGGCTTGCGGAAGGCGAAATCGGTTTCCCATAGCGTGGCTGAGTAGCCTGGCTCGCCAGTCTGGGTATCGGCAAAGACGAGCGGCGCCTGCTCCGCGGATTTGCGTACCGGTTCGCCCGGCATCTCGGGAAAATCGAACGTGCCTTTCACCACTACGACGATCCATTCGTGGCCGGCCTTGTCCATGCCCATGGTGAATTCGTGCGGATAACCCATCTGGTTCCAGATCTGCATCAGTTGGTCTCCCAACTGCCGGCGAGGATCGTCTCCAGCGTCGCTTGTGGCGAGTGCGGATCGATGTCGAAAATGTCGGAATGACGGGTCCAGATCACCATGTCGGCGATCAGCTCCTCGCTCGGCTCCACGGATGGCACAGACAGTTCGCCGAGCGCTGCGTGCAGTTCGTCGGGCGTCAGGTCACCCTGCTGGGCGGCGGTGGCGGCCTCCTCGATTCCGGTAAACCATGCCTCGGCATGCGTCAGCGCGACAGGCGCTTCGGGTAACAGGGCAACGACGCTCAAGGGGAATTTCCGGCCAACCTTGTCGGCGCTTTGCAGGATGATGCCTGCCGATGCGCCGAAGGAATTCGGGCCGGCGAGAAACCGCAACGCCGTTCCAGTGGCCCAGATGTCCTGGCCAAACAGCGGCACCAGATGCTGCGCCAGCCAGCGGTCCCAGGCGCGCACGAACTCGCCCGTCAGCCGCCGGGTCACGAAATCGCCGGTGGCAGGCATTTTGCCGTAGAAGCCGGGCAGGATCATATCTGCGGCGGACATGAGAATTTCTTGAACATCTGGAGGTTGTAGGGATTTTCGACGCTTGCCGCCTTGAGCTTGAAGTCGGCGTACATGCCTTTCGTTCCCAGCCGCAGGCTGTAGACATCGGACAGCGAGGTGCCGGTGAAGCGGCCGCCGCGCAGCATCCTCAGCCATGCCCAGCTGCCGGTCTCGTTGAGCATGATCTCGGGCGAGCCGTCGATCGGCTGGAAGGCGAGCGAGATGACACCGGTGCCGTCCTTGCCGGGCCAGGTCATTGGCTGCGGCCGTGTCGCATTGTTGAAGTAGACCAGGTTCTGGCCGTCGAGATTGAGGGTGACGCGGGTGACGTTGGGCGACAGGTCCGTCGGCTCAAGCGTGAACGCCATCACCGGGCCCTGGCCGCCGGGAAAGAGATCGTCGCGGATCCGTCTGGCCTGTTCGAAAGCGGCAAGCGCGGACGGGTCGAGGCCGAAATCGGCGCGCCATTTCCACGGTTGTGCCGAGGTGTCGACATAGCTGATCAGATGGTCGTTGATGAAGCCGTCGATCATCCCCGCCGGTCCGAACAGGCGGGCGAAGTCGCGCACGTTGACGTCGACCGCGCTGTCGGGGCTGAACGGATAGCGGTCGTTGAGCGCCGCCTGGCAGAAGGGCAGGATGTCGGCGCGCCAGATGGCGTTGAGCTCCGAAGCCACGGCCTTCTGCGTCAGCCCGCTGGTGTCGCCGGCAATGCCGCTCAGCCAGGTGTTGACCGGGTCGGGCAGGATCTGCGCCTGCCTGGCGACGGCGCCGGTCAGCTCGGCAAGGCCGCCCTGTTTCTTGATCGCATCCTGCGGGTCGGGATTGGCGGTGACCGTCTGCAGCACATTGGACAGCGCCGTCAGCGCCACCACCGCGGCATCGAGCGCCGGCGGCTGGCCATCGACCTCGGCAATCGTGCTCTTGAGCGGCTTGAAGTGTTCGGCCACCAGCGTGCCGGTCAGGTCGACCTCGCTGGCCGAGCCGACGCGCGGCAACAGCTTGGCGCCGGTCTTGACGATCTTGCCCAGCTTGCCGAGTTTGCCCAGCAGTTTGGAGCCGCCCTTCGTCGCCGCCTTGTCGTCGGTCGCCGGCGCCTCGTCGGAGCGGGTGAGATCGACCTCCTGGACGACCGCCGTCAACAGCCGCTTCAGCGCGGAATCGGCGCTGGAAAGGTCCTTCAGATTCTCGCTGGCAATGTTGAGATCGCTGAGCGGCGCCAGCCGCATGTCACGCAGGAAACTGTCCCACTGCGCGATGTAGTCGTCATAGTAGAGCTTCAGAATATCTTCTGACAGCGCCGCCACGGACGTTTCGGAATTCTCCGAACAGCCGCCGGCAAACACCGCGCGGTCGAGTGCCGCCTGGGCGGCGACATCCTCGACCCGGTCGAGGATCGCATCGTGGAAACCGTCATAGGTGAAGGCGCCTGATATGCCGACACGCAGGGTCTTGTCGGAGCGCCGCGAAAACACCTTGGCGCCGTTCGGGCCGGCGAAGTTGGCTGGGATCCATTCCTTCAATCCGGCCACCGCCGGGTCGGCCAGCAATTGCTTGTAGGCGCGCGCTGGCAGCGAGATCGTGCAGACCGTCTTCAACGCTTCGGCGACCAGCGCCTGATCGGGCGCGATGTAGCTGTCGTCGACCGCCATGCGGCGGATCGCGGCCAGCTGATGCTCTTCGGCATCGGCGGTCGGGAAGGGGGCAGCCGGCGCGAATTCGGGCAGGTCGTTCACCCACCAATTCTCAACGAAATCCGAATCCATCTGCGACAGGCCGGTCATCATGCGGTAGGTCTTGAGCGCGCCCAGCATGAAATCCGGATCGCGGATCTGCCGCCACATCGTCGCTTCCAGCAGCGCCACCATGCGGGGCTCCAGCACGTTGCGCAAAGCATGGTCGTAGGTGTCGGTCTGCGCCCGCATCAGTTCGGCGGAAGCCGATGGCCCGAGCAGATCCTGCGCCTTGTCGGGGGGCGCAGTCCTGGCACTGGCGACCTCGTCCATGGCGTTGAGGGCAACGTCCATCGCCGGCTGCTGCACCGAGGCGGGCGTCGCGGCGGTCGAGGTCAGCGGCGCCTGCAATGCCTCGAACTGGCCGGCCTGCGCGGCGATCGCATTGCGGTTGTCATAGTAGGACCAGGTGAACAGCGAGCCGGCCAGGATGGCGGCGGCCGCGCAGGCGGCGGCGGCGCCGCGCCAGATCCAGCTGCGGCGGCGCTGTGCCAGCGGATCGAACGTGCCGAGCCCGGCCTCCTTGAAGATCACTTCGGTCAGAAGGTTCTTCAGGAAGAAGCTGCGCTTTTCAAAGCGCTGAGCCGGCATCGAGCGTCGCGCCGGCAGGCCGAAGGAAGAGGCGAGTGCGGCGGTCAGCCGGTCGATCGGTGCGCCTTCCTGGGTCGCCGAGGTCAGATAGAGGCCGCGCAGCCACGCTGCTTCCTCGTAGCGGCTCTCGCCGAACATCGCCTCGACCAGCACCTGGATTGGCTCGGACAGGCTTTGCAGCTGCGCCGGGAAGCGGAAGATCTCGGCGCGTTCGGCGAGCTTGTCCTCGTCTTCCAGCCTCGGCACCAGCCGCTTTTCAAGCTCCCTGGACAGCGTCGAGATTTCGCCCGCGATGGTCTTGGCGTCGACGCGTGCGTCGAGCGGGAAGGTCGTGCCCCAGACCTGTTCGCGCGCCTGCGTCGACAGGCCGCCGAAGAAGGCCTCGAAGCCTCTGATCAGATCGGCCTTGGTCAGCATCAGATAGACCGGCAAGCGGATTTCCAGCCGCTCTTCCAATTCGGCCAGTCGCCGGCGGATCTTGCGGCCATGCGCCTTGACGGCTTCGTCGCCTTCCGACAGCGCATCGATGCCGAGCGCGACGATGACGCCGTTCAGCGCACGGCGGCCGCGGTGCTTCTTCAACAGGTCGAGGAAGCCCAGCCATTCGGCGGCGTCGACATCGGGCTGGCTTTCCTGCTGGACATAGCGGCCGGCCGTGTCGATCATCACCGCGTTTTCGGAGAAGAACCAGTCGCAGTTGCGGGTGCCGCCAATGCCTTGCAGATCGTCGGTCAGGTCGATCGGAAAGTTGAGCCCGGACTGGCGCAGCGCCGTCGTCTTGCCGGTCGCTGGCGGGCCGACGATGACATACCACGGCATTTCGCGCAGGAATTTGCGGTTGCCGAGTTTGCGCCGCTTCAGCTCGACCATGACGTCCTGGAATTTGGCGCCGACCGCGGCGACATTCTCCTCGCCGGGGCTGAGCCGCTTTTCCTCGACGGGTGCTGCAATCTCGGCGACGAACATGCGGTTGGCGCGGATCGCCCGGCGCTGCGCGACGATCAGCCAGATCAGCCAGAAGATCATCAGAAGCGCGATGATGACGATGCGCACCGTCTCCGACGCCATCGGCACATAGTCGCCGACCCGCACGATCGGGCCGAATACCCAGATGATCAGCGACAGCAGCGCCAGCCCGATCAGCGTCCACAGGAAACGCGAGGTCAGGACCGCCCAGAGGAAGCGCAGGATGAACATGTCACAGCCTCTTCTCGACCAGCACTTCGACGCGGCGGTTGAGCGCACGGCCTTCCCGCGTGGAGTTGTCGGCCACCGGATCGCTTTCGGCGCGGCCTTCGGAAGATATGCTCTCCTTCGGCACGCCGGCTTGTATCAGAAGCTCGGCTATGGTTTCGGCGCGCGCTTCCGACAGGCGCTGGTTGCTGGCAAGCGGGTTGGATCTTTGCAGGCGCACATTGTCGGTGTGGCCAACGACGGTGATCTTTCCGATCAGGTCCTTATTGTCCAGGATCACCTTGGCGATGGACTCGATCAGGGGCTCATAGCCCTGGGTGAGTGTCGGACGCGACGATTGGAAGAGTTCGGGGCTGGAAGCCTGGATAACCAGCTTGGCCAGCGAGACGCTCTCCGTGCCGCTCAGCGCCCTGCTCGTTTCCGCCGGCGCTGCCTTCTGGAATTCCGGCAGCAGCGCGTAGTCCACGGCAACCGGCAGAGGCGGCGGAGCGTCAGCCTTGGGCGCCGCGCGGGTGACGTCAGCCCGCGTCGGCGGCGGCAGTGCGCGCACCAGGGCCGAAAGCTCGACCGCCTGGCTGCTCAGCCCCATTGACAGGCCAACATGGATGGCGGTCGCGATCACGGCCGCGGCCACCGCCATCACCCAGATCGGCACGATGAAACGCTGCGGTTCGTCGGACGCGATCACGCCCCTCCAGTTGGGCGACAAAGGTGCGCCTTCGGCGTCGCTGTCGCGCAGGAAACGCGCTGCCGCCACGCGCACGGCATTGAGCGAGCGGTCGCCGGAGCGGCCGGGCACGCGGTATTTGCCGCGAAAGCCCAGCGCCATGCAGTGATATTGCAGCTCCAGCATTTCGCGGTCGCGGTTGGGATGGCGCTCGAGGTCTTCGAGTCGGGCGAAGAATTGCGCGCCTGCGTCGACGTCACCGCGCAGCATCACCACCAGCGGCTGGCGCGGCCAGGCGCTGGCGCCGCCCCACGGCGTGTTGAGCGCCAGGTCGTCGAGCAGCGCCGCCACCAGCCACGCCGCCTGGTCGGCGCGCTCGAGCGACGAGCCTTGCGCCATGGTGGCATCGCGGCAGCGCACGAGTTCATCGAGCAGCCTCGTGCGCAGCGCTTCCGGATTTTCCGGCGGCAGCGCATTTTCCAGTTCGGGCGCAAATTCGAGCAGCGGCGAGAAGGCGTTGACGAGTGCATTCGGATGCGCGCGCGACGAGCGCTTCGCGGTGACGCCCGACGCCGGCAGCGGCATGGCGCGCGGCGTCGGCGCTCCGCTCAGACGGATGCGCGTGCGCTCCCGATCCTCGGACAGTCCGAATGGATCGTCCCTGCTCATCATCTCACCTGTTGACCGAGTAGCAGTCGACCTGCGGTTCGCTGGGCAGCACGCCCGAAACGCCGATCACAAAGCCGGGCGCTTCAAGCAGCGAGGCCCAGTGCTCGCTTTTCTGGTCGAGTTCGAGGCACAGCCGGTCGCCGTCATAGGGAATTTCGCGCGGCTGTGAATGCAATGGTTTCAGCGGAATGCCGGGCAGGCGTGATTTCCACAGCCCTTCGAATTCGCTGGCCGAGCCGACGGTCGCCTGATTGACGAAAATCTTGCGCAACGCGTCCTCCGACAGTTCGGAGCCGATCCGCACCACGATCCGGCTCGCCACCAGAAGCTTTGGGTTGTCGATGCGGATCTTCCACACATTGGTGGCATGCCGCATGACCGGCAGTGCGCGCGACTTCGGCTCGATATAGCGCAGGCTGAGGATCAGCGAGCGCAGCGCGTCGGCCAGCGCCGAATAGGCCGGCCCCGGCGCCATGTGATCGTAAACAGGCAGTTCGCCCAGCCGCCTTGCGCTCGACCCGTAGGTGGCCATCGAGCCGGCAAGACCCGCCAGTTCCATATAAACCTCGGCCGGATGGAACACGTCCTGCGCCAGCATGTGCGCCAGCCGTGGCCGCGCGGCGTTGACCAGGTTGAGGATCAAGAGATCCTCGACGCTGCGCCCTGGACCGCCCAGCACCATCTTGCCATGCGCCTCGGCGATCTGGTCGAGGCCGGTGACCACCTCCTGCAGCAGGCGGCTGTACCAGGAGGCCGCGCCGATGACCAAGGTCGGCGGCAGGAATGTGTCGTCGAGCGCCACGCCGCCATCGGCGCGTACGCCCTTGAGCTCGGCCACCGGCAGGGCGGTGTAACCGCCCACCGCCGTGCCCGGCGCCAGCAACAGCGCCTGCGGTCGCGCGATCTCGATTTCCTCCGGGTCGGAGCCGCCATGCACGGCGTCGCGCACCGAGACGATCCGGCCGCGGTAGCGCGCGCCGGATGGCTCGGCGTGCGCCGGGTCGAAGCCGACGCCGCCGGGCGGTTCGAGCGGCAGTGCGATCAGCACCGGTCCCGCGCCCATCTCCGGCGTGACCGCCAGCGGCCGCGGCGCATCCATCGTCTCGGGGATCGCAAACGGCGTCCCGTCGGGAAAGATGCCGCGCGCCGAAAGCACCGAGATCTGGCCGGCATCGAGCTGTGCCTGGTCGAGCGTCAGCGTTCGAAAGCCGAACGTGTGCAGGTGCCCGGCCTGCAAGGCGCCGCGCACCGTCGCCTCGAAGAAGCGGTCCTGTTGCTGGAAATGCTGGGTGCGGAGGAACAGCCCCTCCGACCACAGCACCCTGTTTGCATCGCTCATGCCGGCACTCTCTGCTTCCTGCTCATCACCCTGGCGCGGCTTTGCGGAATACCGCCGCTAGGCGGAAATGCCGCCGCTGCCGAGCGTCACATTGACGGTGAACTTCGATCCCGGCGACACCGACTTGGTCGTGCGCCAGTTGCGTCCGGTGGGGTCCCTGATCAGTGCGACGAAGCCCAAGGCCGCCACCTCGGGTTCGACCGTGATGGTCTTCGACGCGGTCTTGCCCGGCCCAACCGAAATCGTGTCGGAGCCGATCAGATCGCCGCCAAGTGCCGCGCCGGCACCGCCCTGCAGGGCGAAATAGTCGGCCGAATTGAAGGCGCCAGTGCTCTTCAGGCGCAGGATCATGACGGTCACCGGCCTGTCGCCGCCGCCCGGTCCTGGATTCATGCCGGCGCCGCCGGCAAGATTGACGGTGATGACGGAAGGTTTCGGCGGGCCGCTCTGGCAAGCCGTCAGCAATCCTGTCGCGCCCAAGGCAAGAATGAATTCGCGTCTGTCGATCATGTCCTAGTCCTCCTCATATGCGTCCCTAAAATCAGCGCCGATTTCGCCCAGAAAGCGCGTCTCGGCGCTGTGAGCGATTTCACGGTGGCGTTTCTGGTACAGTTCCCAGAGCTTTGCGCCGCGTCCGCCGGTCAGCAGATTGCCGATCGCCGAACTCGACTTCAGTTCCTGTTCGATCGCCGCCGGATCGAAGCGGTCGATCATGCGTTTCAGCGCGCCCTGCACGCCGCGCCAGGCGCGAACGTGGTGCTGCGCCAGATCGCGCACCGCGTCCTTGATCGCCGCGTCGGCACCGAGGAAACCGGGGCTGCGCTCGGCCAGGATGGTCACCAGCGCATCGTCGACCGAGGGCAGGAATTTGAGCGGGTTGACCTCGGACGCACCGACCACGGTCTGCGCCACGCGGGCATTGCCCTTTTCCTCGGCGCGCTTGCGCAAAAGCTGCATCAGCCCTTCCATCATCAGCCGGTATTCGCGGCCGAATTTCTCCATATCGGCCACCGGGTCGCGGCCGGGAAAATCGGCCTCGTCCATGCCCATGCCGCGCAGGAAAGCGGCGCGCAATTCCGCGTCCGACTGTCCGGCCGACGGCCGCGCTGCGGCTTGCCGGACCGGAGTGCGCGGCGGCGGTGGGGACGGAGCTGGCGGTGGCTGCCGTGGCGATGGCTCGGCCGCGCGGGCGGGCAGATCCCAAGGCGCCGGAGAGGGGGCAGGCGAGGGCGCATCGGTTCCGCCGCCATCCGTCACCCCGGCGTCGAGGCTGGTGGACTCGGCAGGGCCAAAACCAAACCCGTCATCGAAGGCCGGCGGCTTCTCGGAACTGGATCTGATCGGCTCTCTCGACAGCGGCGCGGAGTCGAGGCCGAAGGGGTCGTCGAACAGCGGCTTGCCGCCGCCTTTGTCGGTGGCGGCCTCCGGCGCTGGCGTCGCCACCGGGTCGAGGCTGAATGGATCGTCGAACGCCTGCGACCTGCGTTCGTCGGAGAGCGCGCGCGCGAATGCGCCGGGCACCGGCTTCTCGAACGGATCGGGCAGGTCGGCGGGTCGCGGCCGTCTCGGCTCTTCTTCCGTCGTGGACGAAAAGAAATCGTCGCCGCCGAGACTGACCGGTGCCCGCGACGCCGCCGGCTTGCTGGCAGGTGCTGAGGGTCTGGAGGCCGGTGCTTCGGTCTTCGCCGTCTGCAGATCGACCCACACCACATAGTCGCCCAGCCGCAGCCGCATGCCGCTTTGCAGGCGCGCCGAATTTCCCGCGCCGAGCGGGCTGGCGGCATCGTCGATGAACAACCCGCTGCTGGACGTGTCGGTGACGAAATAGCCGCCCTGCTTGCTGGTGATCGTGCAGTGGGCGCGCGAGACGAACATGTCGGGATCGTTGATCTGCCAGTCGGCGTCGGCGCTGCGGCCGATCACCAGCTCACCCTCGTCCAGCCGCGCCTGTCGCGTGACTTGTGCGCGTGGTCCCTGTTCGAGCGTCAGCAGCAGGCTCATGCCGCCACCTCTTCTCGCCAGCCGACAATGGTCCGCAGCCGCATGTCGTCGGCATCTCCCCGCTCAGGGTTGCGCGCCAGCCAGGTGGTGCGGGCGAGCTGGACGGTTCCGAGCTTCGCCGGCGGCACTGCCTTTGCCGCAAGCACGATCCTCAGATCGACATCGATGGTCTCGCCGATCAGGTCGCGCACCGCCTGCTTCAACAGCTTCAGCCGCTCGCCGCCCGGCAGGAAGGCCTTGTAATCCTTGTAGCTCAGCGCGCCGATGCGCAGCTCGATCCGGCTCTGCCGGCTGAACGAGCGCGGGCCGATGGTGGCGCTGCGGCCGAGCGCGGCATAGCTGCCGCCAAGCCGGCTCTGCAGCCCCTTGGGGATGGTCATCCAGGCGGCGACGAACTCCTTCAGCACCACCGGCACCTTGAAGGCTTCGGCAATGAACAGGGTCAGCCGCTCGGGGCCGTCGACCTGGGAAGCGAGCGAGGCGGCCTGGCGCAGTTTTACGGCATCGAGTTCGGCATCCTGCGTGCCCGGCAGCCCGATGCCGGCCATTGCTTCGAGCATGGAACGGACGCGGCCGCCGACCCCGCGTTCGACCTGCACCGCCGGATGGGCATCCGCCCAGGCGCGGTAGTAGAGCGCGATCATCCGGTGCTGCAGGATGTTGACGAAATCGACGAAGGTGGTGTCGCTGGTCTGCCGTGCCTCCGCACCCGCGTACCAGCGTTGCGACAGGCGATCGAGCACCCAGCGCGTCAGATGCAGCGGCATCGGCCCTTCAGGCCCGAGCAGGCCGAGATTGTTGACCGTGACGCGCGCCGGCAACTTGTCCGTCGGCTCGCGGAAATCCACCACGTCCTGCACCGCGAAGGACAGCCGCACATTCTGGCCGAGCCTTGCCGGCTCGCGGTCCGGCCGGCCGGAATGGCCGAACAGGCCGCCTTGCCGTTCCAGCCGGCGCAGCAGTTCGAAAAAGTCGAAACTCTCGGACAGGGTTGCGGCTCGCTCTAGATCAGGTAGCGATTGCCGGGCGTCATCGGCCATAGCACATCCTCCTGTTTCTGGAGCAATCGCGTGCGGGTGCGCACGAACCCATTAATGCCGGCATGACGGGCAAACAGCCGCGACAGCAGACCTGACAGCAGCAAGGTGCTTTGTCCTGCCAGCACCGACTGGTCGACATGCAGCGTCACTTCCGTGCCGCGGCCGAAACACATCGGTCCGTCGATCGCCAGCCGCTCGATCACCGCGCGCGAGTCGATGCGCACGATCGAGCGCACATTGCGGGCGAGCCCGGGATCGCCGCGCTCGGCATAGAGATCGAGCAGCGCGTGCAGCGGATCGACGCCGCGGCCTTCCTTGGCCAGGCTGAGGAAGTTGAGCGCCAGTTGCGACACCAGCCGCCAGGCCAAATCGTCGGCGCGCGACTCGCCGTCGGCGCCGGCCGGCAGCGCTGCCGGAATGGCCGGCTGCGGCGAACGCAGCGCGCCAAGCAGCCGGACCGTCTCCACCGGGTCGCCGGCCTCCAGCGTCAGGGTCGGCGTGTCGTCGAGGATGGCGAGGTCGCGGTTGGTGCAAAGCGCCACGATGTCGACGCGCTTCAGCGGCCGGTTGGCCTGGCTGCGGACCGGGCGCGAGATCGCCAGAAAGACGTCGTCGCCGGCATAGGAGGTGCGCGTCACGCCCTGGCTGCGCTCGTCCTCGGTTGGCCGACGCGGCCGCCGCTCGGTCGAATAGACCCAGCCGCTGCCACGGTTTTGTCCGAGGCTGAAGAGCTCCGGTATTTCCGCATCGGGACCTTCGGCGTCAGCATCTTCGACCCGGATCACGCGGTAGATCTCAAAATCCCGCGCGCGCGTGCGATCGGCGTGCAGCACCTGCCGCGTCTTGCGCTGATCGAGCTCGATGACATTGCACTCGCGCTCGAAGAGATTGATGATCGGCGTCGCGAAAAGTTCGAAATCCGCCGGCGTCAGATCGGCGAGTTCCGGCACCGGACGCCTGAACAGGAAGACGATCTCAAGCCCCGCCTGGCATTTGCGCACCACCGGCTGCAAGCCGGTTACGCGCGCATAGTGGAAGCGCTCGGGCATCATGAAATATTCGCGCAGCAGGCGGTAGCCTTCGAAAGTCGGCCGCGTGCGCGGCATCATCGCCTCGGCATCGGCGATGCCCACCATCTCCGGCGCCGGCAGAGGCGACAGCGGATTGGTCTTGCCTTCAGGTCTTGCACCGACGCTCGCGCAGACGCCGAAGATCGCGTCGAACGTCAGCGGCGCCTTGGTGCGGTTGGCGAAGTAGAGGTCAAGCCGGTCGAGCGCCAGTTCGCCCAGTTTGACCTTTCCAATCGGGGCAAGCGTAATACGAAGTGCCGCTTCGCCGCCCTGGCCGCCGATCGGGCCAATACCGGCGGCGGCCAGCGCGCTGCGGTCCTGGAAATAGCCGACCGAACTGATCGCGATCGGAAACAGCGTCATGTCCTGCGCGGTGGTGAAGGTGCAGCGTGTCGACAGGCCGGCCTGCAGGCTGGAGACCAGCCGCGTGCCGCGCTTGACGACATGGCCGGCAAGCATGGTCTGCACCTGCTGGCCGGGCTTCAGCACCACCATGGCGGTGGCCGGCGCCGGCGTGACGAGATCGGGATAAAGCACGTCGAGGATGGCGCGCGAAAAACGCGAGCGTTCGGCATCCACCTTCAGCCGCGTGCGCGCGGCAAGAAAGGCGACACCGTCGAGCAGGCGCTCGACATAGGGATCCGGACACGGCACCGTATCCAGCGACAGATTGCGCGCGACGGCCGGATGCATGTCGGCGAACTCCGCCGCCAGCCCGCGTATGTGGGACAGTTCTTCCTCGTAATATTCTACGAAGACCCGGTCCATCTCAGGCTTCCCTGAACTCGGTGCGCGCCAGGCCGTTGTCGAGATTGATCGTCGTGCGCAGGCGCATGCGCTCCGGCGTCGGCGTCATGATCAGCACCGCGTCGATCTCGATCTTCAGGCCGGTCTTGTCGCCAAGATTGACCGAGACCTTCGTCGCGCTCTCCTTGAGCCGCGGCTCGAAGGTGGCGAGCACGGCGCGGATCTCGCGCGCCAGCACATCGCGATCGAAGTCGCGCGACGAGCGGCCGGAAAAGGACGGCACGCCGTAATTGACCACGCTGCGGCGCACCTCCGGAAAGTCGTCCAGCGCTGTCGGACTGTCGGTCATCTGCTCGGCCTCGAGATCGGAAAGCATGGGCGTCGACTCGAAGCGTTCGGTGTTGAACAACGCCTCGATGTCGCGCCGCACGGCCTCGCGCAGCACGTCGGGCGACACCACGATGCCGCGGCTTTCAAGCTCGCCGCGATGCCGGTTCTGAAACGCCAGCCTGTGCAGCCGGCGTTTCTGATCGGCGTTCAGCGCATCGTCGGCGTCGATGCGCCTCGGCCCGTCCGCCAAGAGCTCGTCCAGACGCTCTTCACCGAGTTCGTCATGCAGAGCCTGCCTGAGCCCGTCTATCTCGGAACTCAGGCCGGGCAAATCGTTGACGAGGCGGTCCCAGAGCGAAGGCTGTACTGCCTCGCGCTTGGCCCGTGAACCGCCCGCCTGTGCCTTGTCAGTGGCAGGGCGCTTTGCACGCCCCTCACTTGCCGACATAGACATCCATTTCGGCTTCGTCATTGTCGTCATAGACGAACTTGATCTTCTTGTAGGCGAAGGAGACCTCCTCCTGGATCAGGTCGGCTTCATCGTCGGCCTGCGACATGTCGTATTCCATGATCGAGGCATCGGTCAGGGTGACGACCAGATAGTCCTTGCTCTCGCCGTCGATGGTCCGCCGTGCGGAGAACTTGACCTCGTCCAGCGCCTTGTTTTCGAACAGGGCCTTCGCGAGGTAGGGCGAAGATTTGTCATAGTGCTTGGTGAATTTGATCATGCCCATCGACACGCGGCCGCGGCGCGAGAGCGAATTCGGGTCATAGGGCGCCACCATCTTGTAGTCGATGCCATGGATCTCGATCTCGTCGTCGTGGCCGTCGCGGGTGCTGGGGCCTTTAATGTCCGGAACTTTCAAAAAACCATCGATTTTCATGGTCGGCATTTTCTTTCTCCACCGCTTTCAAACGAAAAAAGTTTTGGTTGCTGCAATCAAGTCTTCACAGACGGCAGTTCCGACACCAGCCTGAGCGAGGCGTTGATGCCTTCCAGCTGGTAGTGCGGGCGCAGATAGAAGCGGGCGTTGTAGTAGCCCGGCCGGCCCTCCACGCTGTCGACCTGCACCTCGGCAGCGGCAAGCGGACGCTTGGCGCGCGCCTTGTCGTCGGCGAAGGCCGGATTGGCCAGCACGTACCGGTTGATCCATTCGGTCAACCAGATCTGCATGTCGGAGCGTTCCTTGAACGAGCCGATCTTGTCGCGCGCAATGGCCTTGAGGTAGTGCGCGAAACGGGAAACCGGGAACAGATACGGCAGGTTGGCGGAGAGCCGTTCATTGGACTGTGCGTCGGGATCGACAAGGCGTCCAGCGCGGGTCTCGTCGTCCTGCAGCGAATGGGCGCCGATGAAGGCGGCCAGATCGGTGTTCTTGCGGTGCAGGATCGGCATCAGGCCGAGCTTGGCCAGTTCCGCCTCGCGCCGGTCATCGATGGCGACTTCCGTCGGGCATTTCATCGCGATCGAGCCGTCATCCGTCGGGAAAGCGTGCACCGGCAGGTTGAGCACCGTGCCGCCGTTCTCGACGCCGCGGATCTGCGTGCCCCAGCCGAACAATTTGTGGCTGCGGTTGATGTTGACGCCCATCGGGAAGGCGGCGTTCATCCAGACATATTTGTTGTGGTCGCCATGCACCTCCTCCTCGAAGGAGAAGCCCTTGACCGGAACGGTCTCGGACCCGTAGGGCAGCCGCGCCAGCACACGCGGCATGGTGAGGCCAATATAGCGGGCGTCCTCGCTTTCGCGCAGCGACTGCCACGAGGCATAGGCCGGATTGTTCACGATCATCTGCAGGTCCTGCGGGTTGGGCAGTTCCTGCCAGCTGTCCATACGGAACAGCCGCGGTGAGGCGGCGGCGATGAACGGCGTGTGCGCCGAGGCGCAGATGCCGGATATGTTGCGCAGCAGGCCGACGTCGCGCGGATGGTTCGAAAACTCGTAGGCGCCAACGATGCAGCCGATCGGCTCGCCGCCGAGCATCGAATACTCGTCCGTATAGACTTTCTTGAAGATCGGGCTCTGGTCCCACATCTGGCCTTCATAGTCTTCAAGCGTGTCGGCCAGTTGCTCCTTGGAGATGTTCATCACCCGGATCTTGAGATGCTTCGCATCCGTCTCGGTGTTGTTGATGAGATACCAAAGGCCGCGCCATGTGCCTTCCATCTCCCGCACTTCCGGGGCGTGAAGGATTTCGTTGACCTGCGTCGTCAGCATCTTGTCGATGCCGGCGATCAGCGACTTGATCGACTTGATCGAGTTCGACGAAATCGTCGTCGTCTCGGAGCGCGACTGCGCCGCCAGCGCCAGGTTGCGCACCAGTTGCTGCAGCTTCTCGCTGTCGTCCTTCTTGACCTTGAAATCCTTCTCCAGCAGCTGGCTGAATTCGCCGAGATCGACTGCCTCGGCTTCGGCGACGGATGCTGCGGTCTTTTGCTGTTCGGCCATGATTTATTCCTCGCCCTTGTCGTCGTCGGACATCGCCTGGCTGGCGATCTGTGCCAGCAGCGGCTGATTGTTCAGCAGCTGGGCGATGCGCTTTTCGGCATCGACGCGACCGTCCATGAAGCCGAGCAGTTCCTCGAGCTGGCGCCGCATCTTGAGGATCTCGGCCAGTTGCGGAACCTGTTCGGCGATTTTGTCGGGGGCGAAATCGCCCATCTTGGTGAAGGTCAGGTCGAGTGCGAGCTCTTCGTCGCGCTCCTGGCCTTCGGCTTGCGGCAGGGTGTTCTTCACCCGCGCCTTGACCCTGGGTCCCAGCGCTTCCATGAATTTGGGGAAGCGGTTGGCATCGGTCTCGACAAAGGAACGGTCGAGCACCGTCTTTGCCGCTTCCCTGGTCTGCGATGCGCCCGACAGGTCGGCCATCACGCCCATGACGAACGGCAGTTCGATCGTCGTCGGGCTGCCGTAGGTTTCGACATCGTAGGCGATCTGCACGCGCGGGGCGCGATTTCGCTCGATGACCTTCGCTTTGCTTTCGGCTGGCATGTGTTGCTACCTTTCATCCTTCTGGGCAGTCTTCTTGGCGTCGGGAACGCCGGCGAGCAGCCGGAATTCCTTCAGCCCCGACGGGGCGAGATCTTCCATCAGTTCAACGAAATCCATGTGCACCATGCGGCGCACACGGCGGGCGAGATGCGGGATCGGGCTCGACGGCTCGGTGCGGTCGTAGAAGGCCACCACAAGGTCGAGGCACTTCACCACATCGTCGCGCGAGGAAATCCTGTCGGGGAGCCCCGCATTTGGCTCTGCGTAGCTTGCCATCGTCTCGGCTCCATGACCGTTTCTGGCCGGCATTGCCGGGCTTGCCGTGGCAGGCACCGGGCTGGCTGCGCCATTCGTCGCCGCCGGGGCCGTGGTTTCCACCGCCGTGTTGCGTTCCAACGTCGTCAGCACGCGCTGCAAAAAGCGCTTCAGGTCCGGAACCGCCGCGCCGTGGCCTTCAAGACGGGCATTCAGCGCCGTGTCCACTGCGTCGAGCGCTCCGATCGCGGCGTGAGTATCGGCGATCAGTGCCGTCATCTGTTCGCCGGCCTGATCCAGCTGCGCGGCGCATCCGCTGCCCACCCGGTTCAGAAGCTGCCCATGCGCGCCGACCAGCGCTGCCTTTTCGGCGGCATTCAATCCCGACGCCGCTTCCTGAAGCATGACGCGGTCGTCGAGCGCGCCCTGTTCCAGATCGCGTCCAGTGATCGGCCCCATGGGTCGTGGGGCGAAGAAAACCATTTGCCTGAGGTTCGCAAGCAGCCCGTCCTGGTTATTCTGCAGGTCGGCCAGCGCGTTGAGGCGGCGCAAGGCTGCGTCGCGCGGCTGACCGCCGGGCCGCAGCGCCGGGTGCATCGTCTCCCAATGCGCCTCGAAAGTCCGCGCGATCAGCGTCAGGCCCTGCGCCAGCCCGGCGAGACCTTCTTCATTGGCGAGCGCCCGGGCGACGATGACAAGCAGGCGAAGGTCGCGGCCATGCGAACGCAATTCCTCGGCCTTGCTGAGAACGGCAGGCCAATCGACGGGAATCGTCGATTGCGCGGCAGGCTTGTTGCGCCCGTCATGGACGACCTTGATCTGCGGCTCGGTGAGGCGCTCGAGCTCGTGAAAGACCGGATCGTTGCGCAAGTCTCCGCCTGACGGATTTTCACCGTCCAACGGAGCAAGCCAGAGTGCGAGATCGATCACAGCTACCCCCAGCGACCGGCTCTAAAACCGTACGTGACCCAACGTTAGCACACGGTTGCACCCTACCACAATTCGGCAAACCGCTCAAAAGTTAACGGGCGCTAATGCGAGCCAGTGCAACTGCATCTCGAATGGCGCAATCTATGGCGTGCTTGCCCAGCCCCCGTATGTGAAGCGCATCGCATAGAATTGGAAAAATTCGTGGTTGTCTGCATTTGATGGCGCGGGACTTTCCACAAAGGGAAGCGGCCGGCTGAATGACGCGCTTTGTCAAGCGGCTGCTTATGTGGCAGGCTGTCGACGGGCAGGTTGCAGGAGCAGGTTCGATGGAACAGCGCCGGTCGTCGCAGAGCTTCAAACGCAAGGAACTGGTCGGCAAGCTCAATCATGTCAGTCAGCGTGCCTTCATGGCAGCTGCCAGCGCAGCCAAATTGCGCGGCAATCCCTACGTCGAGCTTGTCCATTTCATTGAACAATTGGTGCTTTCCGATCGCTCGGATGTGCAGATGATCGTCGCCGACGCCGGGATCGATGTCAGCCGGCTAACGGCAGATATGAACCGCGCCGTCGACAAGTTGCCTTACGGTGCCACCTCAGTGGAGGAAATGTCCGAGCATATCTTTCAAGCCATTCACGATGCTTGGAGTCTGGCGACGCTAGAGTTCGGCGTGGAAGAGGTACGCAGCGCCCACATCCTGCTCGCCTGCCTGAAGACGCCGGTGCTGGAAGGCCTGGTGTCGAAGATCAGCGCCGAGTTCGACAAGATCGACGCCGACGCAGTCATCGCCCGCTTTGCCGAAGTGGTGGAAGGGTCCCTCGAAGCCGGTGCCGCGGCAGCGGCTACCCCCACCGCCGAGGCGCCGCGGCGCGCCCCGGGCGGGGAGTCCGCGCTGGCCAAATATGCCACCGACCTCACCCAGCGCGCCCATGACGGCAAGATCGATCCGGTCGTCGGCCGCGACCCGGAAATCAGGCAGATCATCGATATCCTGATGCGGCGCCGGCAAAACAACCCGATTCTGACCGGCGAGGCCGGCGTCGGCAAGACCGCGGTGGTCGAGGGTTTTGCCTTGCGCATCGCCCAGGGCGACGTACCGCCGCCGCTGCAAGGCATCAGCGTGCGCATGCTCGATGTCGGCCTGATGCAGGCCGGCGCCAGCGTCAAGGGCGAGTTCGAAAAGCGCCTGAAGGCAGTGATCGATGAGGTCCAGTCTTCGGAGACGCCGGTCATTCTGTTCATTGACGAGGCGCACACGCTGATCGGCGCCGGCGGTGCCGCCGGAACCGGCGACGCTGCCAATCTCCTGAAGCCGGCGCTGGCCCGTGGCGAACTGCGCACCATCGCGGCGACCACCTGGGCCGAATACAAGCAGCACATCGAAAAGGACCCGGCGCTGACCCGCCGTTTCCAGGTGGTCAAGATCGACGAGCCGTCGGAAGCGGTCGCCGTTCTCATGCTGCGCGGCGTCGCCGGCGTGCTCGAACAGCACCACGAGGTGCAGATCCTCGACGAGGCGATCGAGGCGGCGGTCAGCCTGTCGCATCGCTACATCCCGGCGCGGCAATTGCCCGACAAGGCGGTGAGCCTGCTCGACACCGCTTGCGCCAGGGTCGCGGTCTCGCAGCATGCGACGCCGGCCGAGGTCGAGGACATTTTGCGCCGCCGCCAGGCGTTGGAGGTTGAAAGCGGCATCATCGGCCGCGAAGCCGCGATCGGCATCGAAGTGGCCGACCGGCAGGCGCGGGTCGAAGCCGGGCTCGCCGAGACTGAGACCACGCTCGCTACTGCGCAGGAGCGCTGGGAGCGCGAAAAGGTGCTGGTAGCCGAGATCCTCGAATTGCGCGCGCGGCTGCGCGGCGAGGGCGTGCCGCTCGATGAGGTAGCAACCGCCGAGGCTGACGCCGAAACGGCAGCGCCGGACGCGGAAAAGACCAAGGTGCCGAGGGCCGAGCCGCCCAAGGCTGAAACGGCGAAGGCTGAAACGGCCAAGAGCAAAAAATCCAAGGCCAAGGCTGGGACGGCTGCGGCGGATGCCGACACGCCTCCAGCCGACCCGGCCGCCGATCTCGTGCGGCTGCGTGAACTCATGGCCGAGCTTGCCACGGCGCAGGGCGAGACACCGCTGATCCTGCCCTCCGTCGACCGCAATGCGGTGGCTGCCGTGGTCCAGGATTGGACCGGCATCCCGACGGGGAGAATGCTGTCCAGCCAGACCGAGAAGGCGCTCAAGCTCGCCGAGACTTTGTCCGAGCGTGTCGTCGGCCAGGACCATGCCATGGAGATGATCGCCAAGCGGGTGCAGACGAGCCGCGCCGGGCTCGGAGCGCCGGAAAAGCCGGTCGGCGTGTTCCTGCTTTGCGGCCCCTCGGGCGTCGGCAAGACCGAGACGGCGCTGGCACTGGCCGAAACGCTCTATGGCGGCGAGCAGAACCTGATCTCGATCAACATGTCGGAGTTCCAGGAGGCACACACCGTCTCGACGCTGAAGGGCGCACCGCCTGGCTATGTCGGCTACGGCAAGGGCGGCATCCTGACCGAGGCCGTGCGCAGAAAACCCTATTCGGTGATCCTGCTCGACGAGGTAGAGAAGGCGCATCCCGACGTGCACGAAATCTTTTTCCAGGTCTTCGACAAGGGCATGATGGACGACAGCGAAGGAAGGCGCATCGACTTCAAGAACACGCTGATCCTGCTGACGTCCAATGTCGGCTCCGAAGTCATCATGGAGCGGACCGGCAACGGCACGGTGAGGGCGGGGCTCGACGGGCTCGACGCAGCGTTGCGCGGACCGCTGCTGAAAGTGTTTCCGGCGGCCTTCCTCGGCCGCGTGGTGACCATCCCTTACTATCCGCTCTCGGATTCGATGATCGAGGCCATCACCCGCCATCAGTTCTCCAAGATTGCGCGCCGGCTGCGGGCCAGCCACGACGCCGAACTGGTGATCGGCGATGGTGTCATGGCGCTGGTCAAGGCGCGGTGCACGGAGATCGAGTCCGGCGGCCGCATGATCGACGCCATCCTGACCAACACGCTGCTGCCGGAACTCAGCCGTGGCGTACTGAACCGGTCGCTCGACGGCGAGAAGATGACCAAGGTGACGGTCAGTGCTTCCGCCGACGGGTTTGCCTATTCGTTCGAATAGTCAGGTCGGACTGCTCGTTTCCGCCTCGGCGCGGATCACCTTGATGTCGGCGCCCGCCGCCCAGGCGCCGATATCCTCACGCCGCAAGGCCGCCGCCATCATGTCGGGAAACAGGTCTGGCGTGCAGGCAAAGACCGGTATGCCAAGTGCGGCGACCGAGGCCGACATTGCCGGATCGTAGCCGGGCCGGCCCTGGTCGGTCAGCGCCAGCAGCACCACGACATTGACGCCGGACCGCACCAGCGCCGCCAGCCGCCGCAGCAAGTCCTGGCCGTTGCCGCCCTCATAGAGGTCGGTGATCAGCACGAAGTGGGATTTGGTCGGCCGCTCGATGCGGTCGGCGCAGTAGGCGACCGCCTGGTTGATGTCGGTGCCGCCGCCGAGCTGCACGCCAAACAGCACTTCGACGGGGTCGCTGAGCTCTTCGGTCAGATCGACGATTGCCGTGTCGAAACAGACCAGCTTGGTGCGCACCACCGGTAGCGACGCCATGACAGCGGCGAAGATCGAGGCATAGATCACCGAGCTCGCCATCGAGCCGGACTGGTCGACGCACAGCACCACCTCGTCGAGATCGACCAGCCGGCGCTGCTTGCGCATGAAGCCGACAAGCTTCTCAGGCACGATGGTTTTGTGCTCCGGCTGGTAGTGTCGAAGATTGGCCGAGATGGTGCGCGGCCAGTCGATGTAGCGTTGGCGCGGGCGGTTGGTGCGCCGCGAGCGGTCGAGCGCGCCGCGGATCGCCTCGGCGGTCTTCTGCTCCAGCCGCTGCATCAGCTTGGCGACGATGTCGGCGATGATGGTGCGGGCGATGTCCTTGGTCTTGGCCGGCATCACCGAGCGCAGCGAAATCAGGTCGGCGACGAGGTTGACGTCGGCCTCGATCGCCTTCAGGAATTCCGGCTCCATCAGCATCTGTTTCAGGTTCAGCCGTTCGAAGGCATCCTTCTGGACGATCTGGACCACCTGTGCGGGAAAGAAGGAGCGGATATCGCCCATCCATTGCGCCACGCGCGGCGCCGAGCGGCCAAGTCCGCCGCGCCGCTTGCGTGGGTCGGCATCGGCATTGGCGCCGTCGCCGTAAAGCGCATCGAGCGCCGACGACAGTTTTTTGTCGTCGTTGGAGAGGGCTGAGGAGGACTCATCATCGGCGCCGATCGCCAGCCGCCAGCGGCGCTCGCGCCCGC
The DNA here is from genome assembly GCF_057784295.1 of Mesorhizobium sp. CNPSo 4688. Taxonomy (NCBI): domain Bacteria; kingdom Pseudomonadati; phylum Pseudomonadota; class Alphaproteobacteria; order Hyphomicrobiales; family Phyllobacteriaceae; genus Mesorhizobium; species Mesorhizobium sp. CNPSo 4688. The sequence goes on from NZ_JBWLUY010000009.1 coordinate 146,424, forward strand.
TATCGGTTGGTGCAGGGGCCGAGCCTTCCGCGTTTGTTTCGTCGTCCATCGTCACGTTCCGCCCGCCAGCAAGGGGCCAAGCCGCTCCAGGTGCCGGCGCCAGCCCTCGCCGCCATCCGGCGCCGGCGTCAACCCGGCCGGCAGCCGCGCGGTGCGCCCGAGCACGGCCTCGATCAGCCGGCGGCGCTCCATGCTGTCCAGATTGGAGAAGACACGGCGCAGCAGCGGCAGATGCGCGACGAAGGCGTCCTCGTCGAGCGATTTCAGCCACGCATCGACCGCGCCGCGCAGGCCCTCGTCATAGATCAGCCGCTGACCGGCGGTGCTGAAGAAACCTTCAAAGAAACCCGCCGCCTGTGCAACCGGCGTTCCCGGCGACAGCCTGCGCCCGAGCAGTCTGGCGGCGTCCTCGGCCGACAGTTGTCCGGCTTCGTAGAGCAGATGCGCGGCGCAGCCGGCGAGCAGCGCCGTCGAGCGCGGACCTTCCAGTACGCCGGTCAGCCCGTTGCGCCAGGCATCGAGAACGCCTTCGCCGGGCTCGACCAGGCGGATCGCCGCGTCGGCCTTGCGCACCGCGCCGACCAGCGTCGCGGCGGCCTGTTCGTCCAGATCGCGCACCGCATAAGGCAAGGCGATTGCGCCTTCAACGATCAGCCGTTCCAACAAACCGGACAACCGGTTGGTTTCGGTCCTGCGCGCCTCGCCGTAGCGGATGATGTCGGCAAGCGGCGGCACCGAGGCCAGGATTTCCAGGCATTCGCTGCTGTGCGCCGCGCGTGCCTCCAGCGCCGCAAGACCGGCGCTCGCGGCCTCCGACAGGTCCGCCGTGATGGCGCTCTGGACAAGGGCTGCCAGCGTGTCGAGGCTGGCTGCGGCGCCGAGCATCTGGATCAGGCGTCCATTGGCGGCCTTTTCGATGGTCGGGCCGTAGATCAGGTTCTCGACCAGGCGCACGGCATATTCCGGCTCCCAGGCCAGGGTCCACTTTTCGCGGAAGGTGCCGCGGCTGCGGCCGGCATCGGCCAGCCTGCCCCACTGTACGCCAAGCACATTCAGCCGGTGCAGTAACGTCGAGCGAAACAGCCCGTTTTCGCTGCGCAAATCGACGGACAGCTCGCGCTCAAGCGCCTCCGGCTTCAGCCGTGCCGCTTTCTGGTTGCGCTGCAGATCCTCGATCAGCGGCGCCAGCGGCGTGTCGGGCGGGATCTCGCCGACATCCGCGCCCAGCAGCAACTCGGCCTCGACCAGCGCCCACAACATCGCTTCGCCGTTGAACAGCGCCGCGATCGCCGCGTCGCGCAATTCCTCGAAGCCGGGTTTCGGCCGCTCGCGAATGGCAGCCAGTGTGCGGGCGAGCCGCTCGGCCTCGATCAGCGACGCCGTCGAGACCAGGTGGCCCTTCGCCCGCAGCACCGCCGCGATCATCGCCAGCCACAAAGTCGCGGCGTCGCGCCGGTCGCGCGTGCGCCAAAGATGTTTGCACCAGCCGGGCGCAACAACGCCGGCGCCATAGCCATAGCCCAGCGCCAGGCGCGGTCCCGTCCACGGCGCCCATGTCATGATGCTTTTGCGTCTGGCAATTCCCTTGATCAGCGCCTGGTCGTTCTTCTGCGTGTGCGCGGCCTGCAGGGCCGGCACGTGCCATGCGCCGCAGACGACGGCGATTGGTCCGTCGAACTCCTTGCGCGCGGCAGCGATTTCCAGCCGCATATGCGCTTCACGTTTGGCCTCGAACGGCGCGATCGTGCCTTCGCCATCGCGCAGCGTCGTCATCGCATCGGCGATGGCCGCGAAGATCGGACCGGGCTGCGGGTTCTGCTCGATGATGTCGGCCCACCAGCTTTCGCCGTCCTCATAGCCGGCGGCCGCAGCCAGCGTGCCGATCGGGTCGCGATGCGATGCGGGCTCACCATCCTCGGCGGCTTCGTCGTTGGGCTTGGTCTCGTCGCCCTCTTCAGTTTTGTCGTCGTCGGTTGCTGGCGGGGTGAACCGCGCCGACGACGGCAGGTCGATGAACCGCAACGCCGCCTTGTTCTCCACCGCCCACACCGCCGCCTGGTATTCGGGCGAGAACTCGGCGAACGGCCAGAAGCTGGTCGCCGCAGGATCGTCCTCGGGATAGCAAAGCAGCGCCACCGGCGGCTGCATTTCCGGACGCGCCAGCAGCGGCAGCAGGGCGGACGCATCGCTCGGCCCCTCGATCAGCACCGCGACCGGCTGCAAGTCCCGCAGCGCCTGCACCAGGCTGGCGGCGGAGCCCGGCCCGTGATGGCGGATGCCGAAATAGGCGACGTCGCTCATGACCTCAGATCGCTGCGTTCAGCGCCGCGTAGTAGCCGGCATAGTCCGGCCGCTTCTTGAGCACCGTTTCCAGATATTCCTCCAGCACCACCTTGTCCTGCACCGGATCCTTGATGATGGCGCCGACAAGGCTGGCGGCAAGACCTTCGGCGCCGAGCTTGCCGCTGTCGAACCACGCCGCCTGGCTGAGGCCGCCGACCATTGTCGCGATCGCCTCGGCGGTCGACAGGGAGCCCGACGGCGTCTTCAGTGTCACCTTGCCATCTGATGTCGCGCCCGAGCGCAACTCGCGGAAAATGGTCAGCACGCGCGCGATCTCCTCGCCGACATTCTTCGGCACCGGCAGGTCGAGCCCGCCAGCCATCTCGTCGACCCGTTTGGAAACGATCGCCACCTCTTCGGCCATGTCCTCGGGCAGCGGCAGCACCACGACGTTGAAGCGGCGCTTGAGCGCCGAGGACAATTCGTTGACGCCCTTGTCGCGGTTGTTGGCGGTGGCGATGATGTTGAAGCCGCGCTGGGCGTAGATCGAGGTGTTGAGTTCCGGAATCGGCATCATCTTTTCCGACAGCACGGTGATCAGCGTGTCCTGCACGTCCGACCCCATGCGCGTCAGTTCCTCCAGCCGGCAGAGCTTGCCGCTCTCCATGGCGCGGTAGAGCGGCGTCGGCACCAGCGCTTCCTGGCTCGGCCCCTTGGCCAGAAGCTGCGCATAGTTCCAGCCATAGCGGATCTGGTTCTCATCGGTGCCGGCCGTGCACTGCACGATCAGCGTCGAGTCGCCCATGATGGCGGCGGCGAGATGTTCCGACACCCAGGATTTGGCGGTGCCGGGAACGCCGAGCAACAGCAGCGCGCGGTCGGTGGCGAGTGTCGCCACCGCCGTTTCCATCAGCCGGCGGCGGCCGACATACTTTGGCGATATCACGGTGCCGTCGCTGGCCTTGCCGCCGAGCAGGTAGGTCAGCACGGCCTTTGGCGACAGGCTCCATCCGGCCGGCTTCTGTCGGTCGTCGCCACGCGCGAGCGCTTGCAGTTCAGACGCGTAGGCCTGCTCGACGGGGAGGCGGATGGCTGCGTTCATTGTGCTGTTCTCCGGAGTGTCATGTGTTGGTTCCCGTCAGGGCTGCATTGAGGCGCAGAAAGGCGAGCGAAGCGGCCGCTGGCGGCATGCCGGCCGCGACAATGTCGCCGATCAGTCGTTCCGCTGTTGCTGCTGTGGCCAGAAAGCCTATCGTTTCCAGGGCGTGGTCTGCGCTTCGCTTCGCGGGCTCGTCGTTTCCCGCAACCTTGGACCGCAGTGTCGACAGCGCCTTGCCAGTTGTCAGGTCGCCCCATTCAAGCCAGCTGGCTTCGGCGCCTTCGACCTGGTTGAGCGCTTCAAGATTTTGCGCGTCATTCAGGATTTGCCTGATCAGGGTACGCTTCCTGCCGCTGTCCAGACGCAACATGAGGTGGAAGACGAATAGCGCCGGCTTGCCACCTTCGGCGACAAGCGTGTCCGCCAACAGCGCCACCGTGGCATCGCTGCCGGACACCGCGACCATACGAACGAGAGACAGATCCGCTTTTTCGTCGACACCGAATTGCCATGCCTCGATGAAATCGGATTCTGTTTTACCGAAGCGCGCGGCAAGGTCGACAAGGTAACAGCTTGCAAACAGGTCGACGCGACGACTTTCCTGCGCCGGCGATTTCAGCTTTGCCGGCGTGTAGGTGGTGCGGCGGCGGATGAAGCCGGATTTGCCTTCCACGATGAAAGCGGCGAGTTCGGCAACGGGATCGTCGGTTCCGCCGTCGCCGGTGCGGCCGTGCTCGCCCAGCCTTGCCAGCAACCGGCCCGCCAGTTCCTGCACCTTGCCGGAACGGTCGGTGGCGAGGCTCTTCAGGAACGGCGCGTCCGCGGCCGAGAGGCCGAAATGCATGAGTTCGATCAGCGCCAGCCGGACTTCAGCCGGTTCCCCCGGCGCTTTGGCTTCGATCAGGGTGCGGGCCGTCGCCGGGTCGCGGCGTCGCATCTCGGCCAGCGCAATCCGCCGCGCCGCGGGATAGAAATCGTCCCAATTCTGCGCTGTCAGCTGCTCCTGCGGGGCAATCTTCAGCCCCTCGACGCTGGCCTGCCAGTCGATCCAGGGGGCATAGATGTCGGGGCTGTTCTGGTCCGATGCCGGCGGCATCCAGTCCATCGGATGCAGCACATAGCCACGGCTGGCGACAAGCGTCGCCACGCGCGCCTTGCGCCGCGCATCGGCGGCATTCTTCAGGGCAGCCCGCAACAGCGGCCGCAGCCGCTCCGGCAGCAGCGGCAGGCCAAGCCTTGGCAGCGGCGGCCGCCGCTTCAGCGTCTTCGGCGCCGCGGGCCGCAAGCCGACATCGAGCGCCTGCGCGGCGATCGCCAGCAACAGCCGCTCGCGCTCGTCCGGGCTTGCACCGGCGGCGATTTCCTTCCATGCGGCCGGCGCCAGATCGAATGTGGTTCCGCCGGTGATCCAGCAGTCGCGCATCGTCGCCAGGCCGGTCAGTTCGAGCTCGTTCATGACAGATCGAGCCTCCCGAAGCCGCTTTGCGCCGCGAGCAGATCGAGTCGCGTGCCGTTCCAAAGCGCTGCCGTGGCCGAAAGGTCGAGACCAAGCACGGTCTGGTCGACGGTTCCGGCGACGGGCAGAGCAATCCCTTGTGGGTCGTGCGCCGCTTGCCACCAGGCGGCGCCGCGCTCATCGAGCAGGATCGCGCCGGCCGGAAGCATCAGCGGGCAGTCGGTGGACCAGGGTGCCGCGTCCTGCTGCGATGCATGTGTCGCGAGCGGATCCTTGATGGTGCCGAGGCCGAAATCCGGCCAGGCGCCGGACGCGACATCGCCCTTGCGTTCCGCCACCAGCGCCCGCAGCGGCTGGCGCGAGGGATAAAACACCAGACGCGCATCGAAGCGGTCGCCAGGCGTGAACGCCGCCGAGCGGCGGCCGGCCGAGGCCGGAAAGAAATCAAGCAGCAGCGCAAATTGCGGCGTCGGGCTTTTGAGATCGAGCAGCCAGGTCGAATGGCTGACGAGGCCGTCGCGGCGGGTTTCGATTTTCTCGCCGATGACTTCCCACTGGCTGTCGACCTGTTTGGCCTCGGGATTGGCCAGCACCTGGTCGCGGGTTTCGGATGCCGACACCAGCCGTTTCAGTTCGGGATCGTCGGGCGCCGAGCGCCAGGCCTTGGCCAGCAACACCAGCTTGCCGAGTTCGCGGATCGCCGCATCCGGCCGTTCCTCGCTGCGCAGCGCCATCAGCCGCGCTGGGATCTCGTCGATGCGCCCGGCAAGCGCGGTCGCCTTCATGTCGACCAGCCGCGCGGCAATCCGGCGGCAGCGCTCGCTGCTGGCATCGGCAAAGGCGGAGAGGCCGAGCCGCAGCTGGTCGGCAATCCATTGGTCGAGTTCGTCCAGTGCTCCCGTCACTGAAGACCGCGTGTCTTCCGCACGCTTGCGCTGCGCCGCCTCACGGCGCTCCGCCGCGGCAGCGTCCTCGATTGCGGTGTCTTCGTCGGGTTGCGAGGCCTCGCCGATGCTCTTGCCGGAGGCCCCGGCGCCCGGCTTCGCAGCCGCCGGCTGGGCTGTCGTCTTCCTACGCCGGCCAAGCCAGTCATTCACCCATTCCGGCGTCGATTCGGCCGCAGTGAAGCTGGCCGGCGCGGTAGCGGCGATCCACATCAGCGCCAGCGTATGCTTGCACGGAAATTTTCGCGACGGGCAGGTGCATTTGTAGCCGTGGTCGCCGGTGTCGACCACGGTGCGGTAGGGATTGGAGCCGGAGCCCTGGCATTCCCCCCAGATCAGCGCTTGCTGCTCGTTCTTCTCCAGCCTCGGCCAGTTCGAGCGTTTGGTCAGCTTCGAGGCGGCGCTCAGCGACGCCTGATCGGGGGCCAGCGCCTCGATGGTTTTCAGGTCGAATTCCAAGCCGCGCCTCTCGTCACCCCAAATCATGCCTGAAATCAGTATAGGGTGCCGTTTGTGAAGGATTGTTGTGGCTGCGGCAAGACGAAGATGGCGCAGATCAATAGAGCGGCGTTGCCATGTGCCGGGGCGTTGGCCATTCCGTCGTGACGCCCGGCTGCACCGGCCGTTCGAGATAGGTCGACAGCACGACATAGCTTCGCGTCGAGGTGACGCCGGGCGTTTCGTAGAGACGCGCCAACAAGCCTTCGAGCGCCCTGGTGTCCTCGGTGCGGACCTTGAGCAGCATGCAGGTGTCGCCGGCTACCGAATGGATTTCCTCGACCTCAGGATATTGGGAAACCGCCATTAGCTCCGGCGTCTTGCCCCAACCCTTGGTGTCGATATGCACGAAGGTAAGCAGCGGCTTCTTCACCGCCTTGGGGTCGATGATCACCGCTGTGCCGCGGATGGCGCCGCTGCGCCGCAGGCGCTTCACCCGCTCATGCGCCGCCGGCGGCGACAGGCAGACGCGTTCGCCAAGTTCGGCGTAACTGATCGTTGCATCCTCGACCAACACGCCTAATATTTTTCGGTCGATCGCGTCGAGCTCGCGGGCGGCTGCCTTGTTCTGCAGAACACCATCTGTTTCTTCATCCATAACGAAATTCCTTATTGTCGCAGAATTTAATTCGGCCACTATGCCGATATGACGAACACACATCAAGCCGCAACGCTCCCAACAACAGCGCCGATACCGGCCCTGGCCTATCTCCTGACCGGCTGCATCGCCGTCATCGGCTCGAACTCGCTGGTTCTTGGCCCCATCGCCCCGGCGGTGGCTGCGTCCTTCGGTACCAGCGTGCCGGCGGTGATGGCCGCGTCGGCCGCCTTCGGTCTCGGCACCTCGGCAAGCGCCTTGTTCCTTGCCCGCTATATCGACGGCGTCGGCGCCCGCCGCATGCTGCAGGGCGCGCTGCTGTTGCTGGCGGTCGGGCTTCTCGCCAGCGCGCTGGCACCGACGGTGATCATGTTGGTCGCGGCCCAGGCCGTTGCCGGTATTGCCGCCGGCGTCGCCATGCCGGCAATCTATGCCAGTGCGGCGGCGATCGCGCCGCCCGGCCGCGAAAGCGGCACCATCGGCGTCGTGCTGACCGGCTGGACGGTCTCCATGGTCGCCGGCGTTTCGCTGTCGGCGGTGCTTGCCGACCTCGTGCACTGGCGCACCGTCTTCGCCGCGGTGGCGGTGCTCTCAGGGCTTGCGCTCGCCGCTCTGTCGATGACCTCGCTCAGCGACGTCAGGAAGAGCGGCCCGGCGCCCACCCCGTTCGAGGCGCTTGCCGTTCCCGGCATTGTGCCGCTGCTCATTGCCTGCACCGCCTTCATGACCGCCTTTTACGGCGTCTACGGCTATCTCGGCGATCATCTGCACCAGGATCTCGGCAAGCCCGTCAGCGCCAACGCGCTCGCCGCACTCGCCTACGGCGCCGGCTTCGGCTCGGCGGCCTTTCTCGATGGCGTCATCGACCGCATCGGCGCGCGACGCGTCATGCCTTTCGCCTATCTGCTGGTCGCCGCCGTGTATGTCGCGATTGCGCTCGCAAGCAGCAATTTCGCGCTGATCCTGGCCATGATCGCCATATGGGGCCTTGCCAATCATTTCGGCCTGAACGTGCTGGTGATGCGTCTCACCGCGCTCGATCCGTCGCGCCGCGGCACCATCATGGGCCTGAACAGCTCGGTGACCTATCTCGCCGTCTTTATCGGCACCACCAGCTTCGGGCCGCTTTATTCGACATTCGGCTTTGCCGCCTGCGCGCTGGTCGCCGCCGTGCTGATGCTGGTTGCAGCCGCGGCGGGGACCTGGCGTTCGCCCATCGGGCCGTAAGCGGCTGCGGCAAAGCTTGCGTTCCTGTCCTGTCCTTCGCTAGAGGTTCGGCTCACCGTGCGAGCCAAGCCAGATGAAGACGACACTTGAGACCACCGCCGAACCCTTGGCCAAAGACCTCACCTTTCTGGCCGAGCGGCTGACGGCGTTCAATGACGGCGATGTCGGCGCCTCCGGCCGCAAAGCGCTCGCCGTCTTCGTGCGCGACGAGGACGGCGCTGTTGTCGCCGGCATTTCAGGCTACACCGCCTGGGGCTGGCTCTACGTGCAATGGCTGTGGGTCGATGAGCGCCTGCGCGGCCGGCATATGGCCGGCGATATGCTGGACGCCGCCGAGCGCGAAGCAGTGGCGCGCGGCTGCCGGAATGCCTGGATCGACACGTTCAATCCCGTTGCGGCCAAAGCTTATGAGCGACAGGGTTACCGGCCGTTCGGCGAACTGCCGGATTTTCCCATCGGCCGCAACCGCATCTTCCTGCAGAAGAGACTGGTGGCCTAGCCCGCCAGCCTGCCGCCTTGCATCGGCTGCGGCGCGCCGGTGGTGCTGGGAAAGCTGATCGGCAAGCCGCGCAGCACGCGCACCGCCAGGAAAGCAAAGCACTCGGCTTCCACTGCATCGCCTTTCCAGCCCAGCGTCTCGGCCTGAACCACCTCGACGCCGGCACGGCTAGCCAGCATCGCCATCATCGTCGGGTTGTGGCGGCCGCCGCCGCTGACAGCCAGCCGCTTCGGCCGGCGCGGCAACAGGTCGAGCGCCTTGCCGACGGCCGAGACGGTGAAGGCCGTCAGGGTCGCCGCGCCGTCCTCGGCGCTGAGGCCGTCGGCCATCGCGGCGCCGAAGTCGAAACGGTCGAGCGATTTCGGGTAGGGCTTGGTCAGATACGGATGCTGCAGCAATCTGGCGAGCCGCGCTTCATCCACAGTGCCGGCCGCACCCAATGCGCCATTGCGGTCCATCTCGCCCAGGCCCTTTGCCTTGATGAAATCGTTGAGCGGCGCATTGGCCGGGCCGGTATCGAAGGCGATGATGTTGTCCTTGCCGTCCCACCAGGTGATGTTGCCGACGCCGCCGAGATTGAGAACGGCGGTATCGCCGCTCGGGTCCGCTTCCCTGAGCAACGCTGCGTGATAGGCGGCCGCCAGCGGCGCGCCCTGGCCGCCGGCGCGCACATCGGCCGAGCGGAAGTCGTAGGCGACCTTGGCGCCCAGGATCGAATGCATCAGCTCGCCATCGCCGAGCTGGCGCGTGTCGCCGCGCCGCCCAGGTTGCGGGGCGCGATGCAGCACGGTCTGGCCGTGGAAGCCGACGACGCCGATATCGGCCATGGTCAGGCCATAGCTTTCAACGAGATCTTTCACCGCCGCCGATTGCGCCCGCGTCAGCGCCTCTTCTGCCTCGCGAAAGATTGCCGGCTCCGGCCCGTCGAAATTCCACGCCCTGGCCTGGCGCAGCGTTTCTTCCAGCAAGGTGCGAATGGATTGCGGGTAGGGGGCAAGCGTATAAGTGCCGAAATCGGCGATGCGCTCGCCATCCGTCTTGATCAAGGCCACGTCGATATTGCCGTCAAGCACGGTGCCGGTCATCAGGCCGACGGCCCAGATTGGTTCCATGGTCGCTTTCTCGAATCGCTGTTCTAGCAAGGTGTCGGATGGATCGGTCGGGCAGGCAAGTCTTTTGCCCTTTAGTGATCAAGGCAAGCGTTTCACGATTTTGAATTCCCGCGACGTTTGCGCTGCCCCTCACCTGCCTGTCGGCATCCTCTCCCCGTATAGTGACGGGGAGGGGCGCTTTCGTCGCGACTTTCGCCAATCACCAGCGCTGCAAAAAGGGCGCCGGCGTTGCGGCCAGCTCTTTCTCCCCGTCACTATACGGGGAGAAATGCCCGGCAGGGCAATGAGGGGCGGCGCTGACATCGACCGCCTGTCCGTGACGACTGCTCTGAATCCGTGATGGCTTTGTCTCATATGACAACGGGCTTTTTGCTTCGAGCGGCGAAAATCGAGCAACGCCGTTCTTGTCTCTCGTCGCTCAAGACGCCAGCTATGGGACGAACGACATCGGCATTAGGCCGCGTGTCTGTACGCAGAATCATCAGGGAGAAACCACATGCCATCCGAAGTCGCAGTGATCGCCGGCGCGGGCGCGGGTCTGAGCGCCTCGCTGGCCCGCCTTCTGACCCGGGAAGGCTATCGCGTGGTGCTCGCCGCCCGGAATACGGCCAAACTCGCGGCGCTGGTCGAGGAGACCGGCGCACTGGCGGTCGAGACCGACGTCGCCGATGCGGCCTCCGTCGCCAGCCTGTTCGAGGCCGCCGACAAGCAAGGCCCGCTGGCGCTTGCCGTCTTCAACGCCAGTGGCCGCACGCGCGGTCCGATCGCCGAAATCGATGCCGACGCGGTCAAGCAAGCCCTTTTGGTCGGCGCCTATGGCGGTTTCCTGGTCGGCCAGCAGGCGGCGCGGCGGCTGCTCGCGCGCGGCTCGGGCTCGATCCTGTTCACCGGCGCATCCGCCAGCATCAAGGGCTTTGCCAACTCGGCCGCCTTTGCCATGCCGAAATTCGGCCTGCGCGGCCTGGCCCAGTCCATGGCGCGCGAACTCGGTCCGAAAAACATCCATGTCGCGCATTTCGTCATCGACGGCCAGATCGCGGCAGCGGGGCGTACGGCCGAGCGGCCGGATAGCCACCTGTCGCCCGATGCGATCGCCGAGACCTATCTCGCGACCCACCGCCAGCATCGCAGCGCCTGGAGCTTCGAGATCGAGCTGCGGCCCTGGGTCGAGACATTCTGATCAATTAGGCAGGGCCGTTCTCGCGAACGTGAAATCTTTGAGAGAATATTCCCGGCTTCGTGTTTGAGAAGAAATGCGGTTCTTTGATCCGGCACACAGCATTGCCGATGATGTCGTCAAGGCTTGGTATTCCACCAAACCGATATGACTTCAGGATTACGAGGGATCGACAATGTCCGAGCGCGGAAACGCTTCCAATTCTCTTCTTTTGTCAGCACTCAGCCGGCGAGCTGCCCTTGCGGCACTTTTTGCCTCGGCCGTCACACTTGTCGGCCTGGCCCAGCCGACGCCGTCCTTCGCCGAGGACAAGAAGGCGATCAAGGTCGGCATCATCAGCGGCGAAGATGAGGATGTCTGGCGCGTCGTCGTCGCCCAGGCCGCCGAAAAGGGGCTGACCGTCGAGACCGTGGTGTTCAACGATTACACCCAGCCCAACGAGGCGCTCGAGCGCGGCGAGATCGACGCCAACGCCTTCCAGCACCAGCCCTATCTTGACAACCAGATCAAGACTCAAGGCTATCACATCGTACGCGTCGGCTACACCGGCGTCTGGCCGATTGGCCTCTATTCCAAGAAATACACCAAGGTTGCCGACCTGCCGGAAGGCGCCGTCATCGGCCTGCCCAACGACCCGTCCAATGAAGGCCGCGCGCTGCGCGTTCTGCAGAACGAAGGCGTGATCAAGCTGAAGGACGGCACCGGCATTCTGGCCACCACCGCCGACATTGCCGAGAACCCGAAGAAGGTCGTCATCAAGGAGCTCGACGCCGGCATTGTCGGTCGCTCGGTCGAGGATTTGGACGCGGCCGTCGTCAACACCGACTGGGCGCTGAAAAGCGGCCTCGGCCCGGACAACCGCATCGCCCAGGAGCCGGTGGCCGACAACCCGTATCGCAACTTCATCGCCGTCAAATCCGGCAATGAGAACGAGGCCTGGGTGAAGACGCTGGTCGCGTCCTACCAGAACGAGAAGGTCAAGGCCGAATTCGACAAGGTCTACAAGGGCACCGGGATCAGCGCCTATTGATCGGCGCGCCTGGCTTTCAGGAGCAGGCGGCCCGCTGTTGAGCGGGCCGCTGTCGCATTTGCGCACCGTTGAAGCGGACAGTGAGATGAACCAGCACGTTAAGGCCGAAATATCCCATCCGGTCGACATATCGGCCGGGCAGGAGGATGTCGTTCGCCTCGTCGATCTGAAGCGCCGTTTCGGCGCGACACCGGCGCTCGACGGCGTTTCGCTGACGGTGCGCAAGGGCGAGATTCTCGGCATTATCGGCCGCAGCGGCGCCGGCAAGTCCACGCTGATCCGCTGCCTCAACGGGCTGGAACGGCCGGATTCCGGCGATGTCTTCATCGAGGGCCGTGAGATCGGCCGGCTTGGCGAGCGTGAGTTGCAGCCGCTGCGCCGGCGCATCGGCATGATCTTCCAGCATTTCAATCTGCTGTCGGCCAAGACCGTCGAGGACAATGTCGCGCTGCCGCTCAAGATCGAAGGCCGCCCCAAAGCAGAGCGGCTGGCGCGCGCGGCCGAACTGCTCGACCTCGTCGGCCTGTCGGAAAAGGCGAAAGCCTACCCGTCCTCGCTGTCGGGCGGGCAGAAGCAGCGCGTCGGCATTGCCAGGGCGCTGGCCGCGCGGCCGGCGCTGCTGCTGTCGGACGAAGCAACCTCGGCGCTCGATCCGGAGACGACGCGCTCCATCCTGGCGTTGCTGAAAGATATCAACCGGCAGCTCGGCCTGACCATCCTGCTCATCACCCACGAGATGGAGGTGATCCGGTCGATCGCCGACCGTGTCGCGGTGATCGACGCCGGCCGCATTGTCGAACAAGGCCCGGTGTGGTCGGTCTTTGCCGAGCCGCGCTCCGAAATCACCAGGAGCCTACTTGGCGGCATCCGCCCGCAGCTGCCGGCGGAGATTGCCGGCCGGCTTGTTCCGGGTGAGGGCGCCGAACTCATCCTCAGGATCGACGTCGCGGGAGAAGCCGCGCGCGGCCCGCTGCTGTCTGATCTTGCGGTGGCGGTGCCGGGTCCATTCCGCCTCGTTCATGGCGGCATCGACCATGTCCAGCAGCAGCCTGTCGGCACGCTGTTCCTGGCGGTGGCGGGCAACGATGCGCGCCATCTCGCTGACGTAATCGCATTCCTGAAGGCCCGCGACGCGCGGGTGGAGGTGCTTGGCCATGTCGCCGGTTCTGTTTGAACTTCTGTTGCGTTCGATCTGGGAGACGGTCCTGATGACGGCGGCGTCGGGCCTCATCTCGCTGGTCTTCGGCCTGCCGCTCGGCCTGGCATTGATCGCCACCGAACGCGGCGGCATCGCTGAAAACATCTCGGTGAACCGCGCGCTCGGCGCCGTCATCAACGGCTTCCGCTCGGTGCCCTTCATCATCCTTCTGGTGGCGCTGATCCCGGTGACGCGGCTGATCGTCGGCACCTCGATCGGCACCTGGGCGGCCATCGTGCCGCTGTCGATCGCCGCCACGCCCTACTATGCCCGCATCGCCGAAGTGTCGCTGCGCGAAGTCGATCGCGGCCTGATCGAGGCGGCGCGCGCCATGGGCGGCAATCGCTGGACCATCATCCGCGAGGTGCTGGTGCCCGAAGCTTTGCCCGGCATCGTCGCCGGTTTCACGGTGACGCTGGTGACGCTGATCGGCGCCTCGGCCATGGCCGGCGCCATCGGCGCCGGCGGCCTTGGCGATCTCGCCATCCGCTACGGCTACCAGCGTTTCGAGACCAGCGTCATGGTCGCCGTGGTCATCGTGCTGATCATCCTCGTCTGCGGCATCCAGTGGGTCGGTGACCGGCTGGTCGCAAAGCTGGATCGACGCGGATGAGCGGCCGCGAACATTCTTTGCCCGTCGGCTGCAAAAGGCAGCGCCGGCTTTCTTCATTCGCCTCGAGATTGGATTGCGCATTGCTTTGATTGGACCAGCCTGCGTGCCACCGTGAAAGCGGAAACAAGGAGCTTGACCATGCCCAGGATCGTACCCGTGCTCGATCTCAGCCGCCTCGAACAGGGCGCCTCGGAGCATCGAACGTTTCTGTTCGACCTGCGCACGGCCGCGCGCGACGTCGGCTTCTTCTACTTGACCGGCCACGGCATATCGGCTGCTGATACCGCCGAGGTGCTCGACGCCGCGCGCCGGTTCTTCGCTCTGCCGGAAGCCGACAAGCTGGCGATCGAAATGGTCAAGTCCTCGCAGTTCCGCGGCTATACCCGCGCCGGCGGAGAGCTCACCAAAGGCAAGGCCGACTGGCGCGAACAGCTCGACATCGGCGTCGAACGCCCGGCCATCCCGCAAGGCCCCGGCGTGCCCGCCTGGACGCGGTTGCAAGGGCCGAACCAGTGGCCGGCGGCATTGCCCGAGCTGAAGCCGGCGCTGCTGGCGTGGCAGGCCAGGGCCACCGCCGTGGCGATCCGGCTGCTCAGGGCTTTCGCTTTGTCGCTTGACCAGGCCGAGGACGCCTTCGATCCAATCTATCGGGCCGAGCCCAACCACCGCATGAAGATCGTGCGCTACCCCGGCCGCGATGCCACCGGCGACGACCAGGGCGTCGGCGCGCACAAGGATGGCGGTTTCCTGACGCTTTTGCTGCAGGACGAGAACAAGGGGCTGCAGGTCGAATATGACGGCAGCTGGGTCAACGTCGATCCGCTCCCCCATACGCTGGTGGTCAACATCGGCGAACTGCTCGAACTGGCCTCCAACGGCTATCTCCGCGCGACCGTGCATCGCGTGGTGACGCCGCCGGCCGGCGTCGAGCGGATCTCGGTTCCCTTCTTCTTCAGCGCCCGGCTCGACGCTACCATCCCGCTGCTCGACCTGTCCGAGGACCTGGCGGCCGAGGCACGCGGGCCGGCTAGCGATCCCGACAATCCGCTGTTTCGCGATGTCGGCACCAATGTGCTGAAAAGCCGCCTGCGCTCGCATCCCGACGTGGCGCGCCGGCACTATGCCGATCTCCTGGAGACCGGCGCCTCGCCGGCCTGATGACCGCAACCAGAGCAATTCCAGGAAAAGTGTGAGCGGTTCGCCGTTTCCGTGAAATGGTGAAACGCCCTAGGATGAAAATTCCCGTTGTTGTCGGCTTTTAGAAAGCCATTCGTCGCAACCGGCCGCAAATAAGCCCATATAGGAAAAATCGTTCGGCGGTTTCCTCCCATTCCACCGAACGGTGTTCCCCTCTGAAGGTTTTGACCTTCTTTTGGCCGGGCCGTTTTCGAGCCCGGCCATTTTTCCTTGTCCAGCCATCCAGCACCCCGACTCGACGCGCATCATCGGTTCGAGAACGACTCGGTAATCCCTTCATCAGAAATTTAAAACGTTTGCATTTAGCCCAAAGCTAATTACAAACGTTTCAAACAGTTCGTTCGGGAGGAACGTTTGCCACCCCGCGTCACCACGCTGAAGGAGCTAGCGGCGAGCCTCGACCTGTCGATCACGACGGTGTCGCGAGCTCTTGCCGGGCATGAGCAGATCGCGCTGAAGACTCGCGAGCGTGTCGCGCAAGCAGCGCGACAGGCTGGCTACGTCCCCAACACCGCGGCGCGCACGCTTGTCTCCGGCCGCAGCGGCTTCGTCGGCCTGGTGCTGCCGGTCAGAGGCCCGAATCTGGTCGATTCCTTCCTCGGCGAGTTCGTCACCGGGCTTGGCGAAGGGCTGGTGTCGCATGGCGCCGACCTCATCCTCGCCACCGCAGCCCTTGGCCAGTCCGAACTGTCGGTGCTGCGCCATGTCGTCGAATCCGGACGCGCCGACGGCGTCGTCGTCACCCGCATCGCCGAGGTCGACGAACGCCTCGCCTATCTGCGCGAGCGCGGCTTTCCCTTCGTCGCCCACGGCCGGCTGCTTGATGGCGACTTTGCCTACAACTGGCTCGACACAGATGGCGCGCACGCCTTCGGCGAGGCCTTCGACATGCTCTACGATCTCGGCCATCGTCATTTCGGCCTAGTGACGATTTCCGAGCCGATGACCTTCCGGCATCTGCGACAGGACGGTCTTGCCGCCGCCATCGGCCGCCGCGGCGACCCGTCGGTGCGCCTCGACGTGGCGACAGCGCCGCGCTTCGATCGCGGCGCCCGCATCCAGGCGATCAGCCGCATGCTGCAAGGCCCGGAGCGGCCGACCGCTATCATCGCTCTGTTCGACGAACTGGCACTGACGGTGATGGAGGAGGCGGCCCGCGCCGGCCTCAGCGTGCCGCGCGATCTCTCGGTCATCGGCTTCGACAATGTCGTTGCCTCGGCCTATGCGCCGCCCGGCCTCACCACCTTCGACGCCTCGATCCGCCAATGCGCGCGCGAGATCGCCGACATGCTGCTCACGGTCATAGCCGAGCGGCCTGCCGCGCCGCTGACGCGGTTGATCCGGCCGACGCTGGTGCCGCGAGCGAGCCACGGACCTGCACCGCAGACAAGAAGCTGACGCCGCAACGACGGCGCACACATCCAGGGAGGAAGACGATGATGAAGATATTGAGGACACTGGCGGGCGCCGCGCTGGCACTGTCGTTTGCCGTTGGCGGCGCGCAGGCGCAGCAGGTGCTGTTCTGGTCGACGCAGGCGCGCCCGGTCGAGGAAACCCAGAAGATGCGCGATGCGGTGCTGAAAGGCTTTGACGGCGCCGTCGACTATCAGGTCGCCGAGGACGGTCCCTGGCTCACCCGCCTGCAGGCCGAACTGCAGGCCGGCACCGGCACGATCGGCCTGCTTGGCGGCCTGCATGGCGACTTCTCCACCGTCGGTGCCAACCTCATCGATCTCTCGGCGGTCGATGTCGGCGGCGTCAAGGTCAACGAGGCCTACAAGAAGCTCGGCATGCTCGGCACCGGCGAGCAGAAATACATGCCGTGGATGCAGGCCACCTATCTGATGGCCGCCAACAAGCAGGCGCTGCAATATCTGCCGGCCGGCACCGACCTCAACACCATCACCTACGACCAGCTGATCGAATGGTCGAAGAACATCGCCGAAAAAACAGGCTCGCCGAAATTCGGTTTTCCGGCTGGCCCGAAGGGGTTGAAGCACCGCTTCTTCGAGGGCTTTCTCTATCCGTCCTACACCGGCTCGATGGTGACCAAGTTCCGCTCGCCCGAGGCCGAGACCGCCTGGAACAAGTTCAAGGAGTTGTGGCAGTACACCAACCCGAATTCGACCAGCTACGCCTTCATGCAGGAGCCGCTGCTGTCGGGTGAAGTCTGGGTGGCGTTCGACCATGTCGCGCGGCTTGCCGATGCTTTCAACCAGAAGCCCGACGAGTTCGTCGCCTTTCCCGCACCTGCAGGCCCGGCCGGCCGCGGCTTCATGCCGGTGGTTGCCGGTGTCGCCATCCCCAAGACATCGCCGGATGTCGACAAGGCCAAGGCCCTGGTCGCCTATATGATCAAGCCCGAGACGCAGATCGCCACGCTGAAGGCGACCAACTTCTTCCCGGTCGTCGACGTCAAGCTGCCCGACGACATGCCGGCCTCGGTCAAGGCCTTCGGCCCGGCGATCGCCACCATGACCGGCGCGCCCGATGCGCTGCCGGCGCTGCTGCCGATGGGGCTTGGCGACCTCGGCGGCAAGTTCAACCAGGTCTACACCGACTCCTTCGAGCGCATCGTGCTCGGCGGCGAGGACGTGCACGGCGTGCTCGAAGAGCAGGCGGCAGCACTCAAGGCCCTCATCGACCAGGCAAAGGCGCCATGCTGGACGCCGGACAAGCCATCCACGGGCGCTTGCCCGGTGGAGTAGCAACCAACCAGATCCTCCCGAGGGGGCGCCCGGAGTTTGTTGCACTCCGGGCGCCTGACCGCAGCATCGTCGAAGGACACCACCATGCATGGCAAGGCTCTGCCCTATCTGCTGCTGATGCCGGCGACCTTGTTCCTGTGCGTCTTCTTCCTCTACCCGTTCGTGCTGGTCGCCTTCGAGGCAGTGACCCGTGACGGCGTCTTCACCCTCGACAATTTCCGCACCATGGCCGGCAGCTGGAAGTTTCCGGTCACGGTGCGCAATACGCTGCTGCTGGCGGCCATCGTCGTGCCTATCCAGCTCGCCATGGCGCTGCTGATGGCCTCGGTGGTGTCGCGGCTGGAGACCGGGCGCAGTGTAGCACTCTACATCTTTGCCATTCCGCTCGGCATTTCCGATCTCGCCGCCGGCCTGATCTGGCTCGCCATCTTCGACCAGTCGGGCTTCCTCAACACGCTGCTCTCCAGCCTTGGCGTCGTCGACAGGCCGATCATGTTCCTTGGCTACCAGAGCAAGCTCACCATCTTCATTGCCGTGGCGCTGGCCGAGATCTGGCGCGCCACCGCCATCATGATGGTCATCCTCGTCGCCGGCATGGGACTGATCCCCAAGGAATATTACGAAGCCGCGGAAGTATTCGGCGCCGGGCCGTGGAAGCGGTTCGTGCGCATCACGCTGCCGCTGCTGCGCCCCAGCCTGCAGACGGCGATCATCCTGCGCGTCATCCTCGCCTTCGAGGTCTTCGCCGTGGTCGCCGCCCTTGGCGGCACCAATCTGCCAGTGCTGATGGGCGAGACCTACAATTGGCAATTCACGCTGCAGGACCGCAATGTCGCCGCCGCCTCGGCGCTGCTCATCCTCGCCATCTCGATCGGCTTCACGCTGTTCTTCCTCAGGGTGCTGCGTGTGCCCAAGGAGGCGCGCATATGAGTGCGGTCACGCAAACCCCAGCCGCCGCAAGCGTCGATGCCCGTAAGGCCGGCGACTGGCTGCTCGTCGCCACCGTCATCCTGCTTGGCGTCTGGGTGCTGCTGCCGATCTATCTCCTGATCGTCAACGCGCTGTCGTCGCCCGAACAAGTGACCGCCTTTCCCAAGCGCTTCTTCCCGTCCTTCGATACCGGCAGCCTGTCGTTCTTCATCAATTTCGCCGGCGTCGCCAGGGCGCTGTGGAACTCGGTTCTGGTCGCCACGCTGACGATGATCCTGTCGATCGGCTTCGGCGCTCCGGCCGGCTACGCGCTGTCGCGCTTCGATTTCCCTGGCAAGGCCACGTTCCGTTTCCTGGTGCTGATGACGCGGGCTTTCCCGCTTCCGCTCTTGGCGCTGCCGCTGGCGGTGATGTTCATCCGCACCGGCCTCGACGACACCGCGATCGGCCTGGCGCTGGTCCACACCACGCTGGCGCTGCCCTTCGCGGTGCTGATCACCTTCTCACTGTTCTCAGGCATTCCGGTCGAACTGGAGGAGGCCGCCTGGACGCTTGGCTGCACCAGGCTGCAGGCGTTTCGCAAGGTAATCCTGCCGCTGGCGCTGCCTGGTATCGCGGCGTCGGCGGTGTTCGCCTTCACCATCTCCTGGAACGAGGTGTTTGCTGCAGCCGTGCTCACCATCGAGAACCGCACGCTGACCGCCTTTCTTCTGCAAAGCCTCGGCGAGTCGCCGCTTTATCTCAAATTCGCCGGCGGCGCGGCTCTGGTCGTGCCGGCTCTGATCTTCATCTTCGCCGTCCGCAAATATCTGTTCGCCATGTGGGGGATTGCCAACCGATGACACGCGACACGGAGAGGGGTCATGGCTGAAATCGCGATCAAGGGCGTCGCCAAGCGCTTCGGCGGCTTTACCGCGCTGCATCAGGTCGATCTCGCCATCGCTGACCAGGAATTCATGGTGCTGCTCGGTGCCTCCGGCTGCGGCAAGACCACGCTGCTCAGGATCGTGGCCGGGCTGGAGACACCGAGCCAGGGCGAGGTCTGGATCGGTGGCCGCCGCGTCGACCATCTGCCGCCGCGCGAGCGCGGCATCGCCATGGTGTTCCAGAACTACGCCGTCTTTCCGCATCTGACCGTGTTCGAGAACATCGCCTTCGGCCTGCGCATGAAGAAGCTGCCGCAGGCCGACGTCGAGCGCCGCGTCAACCGCACCGCCGAGCTCATGCATATAGAGCAGCTATTGAAGCGCTATTCCGGCCAGCTGTCCGGCGGCCAGCGCCAGCGCGTCGCGGTTGCCCGCGCGCTTGCAATGGAGCCCGATGTCATCCTGATGGACGAGCCGCTGTCCAATCTCGACGCGCTGCTCAGGCTCGAAATGCGCGCCGAGCTCAAGGGCGTGCTGGCGGCGTCGAAGACCACCACCATCTATGTCACCCACGACCAGGTCGAGGCGATGAGCCTCGCCGACCGCATCGCCGTGATGCATCAGGGCCGCATCGTCCAGGCTGCGTCGCCGGTCGAGGTTTACCGCAACCCGGCCGCCCGTTTCGTCGGCTCCTTCATCGGCAACCCGCCGATGAATTTCATCCCGGCGACCAAGGCCGGCAACGGCAGCTGGAGCGTCGCCGGGCTGACGCTGCCTGGCCCGAAATCGGACCGGCCGACAATAGAATTCGCCATTCGCCCCGAGGATGTCGACGCCGGCAGCGAAGGGTTGCACGCCACCGTGCGGGTCATCGAGCCGCTCGGGCCGCACACGCTGGTCACCTGCGATGTCGAGGGCGGCCTGTTCCGCGCCATCCTGGAATCGAATGTCGGCGTCAAGGTTGGCGAGCAGCTGCGGCTGGCGCCCAAAGCCGACCGCATCCGCTGGTTCGATCCCGAAACCACCAACGCCCTTTAAGGAACGAATGCCTTCCATGACTTCTCCAGCCGTCGACGAAACCATCGCCCGCGCCGTCGAGGTGCTGAGGGAAAACGACCAAGGCGCCTACACCATACCGACCAAAGGCCTTTACCCCTTCCAGTGGAACTGGGATTCCTGCCTGACCGCACTTGGCCTTGCCCACTACGACGAGGCGCGGGCCTGGACCGAGATCGACACCTTGTTCGCGCATCAATGGCCGGACGGCATGGTGCCCCACATTGTCTTCCATGTCTGGAGCGACGGCTATTTTCCCGGGCCTGATGTCTGGCAAACCAACCGACCGATCGCCACCTCCGGCATCACCCAGCCGGCGGTCGCCGGCTTTGCCGTGCGCCGCCTGTTCGACCGCGCCAGGGACAGGAAACTGGCGGCCGAGCGGGCGCATGCGCTGCTGCCGAAGATCGACGCCTGGCATCGCTGGTTCTATGAGAACCGCGACCCCAAAGGCGAGGGGCTGGTCGCCATCATCCATCCCTGGGAATCCGGCCGCGACAATTCCATCGACTGGGACGACGCCTTCGAGCGCGTGCCGACCGAAGGCGTCGAGCCCTACACCCGCCGCGACATTCTGCATGCCGATCCGGCGCATCGGCCGACCAAGGCGCAATACGACCGCTATCTCTGGCTGCTGCAGCATTTTCGCGCACTGGGCTGGGACAATGCCAGGCTGCACGACGCCTCGCCGTTCCAGGTCGTCGATCCCGGCTTCAACGCCATCCTGATCCGCGCCTGCGCCGACCTTGCCGATCTCGCAGAGGCGCTCGGCGAAACGGAGATCGCCGAAGCCAACCGCGCTTGTGCCCGAAAGGGTCTGGCGGCAATGGAACGGCTGTGGAGCGACGCGCACGGCCAGTATCTCTGTCTCGACCGCACCACCGGCACGCTGATCGACAGCGCCTCCGTCGGCGGTATCCTGCCGGCCTTCGCAGGCATCCCGGAAAGCCGCGCTGCGGCGCTCGCGGCACGCGTTGATCACCTTGCCGGCAGAGCGCGCTATGTCGTGCCCTCGCACGATCCCGACGATCCGCGCCTCGACGCCAAGCGCTACTGGCGCGGCCCGGTCTGGCTGGTCGTCAACTACATGATCGCCGACGGCCTTGCCGCTGCCGGCCACGGCGACGTTGCGCAGCGCATCACCCGGTCCAGTCTCGAACTGATACGGGAGAGCGGCTTTGCCGAATATTACGACCCGCTCACCGGCGAACCACTAGGTGGCGGCCGCTTCACCTGGACAGCAGCAATGGTGATCGAGTTTTTGCGGGGTGAGAAGCGGTCTGCGTAGCAGACGAAAAGCCAATTGCTTGGCTTTTCGAGCTTCGAACGCCCTGAGCCTGCGAAGGGCCGGGCGGCCAATGGCCAAAGTGCCCTGCCGGGTCCCCGCTGCTTCGCAGCGTCCCGGCGTTCGCCGGCCTTTCATCGTGCCACTGGCACGATGAATTCGCTTCGCGAACCGGCTGCTCACCCCACAAGGGGGGGAGATTAGCACTTCACCCAAACTTCGGATCAAGGCTGCCCGACTTGTACCGCTTGGCCATCTCAGCAACCGGCGCCGGCTTGATCTTCTGCGCATTGCCGGCAGTGCCGAACTGCTCGAAACGCTCCTTGCAGAGCTTGCGCATGGCGGCCATGGCCGGCGTCAGATATTTGCGCGGATCGAACTCGCTCGGGTTTTCGGTCAGCACCTTCCGGATGGCGCCGGTCAGCGCCATGCGGTTGTCGGTGTCGATGTTGATCTTGCGCACACCATGCTTGATGCCGCGCTGGATCTCTTCCACCGGCACCCCCCAAGTCGGCTTCATCTGGCCGCCATATTTGTTGATGATCTCCTGCAAATCCTCCGGCACCGAGGACGAGCCGTGCATGACCAGATGCATGTTGGGCAGGCGACGGTGGATCTCCTCGATCACGTTCATCGCCAGCACCGCGCCGTCCGGCTTGCGTGAGAATTTGTAGGCGCCGTGGCTGGTGCCCATGGCCACCGCCAACGCATCGACATGGGTGTCCTTGACGAACTCCACCGCCTGTTCCGGATCGGTCAGCAACTGGTCGTGGCTGATCGCGCCTTCGACGCCGTGGCCGTCCTCCTGTTCGCCGCCGCCGCTTTCCAGCGAACCGAGCACGCCGATCTCGCCTTCGACCGAGACACCGCCCCAATGCGCCATGTCGACGACGCGCTTGGTGATGCCGGAGTTGTAGGCGTAGTCGGCCGGCGTCTTGCCGTCCTCTTTCAGCGAACCGTCCATCATCACCGAGGTGAAGCCGTACTGAATGGCGGTGACGCAGGTGGCTTCGTTGTTGCCGTGGTCGAGATGCATGCAGACCGGAATGTCGGGGTGGATTTCGACCAGCGCGTCGATCAGCTTGGCCAGCACCACGTCATTGGCATAGGCGCGAGCGCCGCGGCTTGCCTGCAGGATGACGGGCGACTTGGTCTCCTCGGCGGCCTCCATGATGGCGAGGCCCTGTTCCATATTGTTCATGTTGAAGGCGGGTACGCCGTAGCCATATTCGGCGGCGTGATCGAGCAATTGTCTCAGTGTTATGCGAGCCACCCAATAGTCTCCCGTATCTGGTTTCAAGCGCAACGTCGCGGGGCCGGCCGGTTGCCGGCCGGTCCCTGATGCTTCTGGCCAAATTTCACGCCAACCGCAACCGTCAGCGGCCGCTTGCGCCGCAATTCTTGTTGCAGGGCTGAAATCCGGGCATTTTTGATGGGTCAGGCGGCGATCGACGCCCGCGCGGCCAGGATCTGGACGCAGGCATTGGCCGCTTCCTTACCCTTGACCGTAAAATGCTCGAAGAAGAAGCGGTGATGCTCGGCGCTGTCGTGATAATTGTGCGGCGTCAGCACCGCCGACAGCACCGGCACGCCGGTCGACAGCTGCACATTCATCATGCCGTCGAGCACCGCGCCCGCCACGAAGTCGTGGCGATAAATGCCGCCATTGACGACGAAAGCCGTGCCGAGGATCGCGGCGTAGCGGCCTGTCGCGGCAAGCGTCTTGGCGTGCAGCGGAATTTCGTAGGCGCCGGGCACGTCGAAGATATCGACGGCGAAGCGCCCACCGCCGAGAGTGGCGAGTTCCGCCTCGAAGGCTTGCACGCACTGGTCGACAATATCGGCGTGCCAGCGCGCGCGAATGACGGCGATGCGGTAGGTTTCATAGTCTTTCGGGGTATGCTGATTCATGGGTCCATCCTTCCGTTTCGAACCAGAATCAGGACGCACGACGCAAAAACCGGCCCGCGAGCGAGCCGTCCTTTGCGATCGTTCTCTTTCATCCGGACTGTAACCGTCGGCTCCGGAATCGCACCGGATCTGCTGACCCTCCCGTTGCCGGAAGGCGCTCGCGGGCTTGGGCCGAAACCCTTACCGCCGGTGGGGACTTTCACCCCGCCCTGAGAACATTGACGGGGGAGATATGGAGGGGTGGGAAGGGGCTGTCAATTGGGAGCGCTGATCTCCCCCCTTGAGGGGGAGATGGCCGGCAGGCCAGAGGGGGTCGTCTCGCGTGGAGTGCTAGCGTCATCTGTCGATGCTGGGAGGTCGCGCCAGGACGCACTGACCCCCTCTGTCGCCTTCGGCGACATCTCCCCTCAAGGGGGGGAGATCAGCCTTCACCCCCGCTCGGGGAACATCGCCTTCAGCCCTTCACGCGAGGCCTTGGCCACACCGCGCTCGGTGATCAACCCCGTCACCAGCCGCGCCGGCGTCACATCGAAAGCCGGGTTGGCGGCCGGCGTCGCTTCCGGCGACACGCGCACCTGCGCTATTTTGCCGTCCGCCGTCTTGCCCCATACCAGCGACACCTCGTCGCCGGAGCGCTCCTCGATCGGGATTTCGGCCAGCCCGTCCCCCACCGTCCAGTCGATGGTGGGCGACGGCAGGGCGACATAGAAGGGGACGTCATTGTCGGCGGCGGCGAGCGCCTTGAGGTAGGTGCCGATCTTGTTGCAGACATCGCCATTGGCCGTCGTGCGGTCGGTGCCGACAATCACCATGTCGACTTCGCCATGCTGCATCAGATGGCCGCCGGCATTGTCGACGATCAGCGTGTGCGGCACGCCGTGGCCGGCCATCTCCCAGGCGGTCAGCTGAGCACCCTGATTGCGCGGCCGTGTCTCGTCGACATAGACATGGACCGGAATGCCGGCCTCGACGGCAAGATAGATCGGCGACGTCGCGGTGCCGTAGTCGACCGTCGCCAGCCAGCCGGCATTGCAATGGGTCAGGATGTTGACCGGCTCGCCCGGCTTCTTGCGCGCCGCGATCTCCTTGATGATCTTCAGGCCGTTCTCGCCGATGGCGCGGTTTAAGCCGACATCCTCGTCGGCGATCTCGGCGGCGCGCTTGTAGGCCGCCTCCGCGCGCTGCGCTGGCGCGAGCGGCTTCAAGGAGCGCCGCATCTCGTCCAGCGCCCAGCGCAGATTGATCGCCGTCGGCCGCGTCTTGTTCAGCGTCTCCCACACCGCGTCGAGCGCTGCATCCGACGGATCGTCCGCCATCTGGATGGCGACGCCATAGGCCGCAGTGACGCCGATCAGCGGCGCGCCGCGCACCCACATGTCTCGGATGGCGGTGGCGATGCCAGCAACCGTGCCGATCTTTTCGACACGGAAGTCATGCGGCAGCCAGCGCTGGTCGATGATCTCGACCGACCGCTTGTCGTCGCTCAGCCAGATGGTGCGGTAGTGGCGCTCGCCAACGTTCAAATGCTGCTCTCCCGTTCGATCAGCGCGGCGAGGTTGTTGACCTCGTCCATGCTGTAGATCTGGCGCCGGTTGACGGCGATGTGACGGCCGAACTTCAGCGCCTTGGCCTCGCAGGAGGCGCGCAGATCTTCGTTCTCGATGGTCTCGAAATCGGCATTGTGGGCGAGGCCGAGAATGCGGCGATGCACCTCGATGCCGGCAAAGCCCAAGAGGTCGGTCCAGATCTGGTGCAGCACATGGTCGAGCGCCTGCTCCGAGGCAAGGATGTCGCCCTGATCCTCGAACAGGCTCTTCTGATAAAGCATGCCGGTGCGCTCGGTGCGCCATAGATGCGAGAACTCGGCGCGGAACACCGCCCAGGTCTCCGCCGTCACCCCGAGCAGATAGGCGCGCATGGCGTCGCGCTTGCCGTTCTGCTCATGGCCGCGCTGCGAGAAGAAGGACATCCAGAAATTGGCGAGCAGCATGCCGACATCGAAGGCCATCGGACCGTAGAAGGCGAACTCGGGATCGATCATCCTTGTCTCGGTATCGGTGACCATGATCGAGCCGGAATGCAAATCGCCATGCAGCAGCGTCTCCGCATTGGCGGCGAAGATATGCTTCAGCCGCTGCGCCTCGACCTTGAGGTCGCGGTCGGCGCGCAGTTCGGCCACCAGGCCGTCAAGCTGCGGCGAGGTATGCCGGTTCAGCTTGGCGTCGAAATAGGGGTCGGAAAACACCAGATCCTCGGTGATGCCGCAGAGCTCGACATTGTCGGCGAACAACGCCAGATCGGCCTTGCGGTCCTTGGTCGGCATGGAGAGATCGGAGCCGCGGAACAAGGTGCGGGCCATGAACAGGCCGATATCCCTGGCGATGTTCGGCAGCTGGCGGCCGTCGATCAGGGCGCGGCGCAGGATGATGTGCGGCGGCGCCAGATATTCCATGATGATCAGCGCCTGGGCCTCATCGAAATGGTAGATCGCCGGCACCGAGCCCGGCGCACGGGCTTCCTGCCTTGTCAGCGCGTGGTACTCGAAGAAGGAGCGTTTCAGCGGCAGCGGCCAGCTGTCGCCGACCAGGCGGACATAGGGCAGCGCCTGCTTGACCACGGCAGCCCCCGAGGCGCCCTCGACGATGAAGACGAGGTTAAGATTGCCATCGCCGACCTCGCGCACCTTCCAGGCGCTCGTGTCCTTGCCGATCCTGGCGCAGAGCGCTTCGTTGGCGCCGAGGCGCGTTGCAAGCGTCTCCACCGACAGTGCTTCGAACGGCAATTTCCCAGTCATTCCTCACCCTCGCGCTTGGTCGCTCCGATCATAGTGGAGCGATGGCGGCGGGGCCAAGCTAGGAAGCTGTCTGGCAATTGTCAATCGAGTTGACAATTGATGACGTAGCCCATAGCGTCATCGTTAGGGAGGAACGAATGGGCAATGATGCCGTGTTCCGCGTGGACGGGCTGAGGAAGTCCTTTGGCCATATCGAGGTGCTTGGCGGCGTCTCGCTCGAATTGCATGCCGGTGAGATCACCGTGCTGATGGGCGCCAATGGCGCCGGCAAATCCACCCTCGTGAAAATCATCAGCGGCGTCTACGACCATGCCGGCGGCACCATGCACCTTGCCGGCGATAACTTCGCGCCGAACACGCCGGCCGAAGCGATCCGTGCCGGTGTCGTCACCGTGCACCAGAATATCAATGATGGTGTTGTCGCCGATCTCGATGTCGTCACCAATCTGACGCTCGATCGGTTGAGTGGCAAAGGCGCGCCGCTGCTGTTCAACCCTGGCCGCGTGCGCCGGGAGGCGAGGGCGGTCGCCGACCGCATGGGGCTCGCCATCGACCTCAGGGCCCGCGTCAGCGATCTGTCGCTGGCCGACCGCCAAATGGTGGCGATCGCGCGCGCCATGGCGCACCAGCCGAAAGTTCTGATCCTCGACGAGCCGACCTCGTCGCTGTCCAGCGCCGAGGCCGACAGGCTGTTTTCGCTGCTCGACCGGTTGCGCGAGCAGGGCGTCGCCATCCTCTACATCTCGCACCGCATGTCTGACATCCGGCGGCTTGCCGACCGCATTGTCTCGATGCGCGATGGAGCCATTAGCGGCACCTTCGACAAAAAGCCGCTCGACTATGAAGGCGCGGTCAACGCCATGCTCGGCCGCAAGATCCATCTCGACCGTATCGAAGCGAGGAATTCGGCCAAGCCGATCCTGACCATCGAGGGCCTGCGCATCGCGCCGGGCGCCCGGCCGATCTCGCTGACGCTTGGCGATGGCGAGGTCGTTGCCGTCACCGGCCTCGTCGGCGTCGGCAAGACCGCACTGGCCGAGACGCTGTTTGGCCTGCGCAAGCCGCTCGCCGGCACTATGAATTTGAACGGCAAGCCCTACGCGCCTGACACAACAGGCGAGGCCATCGCGGCGGGCGTGTTCCTGGTCGCCAAGGACCGCGGCGAAAACGGCATTGTCGGTGGCTTCAATATCCAGGAAAACATCAGCCTTCCCTTCCATAAGCGCATGTCGCGCTTTGCCGTTCTCAAGCGCGGCCTCGAGCGTGCCACGGCCCGCCGCCAGATCGAGGACCTCGGCATCGTCTGCCGTTCCGAGAAGGATGAAATGGCCACGCTGTCGGGCGGCAACCAGCAGAAGGTGATGGTGGCGCGCTGGATGGCGCAGGACGCGAGACTGTTCATCCTCGACGAGCCGTTCCAGGGTGTCGATATCTCGGCCAGGCGCGACATTGCTGCCAAGCTGCGGGCAAGCGCCAATGGCCGCGCCACGCTGTTGTTTGTCACCGAGCTCGACGAGGCGTTGGAGACCGCCGACCGTATCCTGGTGATGTCGGAGCAGACCATCGTCGGCGAACACCGCAACGCTGATGTCGACCTCGACCGCCTGCTCGCCGAAGTGGCGGGCGGACCGCTGCACAGCGCGGCCTGAGCCAAGATGATTGAAGAACTGACGACGGGAATTGGAATGAAGCGCATGGGTTTGAGTTGGGTATTGACGGCGGGCGCTGAATGACGCTGCGCGACTACGCCATCCGCTATGGGTTCATCGTGCTTCTGTTCGGCCTGATCGCGTATTTCGCCATCGCCGCTGACGGGTTCGTTTCGCCGCAAAGTGCTGTGTTCATTTTCCAGTCGGTCGCCATCACCGGCGTGCTGGCGCTCGGCGTGACCGCCACGCTTGTCGTCGGCGGCTTCGACCTGTCGATCGGGTCGGTCGCCACATCGGCCATGATGGCGGCGGCCTATGTCATGGTCGTGCTGGAGCAGAACGTCGTCGTCGCCGTCGTCGTCTGTCTGCTCATCGGCGCCATTGTCGGCCTGATCAATGGCTGGCTGATCGTCTATATGCGCGTGCCCGATCTTTTGGCGACGCTCGGCATGATGTTCCTGCTTGTCGGCCTGCAGCGCATTCCGACCGAAGGCCGCTCGATCGCCACCGGCATGACCATGCCCGACGGCTCCGTCGCCAACGGCAAATTTGCCGACGCCTTCCTGGCGCTTGGCCGCCACCGCTTCGACTTCTTCATTCCGAACCTCATCCCGGTCTCGGTGGTCGTGCTCATCGTGCTTGCCGTGCTGATCTGGTTCTTCCTCGAATACACGCGTTTCGGCCGCATGATGTATGCCGTCGGCTCCAATGAACGTGCCGCCGAACTCGCCGGCGCGCCTGTCAAGGCATACAAAATCTGGGCCTACGTCATTTCAGGAGTTTTTGCCTCGATCGGCGGGATTTTGCTGGCTGCACGGCTTGGACGTGGCGACATCGCCTCGGGTAATAATCTGCTGCTCGATGCGGTTGCCGCGGCGCTGATCGGCTACGCGGTGCTCGGCGCCGCCAAGCCGAACGCCTTCGGCACCGCCGTCGGCGCGCTGTTCGTCGGCATCTTGCTGCAAGGCCTGACGATGATGAACGCGCCTTACTACACGCAGGATTTCGTCAAGGGCGTGGTTCTGGTCGTCGCCCTTGTCTTCACCTTCGCCCTTTCGGGCAGGGGTCGAAGATAGGTTTGGCCGGAACAGGATTTTTGTAAGTTCAACAAACGGAGGAAAAAACGTGAACATCACAAGACGACTTCTGGGGAAGGTCGCGCTCGGACTGGCCGGCGCAACAATGCTGCTGCAGGTCCCGGCTCTTGCCGCCGACAAGCCGGCGCCGTTCGACAAGCCGGGCGTCAAGATCGCGCTGGTGCGCTATCTCTCGACCGGCGATTTCTTCCAGGCCTACCTCTCGGGCGTCGAGTCGCAGTCGAAGGCGCTCGGCATCGATTTGCGCGTGCTCGACAGCCGCCAGGATGCGGCCCTTCAGTCCGACATGGTCGACCAGGCCATCGCGCTTGGCGTGCAGGGCATCATCATCCAGCACGGCCTGACGGAATCGATGAAGGACGCCGCCCAGCGTGCGGTCGATGCCGGCATCAAGGTCGTGGCCTTCGACGTCAATGTCGAAAACCCGAAAATCCCACAGATCGAACAGTCGGACAAAGACCTGGCGCGCCTCGCGCTCGAACAGGCGGTCAAGGACAATGGCGAGAGCTGGAACGCCGGCTATGTCTATGTCGCCGGCATCGCGCCGCTCGACCGCCGCAACGAGACCTGGGTCGACGTGAAGAAGAAGTACGCCGGCATCAAGGAAGTCGCGATGTTCGGCACGCTCGACAACCCGATCGCCAACTCCGTCGCCAACCAGGCGCGCTCGGTGCTGCAGGCGCATCCCGACATCAATGTGATGTTCGCGCCCTATGACGAATTCGCCAAGGGTGTGAAGATCGCCGTCGACGAGGCGGGGCTGAACAAGAAGATCAAGATCTACTCGGCCGACATTTCGACCTCGGATATCGCCGCCATGCGCGAAACCGACAGTGCTTGGGCAGCCACCGCCGCTACCAACCCGGCCGTCGTCGGCCAGGTCTCGGTGCGCGCGCTGGCACAGCTGCTCGCCGGTGAGGACCCCGGCCACAACGTCACCGTGCCGCCGACGCTGATCACCCAGAAGGACCTGATCGACAAGGACATCAAGAACATGGAAGACCTGTCGGCCAAGCTGCCGCAATTCGCCCATGCCGATGTCGCCATGCCGGCCTGGATGCCCAACCCGAACGCGAAGTAGCGTGCGGCATTCTATGTCTGGTGGAATTGATACGAAGCCGCTTGCAGCAGAACGCTGCGGGCGGCTTTTCCATAGAGTTCACTCGTTGAACAGGTCGGAATGCGAACCTGTGCGGGCAAGCTGCAATTCGTCGCCGACAACGCGGTAGATCAGCAGCCAATCCGGTTCGATATGGGCGTCCCGAAAGCCTTTCCAGTCGCCTTTGAGAGGATGGTCCTTATACGCCGCCGGCAGGTCATGTCCGGCGATGAGCAGGCCTAACAGATCACGCAACTTGCCAAGATTCTTGCCGCGCTTTTCCATGCGCTTCACATCCCGGCGAAATTGCCCGGAGTGAACGGGAACTGGCATGCTTAAAGCCCAAGATCCTTGAATAACTCGTCAGCCGAGGAGAAGCGCTTGCCTTTGCCTTTTTCCAACTCGGCCATGGCTTTTTTCGTGGTTGCGTTAGGCACTTTCACGGGAAAGGGAAATTCCTTGTCGGCGGCCACGCGCACCAAAAGCAGGCGAATGGCATCGGAGACGGACAATCCCATCGCCGCCAACGCCTCAGTCGCCTGATCTTTTGTCGCGGCATCTATCCGAGCGCGAACTACTGAATCAGTAGCCATGTCGTGACTCCTTCTATAGAGCCACAATGTAGCTACAAAGCGCGGCAATTGCAAGCGGACTGCCGTTCAAGCTTATACCTTCATCATGTCCGCCCGGCGCGCGCCAGCCCATGCGCCACCAGCCGGTCGATGACTTCAGCATAGCTGACGCCGCTTGCCGCCATTGCCTTGGTGTACATGCTGATGTCGGTGAAGCCGGGGATGGTGTTGAGCTCGTTGATCACAAATGTCATGTCCGGCATCAGGAAAAAGTCCACGCGCGCCATCGCGTCGCAACCGAGGGCTCGGAAAGCCTTTGCCGCCATGGCGCGCATGGCGGCCTCGACCTCCGGCGGCAACTCGGCCGGCACCATCAATGCCGCGCCATCCTCGTCAATGTATTTGGCGTTGTAATTGTAGAAGCCGTGGCTTTCTGCCGGCACGATCTCGCCCGCCCGCGAGACGAAGAGTTCGCCTGCGGCGTCTTCCAGCACGCTGTATTCGATCTCGCGGCCGCGAATGAATTCCTCCGCCTGCAGCTTACGATCGTGCTGGAAGGCTTCGCTAAGCGCCCGCTCGAATTCCTGGCTGCCATTGACCTTTGCCACGCCGACGGACGAACCCTGCCGCGCCGGCTTGATGAAAATCGGCAGGCCGAGCTGGTCTTCCAGCACGGCGAGCGAAGGCGCTGCACCCTCCTCGATCGTCACCGAGCGTGCGACAGGCACTCCTGCCGCTTTCAGCAACCGCTTGGCGACGTCCTTGTCGAGCGCGGCGGCGGATCCGAGGATGCCGCAGCCGGCGAGCGGCACGCGCGCCACCTCGGCCAGCCCTTGTACCGCGCCGTCCTCGCCATGCAGGCCATGCAGCACCGGAAACAGAATATCGATGGCGGGCAGGTCGTGAGGCGCGCCCTTGGCGGGGATCGCCAGCATCCGTCCATGTCCTCCGGGCACCAGGCAGAGCTGCGTGCCGTCAGACGGCGTCGCCAGCACGCCGTCCTTGAAGCGGCTCAGCAGCCACTGTCCTTCGCGGGTGACGAAGATCGGGATGGCATCGTATTTCGCCGGATCCAGCGCGGCCATGACATTGGTTGCCGAAAGCAGCGAAACCTCATGCTCGGCGGAGCGCCCGCCAAACAGCACGCCGATACGTAGTCTTTTCGCTGCCATCGATTACTCCACCAAGGATCAGTTGGGGCTTGCATGCGAAACACCAGGCGCCCCAGAAACTGGTCAAGCAATAAGCGAAGGATTGGAGTGGGATTTTGACCGGTTCGAGCAGTTTTTCAGCACGACGTGCGAAAGCGGTTTTCCGCCTGGAGTCCGTCAAGACCGAGAGGTGAAGCGGCTCGCCGTTGGTGAAACGATGAACCGCTCCAGTTCTATGTTCAACGCAGCGCCGCCGCGATGTTGCCGCCATCAACGGTGGTGACATCGGCTGTCGTGCGCTCGGCCAGCGCGTGATGCAGGAAGGCTTGCGCCACGTCGTCGGCTGTCACTTCCTGTCCGAGCAGATTACCGGACATGTATTCCTTCTCCGACACGCCGCGCGCGCCCGAGCGGCTGGCGATCATGGCGTCGGTCAACAGGCCGGAGCGGATGCGGTCGGCGTTGACGGCATTGGAGCGGATGCCGTGCGCGCCATAGTCCAGCGCATATTGCCTGGACAGGAAAAGCGTCGCCGCTTTCGGC
This sequence comes from Mesorhizobium sp. CNPSo 4688, assembly GCF_057784295.1. Lineage (NCBI taxonomy): Bacteria > Pseudomonadati > Pseudomonadota > Alphaproteobacteria > Hyphomicrobiales > Phyllobacteriaceae > Mesorhizobium > Mesorhizobium sp. CNPSo 4688. The sequence goes on from NZ_JBWLUY010000009.1 coordinate 179,016, forward strand.
ACACCATAGGCGCCGAATTTCGGGCCGGGATTGACCGCCTGCTTGGAGGTGTTGAACAGCAGCACGCCGCCGGTGCCTTGTTCCAGCATGATGCGCACCGCGTTCTGCGCCGCTGACTGGTGGGCGAAGAAGTTGAGCTCAAAGCTCTTGCGCAGCAGGGCATCGTCGAGTTCGCCGATGCGGCCTTCCCAGGCGGCGCCAGCGTTGGAGACCAGAATGTCGACGCCGCCATAGACGGCGACCGCTCTGTCGAAGGCCGCGCGCATCTGGGCTGGGTCGGTGATGTCGGCGCCGACGCCGATTGAATTGTTGCCGGCCGCCTTGGCAGCTTCTGCAGCCTTTGCCGCGTCGAGATCGACGACGACCGCATGCGCGCCATTGGCGGCGAAAAGCTTGGCCGTCGCTGCGCCAATCGCGCCGGCGCCGCCGGTGATCAACACCACCTGGCCGGTCAGCGGCTTCGGCTTGTTGGAGGCAAGCTTGGCTTGTTCCAGCGACCAGTATTCGAGCGGGAACAGGTCGGCCTTGGACAGCGGATGGAAGCTGCCGACGGCTTCGGCGCCGCGCACCGCCTCGATCCACATCTCGCCGACATCGGACGCGATCTTCGCATCCTTCAGCGTGCGGCCATGGCCGAACATGCCGAGGCCCGGCACCAGCGTCAGCCGCGGCATCGGGTCGAGCATGGTGCGCTTGACGTCGTCCAGCGCATCATTGGTTTCGAAATAGGCGCGATAGTCCTTGGCAAAGGCGTCGACATGGCTCTTGATGACGGCCTTGTAGTCGCCAGCCTTGTCGGCGTCCGGCGCCGGCACCGCCATCGGCCCGGTCTTGATGCGGATCGACAGATCGGGGGTCGACACACCGCGCGCGGCGTAGTCTGCAATGCCGGCCGAGTTGATGAAATCGACGATCGCATCCGAGGTACGGAAGTCGCTGATCATGCGGTCGAAGCGGCCTTCGCCGCGCGATACCGCCACGGCGCCGCGCAGCGTCGGTGCGATGGAGGCGGGCGTTGCGAGCTTTGCCGGCAGCGCCGCCTTGGCCGGCTGCGGCTTGCCATGCTTGGTGACGTAGTCTTCCGCCACGTTCACATAGTGGATCATCCGGTCATAGGCCTGCCTGGCATCGTCGCCGAAGGTGAAGATGCCGTGCTTGTCGAGGATCAGGCCCTCGACGCTCGGGTCGGCGTCATAGACATCGGCCGCCACCTTGGCGAGGTCGAAGCCCGGCTTGATGTAGGGCACGTAGCCCATTCTGTCGCCGAACACCGTCTTGATCAGCGCCTTGCTGTCTTCCTGGTCCACGATGGCGAGGATCGCGGTCGAATGGGTGTGGTCGACGAATTTGTGTGGCAGGAAGGCGTGCAGCAGCGTCTCGACCGAAGGGTTGGGCGAGGCAGGATCGATCAGGTTAGCTCGCTGCAGCGCCACCATGTCCTCGTCGGCGAGGCTGTCCAGCGCGCGCGCCTTCAAGAGCGCGCCCATCTTCACCGCCGGCAGTCCTTGCGGCTCGATGACGCCCATGTCCCAGCCGCTGCCCTTGACGCACAGCACATCCCACTCGTCGCCGACGAGGTCGGTCGCCTTGGTCTTGCAGGAGGTGTTGCCGCCACCATGCAGCACCAGCCGCGGCTCGCCGCCGAGCAGCCGGGTGGTGTAGACGCGCAGCGCGAGGTCGCGGGCAACGCCCTTTTTCGCATAGTCGGCAACGAGCTTTTCCGCCTCGCCATCATTCCAAAGGTTCTTCATGTCGCTATGTCCGCTTTGCTGTCTTTGATGTTGCTGTGAACAGGAATGCCGCGACGCCTTGATGACAATGCGCCGGCTGCAGGGATGTCGTTTGTCAGGAAGCCTTTTTTGCCCCCGCACTGGCTCCGGCATGGTCGAGCAGCCGCCGCGCCATGCGCGCGCCGACCACCAGATGCGTGCAGAGCCCGCCGGCCAGCGCGGCCAGCAGCGGTTCGAACTTGCTGTCTTCCTGCACCACCATCAGGCGCTTTTCGATTTGGCGCAGCGAAGAAAGTGAGGCCGAGATGACGCGCCTGTTATAGCTGCAGTCGAGCGCCTTGCCGGCGGCGTCGATGATCTGGCCGGCGATGACGCCGGCCGCACCCGCCTCGCGCAACACCCCCATCTCGCCGGGGCTCAGCGCGCCGCATTTGACGACATGGCTGTCGGCGTCGACGGTGCCGACCGAATAGAGCGCCAGATCGCAATTGCCGATATCGGCCAATTGCTCGCGGATCACCGGCTCGGCGCGCAGCCCATGCGCCAGCAATTCCGTCGTCAGCACCAGCGGCGCGTAGAAATTCAGGCCCTTGGCGTTGAGCCGGCGGGCGATTTCCATCGTGCACTGATCGGGGCGGTAGGAGTAGGGCGCGCCGAGATTGCCGCAAAGCTGCACCACAGTGACGTCCTGCAGATCGGCGTAGGACATGACGTCGGCGATGGTGTAGACGGTGCGGCCCCAGGCGACGCCGATGCGGTCGCCCTTCTTCACCAGTTCGAGAAAGACGCTCGCCGCGAGCACCGCAATGTCAGTCGATGGATCGAGGACATAGTCGTTCTCCGGCGCGATCCAGACGGCGTCCAGTTCGAGTGCGTCCTCGAGCTGGCGCGCCAACACATCGTCGGTGAACAGCTGCGTCGAGGTCGAGATGTTGACGATGCCGGTCTCGCGCGCCTTGCGCAGATACATGGCGACCGAGGCGCGGGAAATGTTAAGCTGGCTAGCCACCTGGTCCTGGCGCAGGCCATGGGCATAATAGAGCCATGCGGCCTTGTGGATAAGCTGTTCTGCCGGTCGGATCGCCATGCCGTCTCCTCGGCTGACATTATTCACGGCTCTCGACAAAAGTCAAACTGGCACGGGTACACGATACCTTTTTGCCTGCCGAATCTGGATAATCATTGCACCAAATGTGCCCGGTCGGGATTCGCTTCTGGTGACGTGGCCGGAACCTGTGTTTAGAAGTTCTCAATAAAAGAAAATTCGGGGAGAACGGGATGGGCAATCCCTACGATCAGGATCTCGGCAAGAACGCCGCCAACCACCAGCCGCTGACGCCGCTCACCTATCTGGAGCGGGCGGCAAGCACCTATCCCGACCATGTCGCCATCATCCATGGCAGCCAGCGCATCACTTATCGCACCTTCTGGCGGCGCTCGCTGAAACTCGCCTCGGCGCTGTCAAAGCGCGGCATCGGCAAGGGCGATACGGTAACCGTCATGCTGTCCAACACGCCGCCGATGCTGGAGGCGCATTTCGGCGTGCCGATGACCAAGGCGGTGCTGCATTCGCTCAACACCCGCCTCGACGCCGCCGTCATCGCCTTCCAGCTCGACCATGCCGAGACCAAGGTGCTGATCGTCGATCGCGAATTTTCCGCAGTCGTCAAACAGGCGCTGGCGCTGGCAAAGGTCAAGCCGCTGGTCATCGACTATGATGATCCCGACTATGCCGCCGATGCGCCCTATCCGAAGGGCGAGCGCATCGGCTCGGTCGACTATGAGGAATTCGTCGCCGGCGGCGATGCGGACTTTGCCTGGTCGATGCCTGACGACGAATGGGACGCCATCTCGCTCAACTACACGTCGGGCACGACGGGCAATCCGAAGGGCGTCGTCTACCACCATCGCGGTGCTGCCTTGATGGCCTACACCAACACGATCCATGCCGGCATGGCCAAGCACGCGGTCTATCTCTGGACGCTGCCGATGTTCCACTGCAATGGCTGGTGCTTTCCGTGGACGCTGGCCGTCCAGGCCGGCACCCATGTCTGCCTGCGCTGGGTGCGGCCGAAGCCGATCTACGATGCCATCGCCGATCACGGCGTCACCCACCTTTGTGGCGCGCCGGTCGTCATGTCGGTGCTGATCAACGCCAGGGATGAGGACAAGCGCCACTTCCCGCAGACCGTCACCTTCAACACCGCGGCCGCGCCACCGCCGGAAGCCGTGCTGTCGGGCATGGCCGATGCCGGCTTTGCCGTCACCCATCTCTATGGCCTGACCGAGACCTATGGTCCGGCGGTCGTCAACGAATGGCATGGCGCCTGGGACGCTCTCGACAAGGGGTCGAAAGCGCAGAAGAAGGCTAGGCAAGGCGTGCGCTATGCCGCACTAGAAGGCCTGACGGTGATGGACCCGGAAACAATGCAGGAGACACCGGCCGACGGCGAGACCATCGGCGAGGTCATGTTCCGCGGCAACATCGTCATGAAGGGCTATCTGAAAAACAGGAAGGCAACCGACGAGGCCTTTTCCGGCGGCTGGTTCCATTCCGGCGACCTCGGTGTCATGCACCCTGACGGCTACATCCAGCTCAAGGACCGCTCCAAGGACATCATCATCTCCGGTGGCGAGAATATTTCGTCGATCGAGGTCGAGGACGCGCTCTACAAGCACCCTTCCGTAGCGTCCTGCGGTGTCGTTGCCAGGGCTGACGACAAATGGGGCGAGGTACCGGTCGCCTATGTCGAGCTGAAGCCTGGCAAGGCGGCGAGCGAGGCCGAGATCATCGACCACTGCCGCGCCTTGCTCGCCCGCTTCAAGGTGCCGAAGGCAGTGATTTTCGCGGAGATCCCGAAGACGTCGACCGGGAAGATCCAGAAGTTCCGATTGCGGGAAATGGCGAAGGGGGCTTAGCGCGCCGGCCATGCTTGCTACGACCTCGACAATTTGCCGCAGCCTTCCGCGACTTCGTCATCCTAGGGTGTACCAGTCGCGAAGCGACGTTGCGGAAACCCTAGATCCATGCCGTCACCTCGCGGCAGTGCGCTACCGGCGAGAATGGCTGCGTCGGATGACAGATCGCTGGGCGGCGTAACCTATTGATCCGCCTCGCTCTTTTGCAGGCGTCGCGGCATGGATCCTAGGTCTACGCCGCGTCGCTTCGCTCCTTGCTCCGCCCTAGGATGACGAGCGCGAGGCGACTGCCGTCAGCTGACTGTCACCATCTGTCACCATTCGTACGCGTACGTCGATTCCGCATTGACACCTCGCTCTTTTGGATTTACGACTGACGAAAATTGAAATTCGTCACTCGTTAATTGACAGAGAGCTAATGTCCGAAGCCGCCAGCATCATGGCCGACGCCACCCGCCAGGAGAATGTCACGCGCATTCTCGACTGCGCCGAGCGCCTCTTCCGCCACTATGGGTACGGCAAGACCAATGTTGCCGACATCGCCCGCGAACTCGGCATGTCGCCGGCCAACATCTACCGTTTCTTCGCCTCCAAAGTCGAAATCCACCAGGCCGTCTGCGGCCGCATGCTGCTCGCCAGCTACAATATGGCCTACGCGATCTGCCACCTGCCGATCAGCGCCGAGGAACGGCTGCGCCGCTACGTGCATGCGCAGTACAAGATGACACTGGAAGTCATGCTCGACGACCAGAAGGTGCACGAGATGGTCATCGTCGCCCTCGAGCGTGACTGGGGTGTGATCGACAAGCATATCGACAGTATTCACGACCTGTTTGCCGAGGTGATCCGCGAAGGCATCGAGGCCGGCGAGTTTGCCGACCAGGATCCGGTCATCGCATCGCGCTGCTTCGGCGCCGCCACCGTCATTCTGTGCCACCCGCAAATGGTGGCGCAGTGCCTTGCCAAGACCAACCGGGCGATGCCCGACGACCTCATCGATTACGCAATCAAAGCCCTGAAATAACCGCCGCCCGCCGGGCGCCGGTGTCGACCGTTCATCTCCAGTCGGGAGTACGAAAGTGTCTTTGTCCAGTTCCATCCTCCGCAATTTGCCTGCCGCCGGCCTGATCGTCGCCACGCTCGGGCTCGCCGCCTGCAGCCAGGAAAAGGCCGAAGTCCAGGACGTCATCCGCCCGGTCAAGGTGGTCGAGATCGGCCAGGCGCAAAACAGCCGCGACCTCGCCTATTCCGGCTCGGTGCGCGCCCGCACCGAAATGAATCTCGGCTTTCGCATCTCCGGCAAGGTCACCCAGCGCCTTGTCGATATCGGCCAGCATGTGACATCGGGCGACGTGCTCGCCCGCATCGATTCCACCGATTACGAGCTTTCGGTCAAGAGCGCCAAGGCCAGTCTCGATGCCGCCGAGCGGCAGGTCGAGACGGTCGACCTGACCCGCAAGCGCGCCGAGCAGCTCTATGCCAAGAATTTCACCTCGAAGTCGCAGCTCGAGCAGGCGACGCTGAGCTACAACCAGGCGGTGGCGAGCCGCGATGCCGCCCGTTCGACCCTTTCACAGGCGCAGAACCAAGTCGTCTACACCGATCTCAAGGCGAGCGAGAACGGCATCGTCACCGCTGTCAGCGCCGATGTCGGCCAGGTGGTCGGCGCCGGGACGCCGGTGATGACCGTTGCCGTCGATGGCGAAAAGGAAGTCTTGATTGCGGTTCCCGAAATGGACATCGCCGCCTTCAAACCAGGCAAGGATGTCACGGCCAGCTTCTGGTCCGACGATGCGCTGAAGCTCTCCGGCAAGGTTCGCGAAGTGGCCGGCAGCGCCGACCAGCAGTCGCGCACCTTTGCCGTCCGTGTCTCGCTGCCCGACGATCCGCGCGTGCTGCTCGGCATGACCGCCAACATCGAGGCTTCGGTGGCCAAGAAGCAGGAGATGGTGTCGATCCCGCTCAGCGCGCTGGCGGAAAAGGATGGCCGCAAGATTGTCTGGACCGTCGACCGCGCCGGCGAGACGGTGCACGAGCGCTCGGTCAAGGTAGCGGAGTTTACCGCCGACGGCGTCAGTGTCGCCGACGGGCTCAAGCCGGGTGATGTCGTCGTTGCCGCCGGCACTCAGTTCATGAGCGAGAATCTCAAGGTCAAGCTGACCGGCGATGCGGTGCAGGCCGCCTCTGCGGAAGGCGACGCCGCAAAGGCGCTGCGCTGAAGGCAGGCGCATGAAGCCGGCTTGATCGTCGCTTCGGCGAAAGGCCGGCAAGCAATTTAGAGTTTCCGGGCGGCGAGTGCCCGATGGTCGAGACGCCAAGGTCGAGTTCCCCCGCATCGATCCACGCGTCCCACCGCGATGAGAGTCTCTCCCGCTCGGAAAGCCTCGCCGCCCGGAAGCCAGCATCGGAATTCCCTGAAGCCGCATGCCAAGGGTATGCGCTCACGATCAACGAATTGGACTGACGCCGATGACCACCACCAAGGACAGCAGTGAAAAGCGGCCTTTCAATCTTTCGCGCTGGGCCATCGGCCATCCTTCCATTGCGCGCTTCCTGTTCGGCCTGATCATCATAGCCGGCGGGCTCGGCCTGATGCGCATGGGCCAGAAGGAAGATCCCGATTTCACCTTCCGCGTCATGGTTGTCCAGGCGATCTGGCCGGGCTCCTCGATCCAGGAGATGGAGGACCAAGTCGTCAACAAGATCGAGCGCAAGCTGCAGGAAACGCCGCATCTCGATTTCGTCCGTTCCTACACGCGCGCCGGCAGTGCCATCATCACCGTCCAGATCAAGGGCGACACCAATGGCGAGGAGGTGAAGGACGCCTTCTACCAGGTGCGCAAGAAGGTCGGCGACATCTCAGGCGACCTGCCGCAAGGCCTGCTCGGCCCATATTTCAACGACGAGTTCGGCGACACCTTCATCACGCTGCATTCGATCAGCGGCGATGGCTACTCCTATCCCGAGCTGAAGAAGTTCGCCATCCAGGCGCGCGACATGCTGTTGACGACGCCGGGCGTCGAGAAGGCCGTCATAATCGGCGACCAGCCGGAGAAGATCTATATCGACATCTCGTCCAAGGCGCTGGCCGAACGCGGCCTGACGCTGACCGATTTGCAGAACGCTATCAAGGGCCAGAACAATGTCGATCCGGCAGGCTCGGTCGACACCGGCCTGCGCTCGGTGCGCATCTCGGTCGAAGGCGACGTCACCAAGGCAGCCGACATCAGGGAGTTGCGCCTGCGCGCCGGCGGCCAGGTGACGCGTCTCGGCGACATCGCCACCGTGTCGTCCGGCCTCGAGGATCCCTATCAGCGCAAATACCGCTTCAACGGCCACGAAAGCGTCCAGGTCGGCGTCGTCATGGCCAAGGGCTTCAACGTCACCGATGTCGGCAAGGACGTCGAAGCAACCTACAAGCGCTTCGAAGAGGCGCTGCCCTACGGCGTTTCGGTCGACCAGATCTCCGACCAGCCGGAAGTTGTGCGCGATGCGGTGAAGGAGTTCATGGAGGCACTGGGCGAAGCGCTGCTGATCGTGCTTGCCGTCTCGCTGCTGTCGATCGGCTGGCGCTCCGGCCTGGTCATCGCCATCGCCATTCCGCTGGTGCTCGCCGCCACCTTCGCCATCATGTACGAGCTCGGCATCGACCTGCAGCGCATTTCGCTGGGCGCGCTGATCATTGCGCTCGGCCTGCTCGTCGACGACGCCATGATCGTCGTCGAGATGATGGAGCGCAAGCTGGAGGAGGGGCTGGTCAAGATCGAGGCGGCGAGCTTCGCCTATTCCTCGACCGCCTTCCCGATGCTGACCGGCACGCTGATCACCACCGCCGGCTTCATCCCGGTCGGCTTCGCCGCCTCGACGGCCGGCGAATATGTGCGCACGCTGTTCTACGTTGTCGGCATCGCGCTGGTCGTGTCCTGGTTCGTCGCCGTCTATTTCACGCCGTGGCTCGGCTACATGATCCTCAAGCAGCGCAAGCATGCCGGCAATCACCACGATGCCTTCGACACCGGCTTCTACCGGCGGCTGCGCGCCACGGTCGGCTGGGCGGTGCGCCATCGCATCATCGTTCTGGTGATGACGCTGGTCACCTTCGCCACCAGCCTGTGGGCGTTCCAGTTCATCCCGCAGAACTTCTTCCCGCAGTCGTCGCGTCCCGAAATCCTGGTCGATCTCTGGCTGCCTGAGGGAACCTCGATCAAGGAGGTCGAGACCCAGGCCAAGGCGCTCGAAGCCCGGATGATGGACGACAAGGACAAGCGCTTCATCGCCACCTATATCGGCGAAGGCGCGCCGCGCTTCTTCCTGCCGCTCGACCAGCAATTGCGCAACCCGAACTATGCCCAGCTTCTGGTGATGGCCAATGACGAGCCGGCGCGCGAGCGGCTGATCCTCAAGCTGCGCTCAATCCTGGCGCAGGATTTCCCCTCGATCCGCTCCAAGGTCGATCGCCTGTTCCTCGGCCCGCCGACCGGCTGGCCGGTGCAGATGCGCGTCATGGGACCTGACCGTCAGGAAGTGCGCCGCATCGCCGATCAGGTGAAGGCCAAGTTCGCTGAAAATCCGCTGCTCGTCGCAGTCCATGACGACTGGCTGGAGCCGGTGCCGGCGATGAAGCTGGTCATCGACCAGGACCGCGCCCGTGCGCTCGGCGTCACCTCGCAGCGCATCCGCCAGATGCTGCAGGCGTCGATGTCCGGCGCGCCGCTGGATGACTTCCGCGACGGCGAGGAGACGGTGTCCATCGTCGCCCGCGAACCGGATGCCAGCCGCAATCTGCTGTCGTCGGTCGACTCGGTCTATATCCCGACCGATTTCGGTGGCTTCGTGCCGCTGTCGCAGGTCGCCAAGGTGATGCCGGTGCTCGAGCAGGGCGTCGAATGGCGGCGTGACCGCCTGCCGACCATCTCGGTGCGCGCCACGCTGCCGGACGGCGTGCAGTCGAACGACGTCGTCACCAAGATGTACAACGACATGCAAGGCATGCGCGCCGGCCTGGCGCCTGGCTACAAGATCGAGATCCAGGGCGGTGCGGAGGATTCTGCCGAGAGCCAGGCTTCGATCGCCGCCAAGGCGCCGGTCATGCTGGCCGTCATCGTCGTGCTCTTGATGATCCAGCTGCAGCATTTCGGCAAGGCGATGCTGGTGCTGGCCACCGGCCCGCTCGGCATCATCGGTGCGGCGGCAGCATTGCTGATCAGCGGTGCGCCCTTCGGCTTCGTCGCTATCTTGGGCGTCATCGCGCTGCTCGGCATCATCATGCGCAACTCGATCATCCTGGTCGACCAAATCGACCAGGACATCGCCAGAGGCATGGATCGATCGGAGGCCATCATCGGCTCGGCCGTGCGCCGTTTCCGGCCGATCGTGCTGACCGCGATGACGGCGGTGCTGGCGCTGATCCCGATCTCGCGCGCCGTGTTCTGGGGGCCGCTCGCCTACGCCATGATGGGTGGCATCCTGGTCGCCACCGTACTCACCATCCTGGTGCTGCCGGCAGGCTACGCCCTATTCTTCGGCCGTGAGCCGAAGAAGGCCAAGGAGCCGGCGGGCGAGGCGGTGCAGGACAATGACAGGCCGCAACTGGCCCTGGCCGCCGAGTAACCACCGCTGGCGCATAGGATGCGCTCTTGGAAAAATGCTACAACGCCGTACGTTTGACGTGCGGCGTTGTGGCGTTCCGGCGGCCGTGATGCTCCGTCTGTTGCGTGGAGGATGATCATGACCCTGGCCCAGACATCGATCGCCCTGCGCCTGCCGATCGACGGACGCCATCGGCAGATGTTCATCGACGGCGCCTGGGTCGATGCCGCCTCGGGCCGCACCATGGAGACCCGCAATCCGGCGACCGGAGCGGTCATCGCCACGGTGCCGCGCGGCGACCGTCAGGACATCGAACTCGCCGTCACCGCGGCCCGAAAAGCCTTCGACGGGCCGTGGAGTCGCTTCAAGCCCTATGAGCGGCAGGTGCTGCTGCTGAAAATAGCCGATCTTTTCGAAAAGCATTGGGAAGAGATCAGCCGCTCCGACACCACAGATATGGGCATGCCGATCGTACGCGCCCGCGCCAACCGCAATCGCGTTATCGGCATGCTGCGCTACTACGCAGGCATGGCGACGGCGCTGCATGGCGAGACCATCGACAATTCGCTGCCGGGCGAGATCGTCTCCTTCACCCTTAAGGAGCCGGTCGGCGTCGTCGGCGCCATCATCCCGTGGAACGCGCCGACTGCGGCCTCGATCTGGAAGATCGGCCCGGCGCTCGCCACCGGCTGCACCATCGTTTTGAAACCGTCGGAAGAGGCGCCACTGACGCCGCTGTTGATCGCCGACATCATGAACGAGGCCGGCGTGCCGGCAGGTGTCGTCAACATCGTCACCGGCACCGGCGCCGAGGCGGGTGCGCCGCTTGCCGAACATATGGGCGTCGACAAGATCGTCTTCACCGGCTCGACCGCGACCGGCCAGTCGATCGTCCGCGCCTCGGCCGGCAATCTGAAGCGCGTGTCATTGGAGCTCGGTGGCAAGTCGCCGGTCATCGTCTGCGCCGATGCCGATCTCGACAAGGCCGTGCCGGTGGCGGCGATGTCGGTGTTCGCCAATTCCGGCCAGATCTGCATTGCCGGCTCGCGCCTGTTCGTCGAGCGCTCCATCCATGACGAGTTCGTCGCGCGGCTCGCTGCTTACGCAGAGGGGTTGAAGATCGGCGACGGTATCGATCCGGCGACCGAGATCGGCCCGCTTGTGTCGGAGAAACAATTGCTCAGGGTGACCGGCTACCTCGAAGCCGGTACGGCCGAAGGTGCTAAGCTGGTGACCGGCGGCGCGCGGCTGACGCAAGGCGCTCTCGCCGCCGGCAATTTCGTCGCGCCGACCGTCTTTGCCGGCGTCTTGGACGAGATGAAAATCGCCCGCGAGGAAATCTTCGGGCCGGTCATTTCGGCGCTGCCCTTCGACACGCTGGACGAAGCCGTCGAGCGCGCCAACAACACGCCCTACGGCCTTGCCGCCGGGGTCTTCACCCAGAACGTCGCCACCGCGCACCAGCTGTCGCGAAAAATTCGCGCCGGTTCGGTCTGGGTCAACACCTATCACGCCATCGATCCGGCGGTGCCCTTCGGCGGCTACAAGATGAGCGGTTACGGCCGCGAGGGTGGTGCCGAACATCTCGGCGAATATCTCAACACCAAGGGTGTGTTCATCAAGATAGATTGAACGGCCGCCGGTTAGAAAATGCTCCGCAACAGGGGTTTTGCAAAACAGGATTCCTTTTCAGGACGGCAAAGCCGTCCGATCTTGGCCCGCATATTGGGGCAATAGAGCTCGTCCACCTCAGGTGATCATCCCATGGCAGACAAAAAACAATTGCGGCTCGGCGCCTTTATGCGTCCGGTCAGTCTTCACACCGGCGCCTGGCGCTACCCCGGCGCTTATCCCGACGCCAATTTCAACTTCGCCCATCTGAAGCGCTTCGCGCAGACGCTGGAGGCGGCGAAATTCGACGCCTTCTTCATGGCCGACCACCTGGCCGTGCTCAACATGCCGATCGAGGCGCTGCGCCGCAGCCATACGGTGACCTCGTTCGAGCCGTTCACGCTGCTGTCGGCGCTCGCCGCCGTCACCGACCATATCGGCCTGGTCGCCACCGCGTCGACGACCTTCGATGCGCCTTATCACATCGCCCGGCGCTTCGCCTCGCTCGACCATATCAGCGGCGGCCGCGCCGGCTGGAACATCGTCACCACGTCCAACCCCGATGCGGCGCTGAACTTCGGCCTCGACGAGCATGTCGAGCATGACGAGCGCTACCACAAGGCGCGGGAATTCTACGATGTCGTGACCGGCCTGTGGGACAGCTTTGCCGACGACGCCTTCATCCGCGACGCCGAGAGCGGGCTCTATTTCGATCCGGCGAAGCTGCACGTGCTGGACCACAAGGGCGAAAACCTCTCGGTGCGCGGCCCGCTGAACATTGCCCGCCCGGTGCAGGGCTGGCCGGTCATCGTTCAGGCCGGCGCGTCGGAGGCCGGGCGGCAATTGGCGGCCGAAACGGCGGAGGTTATTTTTGCTGCCCATAGCGATCTCGCGGCCGGGCAACGCTTCTTTGCCGACGTGAAGGGGCGGGCGCAAAAACTCGGCCGTTCGCGTGACGACATCAAAATCCTGCCCGGCGCTTTCGTCATCGTTGGCGACAGTGTCGAGGAAGCGCAGGCCAAGCGGGCAAAGCTCGACAGCCTGGTCTATTACGAGAGCGGCATCGCCTCGCTGTCGATCGCACTGGGCCATGACGCGGCCCACTTCGATCCCGATGCGCCCTTGCCTGAAATCCCCGAGACCAACGCCTCGAAGAGCAGCCGCGAGCGTGTCATCGAATTGGCGCGCCGCGAAAACCTGACCGTCCGCCAGCTGGCACAGCGGCTCGGCGGCTATTCCGGCCTCGCCTTTGTCGGCACGCCGAAGACCATTGCCGACGCGATGGAGGAATGGCTGCTTGCCGAGGGATCTGACGGCTTCAACGTCATGTTCCCCTACCTTCCCGCCGGGCTCGACGACTTCGCTGAGAAAGTGGTGCCGGAACTACAGCGGCGAAAGCTCTTCCGGCGTGAATATGAGGGCACGACCTTGCGCGAGAATCTCGGCCTGAAGCGGCCACCGAACCGGTTCTTCGAAGGCTCCGAAGCAACCATCCGCAAGACCGGCTGAGGCACTCTAGGATTCGCTTATGCAAAAAGAAACGGGCGCGCCGAAGCGCGCCCATTTTCATCAGTTGCGGGTGTCAGATGACGAAATACCAGTTGGCCAGCAGCATCACCACCACGCCGGCGACCAGCGTTAGATAGGGTAGCATGCCGGCCTTTTTGACCGAGAGGTCGGCTCCCGCCATGCCGAGATCGGCCAGCATGTGGTCGGGAAACTTGCCCTTGTCCTGGACATAGTGCCGGTAGCAGAACACCGGGATGATCAAGGCAGCCGTGATCAAGCCGGCCCACAGCGCCATCGGGTTCCACACCTTGGCGCCGGCGCCCATGAAGATGGCGTTGACATAGGCGAAGATGGCGCCGACGCCGAGCAGCCAGCTCGGAGCCTTCCACGGCCGGTTGATGTGGCCGTTGTCGATGCGGTGGATCCAGCCGGCATTGAGGTTGAGGAAGTTGAAGATGATGTAGCCGCAATTCGACACGGCGAGGATGAAGAAGAAGCTCGTCGCGTCGGCCGAAGCGATGGCCAGCACGATCAGGTTGAAGACGAGGTCGGTCCACATCGCGCGGGTCGGCGCGCCATGCTCGTTGACGTGGCTGAGGTAGCGCGGCAGCCAGCCATCGACCGAGCCCTGGTAGAGCGTGCGCGAGGAGCCGGCCATCGCCGTCATGATGCACAGCACCAGCGCCAGGATCATCAGCATCACCAGGAGGCTGTGGATCAGCGCGCCGCCGCCGACCATGCCGGCCAGTGCATCCGCAACGCCGGAGCCGTCGACGATCGGTGTCGCCAGCATACCGTTGAGACCCAGTACGCCCTGGAAGGTGAAAGGTACCAGGATGAACAAAAGCATGCAGAGCAGGCCGGAATAGAAGATCGCCTTGAAGGTGTCGGTGCCCGGGTTCTTGAACTCCGAGGTGTAGCAGACAGCCGTCTCGAAGCCGTAGGTCGACCATGCGGCGATGAACATGCCGCCCAGCACCAGCGTCCAGCCCGGGATGTTCCATGAGCCGGGCTCCGGCGCGTAGGCGGCGGCCAGCGGCACCAGCGGCGAAAAATTCGCCCAGTTGATCTGGCCGGTGACGATCGGTACCACGCCGACGATCAGCATCGGGATGATGACCAAGAGGCCGATATATTTCTGCACATTGGCGGTGCCGAGAATACCGCGATGCTGGATCGAGAAGATGATCAGCATCAGCACCGCGCCGATGAAGAAGGTTGCGTTGAGGGTGAAGGAGACAGGCCCCAGCGTGTGGCTCCACAGCGTCCAGGTGCGGATCGCCGGCGTCGCGGCGGCGGTCACCGCGGCAATCGCATCGGCAGGCGCCGTTCCGGCATGCGCGGCGATATAGGCGACGACGTCGGGCGACGCCTCGGTGACGATCGGCACCGGCGCCAGCGCGTTGAGGATGTAGGCGGCGGCGATCGAGCAGCCGAGCGACAGCACCGGCGACCATGCGAACCAGTTGCACCACACCGACAGCGGCGCGATGAACTTCGAATAGCGCAGCCAGGCGGTGGCGCCATAGATCGAGGCGCCGCCCGACTTGTTCGGGAACAGGCCGGCGATTTCGGCATAGGTGAAGGATTGCAGGAAGCCCATGATCATGGACACCGTCCAGATCAGGAAGGCCAGCGTCCCGGTCGTGCCGGCAATGCCGCCGATCGAAAACAGGACCAGGGCCGGAACGCCGCTTGCCACCCAGAAGGCGCCGCGCCAGTCGATATGCCTGAGCAGCTTGCTTTCGGCAGGCTGCTCGAGGGCCGTGCTAATGGAGCTCATGTCTGTGAATTCCCCTTTTTCGCTGTTCCCGCCGGCGATGCCTCGACTGCGCGAAGCTTGTTCCCCGGCAAATGACCGTCACGACTCCGGTGTTTCCACTCAGTCGTATTTTTTTCTTAACAGTGAACATTGATCCGACGCGCTTTCACGTCAAGCGATTTGTGATGTCGTGCACATCACGCTTGCGAAACACACCTCCGACCGACGCCGGTAGCAGCCGGCGAAGCAGTTCGATCAGGCTTTGAGGGTTGTCGTCAGGAACGCGGTTTGGTCTTTTGCGGATCGTAATGGGCGAAGGCCACCACCCGCGCCGGCAGCCGCTTGGCATGGCCGTCCAGCTTGCCGATCTCAACCTCCGTGCCGATGGCGGCGTGGGTGATGTCGAGCCTGGCCAGCGCAATGTTCTTGTTCAGCACTGGCGAGCGTATGCCTGAGGTAACGACACCGATCTGGGCGCGGCCGACATGGACGCAATCGCCATGGCCGACCGCGACATTGCTGTCGATGTCGAGGCCGACGAGCTTGTGCTGCGGGTGCTCCTTGCGCCTTATCAGCGCCTCGCGGCCGATGAAGTCGTCCGTCTTGGTCTTCAACGGCACGGTGAAGCCGATGCCGGCTTCGAACGGGTCGGTCTGGTCGGAGAATTCGTAGCCGGCGAAGATCAGTCCGGCCTCGATGCGCACCATGTCGAGCGCCTGCAGGCCCATCGGCTTCAGCCCGTGCGGCTGGCCGGCCTCCCAGATGGCGTCGAAAACTTTCTCGGCATCGCGCGGATGGCACCAGATCTCATAGCCAAGCTCGCCGGTATAGCCTGTGCGCGAGACGACGACCGGGATGCCGTTGCCGCCGCCGATGCGCGCCACCGCAAAGCGGAACCATTCGAGCTCGTCGATCGATGGCTGCACAGGCGAGGTCCAGATCACCTCTCGCAAAATGTCGCGGCTCTTCGGCCCTTGCACGGCGACATTGTGCATCTGGTCGGTCGACGAGCGCACCAGCACGTTGAGGCCAAGTTTCTTCGCCGTCTCACGCAGCCATTCGCCGGACAGGTCGTCGCCGCCGACCCAGCGGAAATTATCCTTGCCGAGCCGCAGCAGCGTGCCGTCGTCGATCATGCCGCCATGCTCGTAGCACATGGCGGAATAGACGACCTGGCCGACGCCGAGTTTCTTGACGTCGCGGGTCAGCGTGTATTGCAGCAGCGCTTCGGAGTCCGGACCGGTGACCTCGAACTTGCGCAGCGGCGACAGGTCCATGATCACCGCGTCCTGCCGGCAGGCCCAGTATTCGGCGATCGGCCCCTCTTTGGCGAAGGCGTTGGCCAGCCAATAGCCCCTGTATTCGGCGAAGTTGCGGGTGTGCTTGGCGAAGGATGAGTGGAAGGCGGTCTCGCGGGTCATCTTGGGTTCCGAATCGGGCGTCATGCGTCTGGCGATCGCTCGCGAGAATTTGTGCTGGCCGGAATAGGTCCGCACATGGATGTCGGTAAGGTCCCAGCCATTGGCCGGCGTGGTGTCGTCGGGGCAGGCGGAGGAAACACAGACGATGTCGGTGAGCGCCCTGAGCAGCACATAGTCGCCGGCACGCGACCACGGCTCATCGGACACCATGACGCCATGCGCGTCGATCGCCGTGTTGAAGAAGAAGTTGATCGCCATCCAGCCCGCGCGCGGCGTCACGCCCCTGTCGGCCAGCGCGCGATTGAAGTTCTCCGAGCAGTTGGTGTGGCCGGGATAGCCGATGTCGTCGTAATATTTCGCCGCGCAGGCGAGCGCGAAGGCGTCGTGCCGGCCGCACGTGTCCTGCACCACCTCGACCAGCGGCTCCATGTCCTGGTCGTAATATTTCGAATGCAGGCCGGGCATCGGGTAGCTCGATCCCATCAGCGTGCGCGTCGTCGTCACATCGAGCGGGTGGTCGCGACCCTTGTCCAGCTTGCGCGCTGAAAAGCACTGGAAGTCGGTGCACTGGCGCCCGTCGACATCGATGATCTGCAGATAGTCGCCGGCCTTGACGAAGTAGGATTCGGCGGTTGCCGAATGCACCCTGAGATCGAGCACCGGATCGGCGAGCGGATCGGCCAGCTCAGACTTCGACTTCGGGCGCACCGTGGCGCGGCGCACGATGACGGTGAGCGGCGTTGCCGTGTCATGGCCATCGACCAGCATCGGCCCGCCGGGGGCGGCAATCAACATCGCACCGTCGCGCGCGATAGTGAACGACTGCTCGGTGCCGGCAGGCGTCGCGCCGCCAAACACGCGCACCGCCTTGGCCCGGTCGATCTGCACCTGGCGGCGCTCGAGGCTGCGGCGCACGGAAGCGAGGCTGTCATCGCCCTCGGCCAATAGCGCCTTGATGCCGGCGGCATTGCTGTTGGATTTTTCGCCGAAGATGGAAGGGTCGATTACGCCTGACTTGTCCCAGGCCAAAAGCTCGCAAGCCTGTCCGCCCTCGACATTGCGGACGGTGAACGTGTCCCCAGCCTCGACCTCGATCAGCACGGCGCCATTGCCCTGGATCGTATAACGCTCCATGCCGGGCGGCAGCGCGATCTGGCCGGGCCGCAGGATGAGGCTTGGTCGGGGCGGTCCGGCTGCGATAGTGGGGTAGGGCGACTGGCTCATCTCAGCCTTACGGTTCGAGAAACAAGTTTGCCTGTGTGTGAAATTATTTTAGCTGTAAGAATAGCAGCGCGGTTGCGTTTGGCAAGGCGAAGGTGATGTTTCGGACCAACCCGTCCGGATTGAACTGGCTGACCAGCCTTGTCGTACGAACGTCAGCGCCGCCCCTCATCTGGCTGCCGCCATCTTCTCCCCGTAAACGGGGCGAAGGACGCAGTCATCGCCGATTTCGCCAATCGCCAGCGTTGCGAACGAGCGCCGGGGCCGCGGCCAGCCCATTTCTCCCCGTTTACGGGGAGAAATGCCCGGCAGGGCAATGAGGGGCAGCGCTGAGATCTACAATTGGCGCGTTAAAGTTCCTCAGAATGCCCGATCGCCACGCCGTACTCCGCAGCCGAATCCAGCATCGTGTGCCAAAGGCTCTCGGCAAAAGTCGCAAACGCCAGAACGTTGAACACCGCCAGTCCGTCACGATCCTTCCCGCGCCAGAGCGTGACGCTGGTGTGGTCCATCGAGGTGGCCGCCGCCGCGCCAACCGGAAACGCATCGGGATGCAAATCGATCGACGACAGCTTGGCCAACATCGTCCGCGCTTTGGCGCCGGAGATGCTGGTCAGCACCCGCGCATGCGATTGATCGGAGAGCGACGCCGATTGCGCGAAGGCTGGGGCAAGCGCCCCAATCCCATGCTTGCCACCCTTCGACAGCACGAAAAACTGGTCTGGTCCCGACCAGATCAGCGTTGCATCCGACGTGCCGACCGCCCTCGGTGTTTGCGGAGCCGCCACACCGAAGCGGGCCTTCGCCGACTTGGTCAGCTCGCCCGCCTTGCCGCGCCGCGCCATCACCTGGACGAGGTCGAAGTTGCGGATCTCGGTCAGTGACACGCCGGCATCGCCCCGTGCACCATAAGCGCCGGCAACAAGCGCCCGCTCCAGCGGGCTGCGAACATCCCAGGAAAATTCAGCCACGCTGGCGCCCTCCATCCGGATCGTAGAAGACGGGATTGCAGAGCTCGACATCATAGTCCTCGCCGCGCAGCGGATCATGCGCATGCACGATCTCGCCGGTGCGCTCGCGGCCGCGTTCGACCAGGCCAAGCCCGATCCACTGGTCGAGCGTCGGCGAGAAGCAGACCGAGGTGACGTAGCCCTGATCATTGTCGGGGCCGGGTGTCTGCCCTTTCGGAATGATGTGCGCGCCGGAGCGCAGGCGCCTTGCCTTGTCGACCGGCTTGATGCCGACGACGACCTGTCGATTCGGCGCCACCAGCGCTTCGCGGCCGGCCATGACGCGACCGATAAAATCCTTCTTGGTCGACATCATCTTGCCGAGGCCGAGATCGGCGGCAGTCGTCGTGCCGCTCAGTTCCGGTCCGGCGACATGGCCTTTTTCGACGCGCATCACGCCGAGCGCTTCAGTTCCATAAGGCGTCACGCCGAATTGCTTGCCGGCCAGCATCAGATTGCGCGCCATCGCCTCGCCATAGCGCGCGGGCACCGAAATCTCGAACGCCATCTCGCCGGAGAAAGAGATGCGGAACAGCCGCGCCCTGATGCCGCCGCGCAACGCGACTTCGCGCGCGCCCATGAACGGAAAACCTTCGTTGGACAGGTCCTCGGCCGGATCGACGATTTCCTTCAGCAGATCGCGTGTCTTCGGCCCGGCGATGGAGAACTGCGCCCACTGGTCGGAGACCGAGGTCAGTTGTACGTCGAGTTCGGGAAACAGCACCTGCCGGCAGAACTCGAGATGCTGCATCACCAGCCCGGCCTTGGCCGTGGTGGTGGTGAGGAAATAGTGATCTTCGGCCAGCCGCGAGGTCGTGCCGTCGTCGTAGGCCAGACCATCCTCGCGCAGCATCAACCCGTAACGCGCCTTGCCGACAGCGAGGTTGGAGAAAGTGTTGATGTAGACGCGGTCGAGGAAGGCGCCGGCATCCGGGCCATGCACGTCAATCTTGCCGAGGGTGGAGACATCGCAGAAACCGACGCCCGAACGCACCGCCTTGACCTCACGGGTGACCGATTCCAGCCAGTCCTTCTCGCCGGCGCGCGGATACCACTGCGCGCGCTTCCACAGGCCGGTGTCGACAAAGATCGCGCCCTGTTCGGCGGCCCAGTGATGCGAGGGCGTCAGCCGCGTCGAGTGAAAATTCTCGTCGCGATGATGGCCGGCGAAAGCGCCGATGGCGACGGGCACGTAAGGCGGCCGATAGATGGTCGTGCCGGTCTCGGGAATGGATTTGCCGGTCACTGCCGCCATGATGGCGAGGCCGGCGACGTTGGACGTCTTGCCCTGGTCGGTCGCCATGCCGAGCGTGGTGTAGCGCTTGAGATGCTCGACCGATTCAAAACCCTCGCGCTGCGCCAGCTCGATGTCGGACGCGGTGACGTCATGCTGCTGGTCGACGAAGGCCTTGCCCTTGCCGGTGACATGCCAGAGCGGCGTCAGCGAAAAGGCCTCGTTGTCGGCAATCGGCGTCGATCCCGCAGTGCCGGCGCGCCCAGCATCACGTGCCGCCGTCGCGCCGGCCTCAAACCCTTCACGCAGACAGGCGCCAAGACCGAAGGCGCCGTTGGAGGCACCTGCGGCGACCATGCCGGGAGGCGCGCCGTCCGGGACGAAGGCGGCAATGTCGTCGCGCCATTTCGGCCGGCCGCGATGGTAGGAGGTAAGCCCGACCGCCGGGTTCCAGCCGCCGGAAACGGCGAGCCCGTCAGCCTCGACTTCGGCGCGGGCGCCACCCGTCAGTGACACCGAGATCTTGCGTACACCGTCCTTGCCACGGTCGACGGCGCTCACTGAACCGTGCAGGATCGTGAAGCCGTTTTTGGATGCCAACGACCGATGCGCCGGTGGTACATCCGGCCGTGCGTCGATCACCGCCGCGACCTGCAATCCGGCGCCGAGCGCGGTCTCGACCGTGCGCCAGCCATCCTCATTGTTGGTGAACAGCGCGATGCGCTTTGCCGGCGTAGCGGCATAGCGTGTGACATAGGTCCGCATGGCGGACGCCATCATCACGCCGGGCGTGTCGTTGCCGGCAAAGACTATGGGTCGTTCGATCGCGCCGGCAGCTACGACGCAGCGCTTGGCCACGATCCGCCACAGGCGCTGGCGCACCTGGTGCTCGGGTGGCGTCGGCAGATGATCGTTGACGCGCTCGATCGCACCATAAGTGCCGCCATCATAGACGCCGAATAATGTCGTGCGCGTCATGATGCGGACGTCCGGCATCGCCGCCAGTTCGGCCAGCGTGCGCTGCGTCCACTCCGCTGCCGGCAGGCCGTCGATGGTGCCGCCATCGGCCAGAAGGCGGCCGCCAGGGACAAAATCCTCTTCGCACAGGATGACGCGCGCACCGCTGCGACCTGCTGCGAGCGCGGCGGCGAGACCTGCCGGGCCGGAGCCGGCGATCACCACATCGCAATGCGCCCAGGCTTTGTCGTAGTGATCGGGATCGGGGGTTACCGCAGCACGGCCGAGGCCGGCGGCACGGCGGATCGCCGGCTCGTAGATCATCTCCCAGAACTTCGCCGGCCACATGAAGGTCTTGTAGTAAAAGCCGGCGACGAAGATCGGCGCGAACAGCTGGTTGACCGACATCACATCGTGGCGCAGCGACGGCCAGCGGTTCTGGCTGGCGGCTTCCAGCCCTTCATAGAGCTCGGCGGTCGTCGCCTTGGTGTTGGCCTCGCGCCTTGCGCCGGTGCGCAGTTCGACCAACGCATTCGGCTCTTCCGAGCCGGCGGTCAGGATGCCGCGCGGGCGATGGTATTTGAACGAACGGCCGACCAGCTTGACGCCATTGGCGACCAACGCCGCCGCCAGCGTGTCGCCCTGGAAGCCGGAGAAGCTCTTGCCGTCGAAGCGGAAGGTGAGTGGCTTCGAGCGGTCGATGAGACCGCCGGAGGTGAGGCGATGGGATTGAGAGGTCACGATGTCCAGCCTCTCGATTTGATGTCGTCGCGAAGGGTAGCGCTGCCCCTCATCGCCCTGCCGGGCACTTCTCCCCGTATAGTGACTGGGAGAAGGGGGCTGGCCGCAACGCCGGCCTTCGTCTTGCTTCGCTGATGATTGGCGAAACCGTTGGCGAGAGCGCCCCTCTCCCCGTCTCTATACGGGGAGAGGATGCCGGCAGGCAGGTGAGGGGCAGCGCCGACGTGGCCAAAATAGCTCATTTCGCCACCAGCCTCGCACCAGCACCAACCGCCGGCTCCACCGCCGAAATTTCATGCGTCAGCGTGTTGCGGGTGACCTTCAGCCAGGCCCGGCAGCCGCCGCCGTGATACCAGTTCTCGCTCATCACGCCGGCGACGTTGTCGCGCAGATAGACATAGTCGTAGACGGCATCCTCGCCGGCACCCGCGACGGGGCGTTGCGGCTTGGCGTCGCCGAGATAGGTGAACTCGCCGAGTTCACGTTCGCCGCAGAAGGGACAGGTAATACGCATCTAACTGTCCTCAGTGCAGGTTCGGTTGGGCGCCCTGGCCCTTTTCGTCGATCATGGCGCCGCGCTGGAAGCGGTCGAGGCGGAACAAAGCCGCCTCCTTGTGCGACTCGTCGCGCGCCAGAAGATGGGCAAAGACGAAGCCGGAGCCGGGTGTCGCC
The DNA here is from genome assembly GCF_057784295.1 of Mesorhizobium sp. CNPSo 4688. Classification (NCBI taxonomy): domain Bacteria; kingdom Pseudomonadati; phylum Pseudomonadota; class Alphaproteobacteria; order Hyphomicrobiales; family Phyllobacteriaceae; genus Mesorhizobium; species Mesorhizobium sp. CNPSo 4688. The sequence goes on from NZ_JBWLUY010000009.1 coordinate 201,392, forward strand.
TTGAAGCCGCCATAGCACCAGCCGGCATTGAGATAGAGCCCGTCGACCGGCGTCTTGTCGATGATCGGCGAGCCGTCCATCGACATGTCCATGATGCCGCCCCACTGACGCAAAAGCCGCACGCGGCCGATCATCGGGATCAGCGCCATGCCGCCCTCGCAGACATCCTCCATGACAGGCAGATTGCCGCGCTGGGCGTAGGAATTGTAGCCATCGATATCGCCGCCGAAGACCAGGCCGCCCTTGTCCGACTGACTGACATAGAAATGCCCGGCGCCGAAGGTCATGACTCCGGGAATGAGCGGCTTGATCGCTTCCGAAACGAAGGCTTGCAGCACATGGCTTTCGATCGGCAGCCGCAGGCCCGCCATCGCCGCCACGCGCGAGGAGGAACCGGCAACTGCCATGCCGACCTTGCTAGCGCCGATCTTGCCGCGCGATGTCTCGACGCCGCTGACCTTGCCATTGCCGTCTCTGACAAAGCCGGTGACTTCGCAATTCTGGATGATGTCGACGCCGAGTTCGCTCGCCGCATGGGCATAGCCCCACACCACCGCGTCGTGCCGCGCCGTGCCGCCGCGCCGCTGCAACAGCCCGCCTTGCACCGGAAAGCGCGCATGGTCGAAATTCAGGAAGGGCAGCATCTTCTTCAGAGCCGCCTGGTCGAGCAGTTCGGCGTCGATGCCGTTGATGCGCATCGTGTTGCCGCGCCGCGCATAGGCGTCGCGCTGCGCGTCGGAATGATAGAGGTTGAGGACGCCGCGCTGGCTGACCATCGAATTGTAGTTGAGGTCCTGCTCCATCCGCTCCCACAGCTTCATCGACAATTCGTAGAAGCCGGTATTGCCGGGCAGGCCGTAATTGGAGCGGATGATGGTGGTGTTGCGGCCGGCATTGCCGGAGCCGATCCAGCCCTTTTCCAGCACGGCGACGTTTTTGATGCCGAACTCGCTGGCGAGGAACCAGGCGGTGGCGAGACCGTGGCCGCCGCCACCGATGATTACCACATCGTAGTGGTCTTTCGGGCTGGCATCGCGCCAGGTGCGCTGCCAGTTTTTGTGGCCGGAAAGGGCGGCGCGAGCAAGCGAGAAGATCGAATATTTCATACGTTCATTCCGAGGTCGCTCGCACCGCTTGGACGGTTAGATGTCCAGCGTGTGGTCACGCTCCCATTGCGTGAAGTGCGAAGCATAGGAATTCCATTCCTGGTGCTTCAGCTTTAGGTAAGCCGACGAGAATTCCTCACCCAGCGCCGCCTTCAGCGATTTGTCCTTGTCGAACTCACGCAGCGCGTCGAGCAGGTTGAGCGGAAGCTTCGGCGCGCCCTTCACCGTGTGGCCGTACTGGTACATGTCGATGTCGTAGCGCTTGCCGGGATCGGCCTTGGAACGGATGCCGTCGAGACCGGCGGCGATGATCACGGCCTGCAAGAGATAGGGGTTGGCGGCGCCATCGGGCAGGCGCAGCTCGAAGCGGCCGGGGCCGGGCACGCGCACCATGTGGGTGCGGTTGTTGCCGGTCCAGGTCACCGTGTTCGGCGCCCAGGTCGCGCCCGAAATGGTGCGCGGCGCGTTGATGCGCTTGTAGGAATTGACCGTCGGGTTGGTGATCGCGGCGAGCGCCGAGGCATGCTTCATGATGCCGCCGAGGAAATTCTTGCCCTTGGCTGAAAGGCCAAGCTCCATCGCATTGTCGGCAAAGACATTGGTCTTGCCCGCCTTGTCCCACACAGAGATATGCGCGTGGCAGCCATTGCCGGTCAGGCCCTGGAAGGGTTTCGGCATGAAGGTGGCGCGCAGGCCGTGCTTTTCGGCCACCGACCTGACCATGAACTTGAAGAAGGAGTGCTTGTCGGCGGTTGCCAGCACGTCGTCGAAGGCCCAGTTCATCTCGAACTGGCCGTTGGCGTCCTCATGGTCGTTCTGGTACGGGCTCCAGCCCAGCGCCAGCATGTGGTCGCAGATCTCGGCGATGACATCGTAGCGGCGCATCACCGCCTGCTGGTCGTAGCAGGGCTTCGAGGCGGTATCGTATTTGTCGGAGATCACGCTGCCGTCCGGCGAGATCAGGAAGAACTCGGCCTCGACGCCGGTCTTGACATGCATGCCGTCGCCGGCGGCTTCCGCGATCAGCCGCCGCAGCGTGTTGCGCGGTGCCTGCTCGACCTCCTTGTCGTCCATGATGCAATTGGCGGCGACCCAGGCGACGTCTGGCTTCCACGGCAATTGGATGACCGAGGCCGGATCGGGTACCGCCAGCATATCGGGATGCGCCGGCGTCAGATCGAGCCAGGTGGCGAAACCGGCAAAGCCGGCGCCGTCCTTCTGCATGTCTGATATCGCCTGCGCCGGCACCAGCTTGGCGCGCTGACCACCGAACAGGTCGGTGTAGGAAATCATGAAATATTTGACGCCGTTCTCTTTGGCGAATGCGGCGAGATCGTTCCCCATTATAGTTCCTCGCTTATGGTATTTTGGATGTTGTCTTAGAAGCCGTTCTTCCCCGGTATCCAGTTGGTGCCGGCAAGTGGCACGCCGGCCATGGCGGCGGCTTCGATGGTGAGTGCGACGAGATCCTCGGGCTCGAGATTGTGCAGGCTGTTCTTGCCGCAGGCACGGGCAATCGTCTGCGCCTCGAGCGTCATCACCTTGAGATAGTTGGCGAGACGCCGCCCGGCGGCGATCGGATCGACCCGCTTCATCAGTTCGGGGTCCTGCGTGGTGATGCCGGCGGGGTCGCGGCCCTCGTGCCAGTCGTCATAGGCCCCGGCGGTGGTGCCAAGCGCATTGTACTCCGACTCCCAGCGCGGATCATTGTCGCCCAGTGCGACAAGCGCTGCCGTGCCGATCGACACCGCGTCGACGCCGAGCGCCAGCGCCTTGGCGACATCGGCGCCGTTGCGGATACCGCCCGACACGATCAGCTGCACCTTGCGGTGCATGCCGAGGTCCTGCAGCGCCTGCACAGCCGGCCTGATGCAGGCAAGCGTCGGCTGGCCGACATTTTCGATGAACACTTCCTGGGTGGCGGCCGTGCCGCCCTGCATGCCGTCGACGACGACGACATCGGCGCCGGCCTTCACCGCAAGCGCTGTATCGTAATAGGGGCGCGCGCCGCCGACCTTGACGTAGATTGGCTTTTCCCAGTCGGTGATTTCGCGCAGTTCGAGGATCTTGATCTCGAGATCGTCGGGGCCGGTCCAGTCGGGGTGGCGTGAGGCCGATCGCTGGTCGATGCCTTTCGGCAGTGTGCGCATCTCGGCGACGCGGTCGGAGATCTTCTGGCCGAGCAGCATGCCGCCGCCACCAGGCTTGGCGCCCTGGCCGACAACGACCTCGATGGCATCGGCCCGGCGCAGGTCGCGCGGGTTCATGCCATAGCGGGATGGCAGATACTGATAGACCAGCGTCTTGGAATGGCCGCGCTCTTCCTCGGTCATGCCGCCATCGCCCGTGGTGGTCGAGGTGCCGGCCAGTGTCGCGCCTCGGCCGAGGGCTTCTTTCGCCGGGCCGGACAACGAGCCAAAGCTCATGCCGGCAATGGTGATCGGGATCTTCAGCTCGATCGGCTTCTTGGCATGGCGCGAACCCAGCACCACTGATGTGTCGCAGCGCTCGCGATAGCCTTCGAGCGGATAGCGCGAGATCGAGGCGCCGAGGAACAGAAGATCGTCGAAATGCGGCAGTTTGCGCTTGGCGCCGGCGCCCCTGATATCATAGATGCCGGTCGCCGCGGCGCGGCGGATTTCGGAGAGCGTGTAGTCGTCGAAGGTCGCGGATTTGCGCGGCGTCGTCGGCGGGTTCTTGTAGGTCATGATGCCTCAATACGCGTCGGCGTTGTCGATATTGAAATTGTAGAGCGTGCGCGCCGAGCCGTAGCGCTTGAACTCCGACGGCTTGACGCCGGTCACGCCGGCGCGGTCGAGCAGGCCCTGCAGGAGTTCGATGTGCTCGGGCCGCATTTCCTTGGCGATGCAATCGGCGCCGAGGCTTTCGACCTTGCCGCGCACGAACAGCCGCGCCTCGTAGATGGAATCGCCCAGCGCATCGCCGGCATCGCCCAGCACCACCAGATTGCCCGACTGCGCCATGAAGGCCGACATGTGGCCGATATTGCCGTGCACGACGATGTCTATGCCCTTCATCGAGATGCCGCAGCGCGATGACGCATTGCCCTCGATGACCAGCAGCCCGCCCTTGCCGGTGGCGCCGGCATATTGGCTGGCGTCGCCCTTGATGACGATCGAGCCCGACATCATGTTTTCGCCGACACCGGGGCCGGCCGAACCATGCACGGTGATGGCAGCGCCGTCATTCATGCCGGCGCAATAGTAGCCGACGCTGCCGCGCACATCGATGGTGACAGGCTGGTCGACGCCGACGGCGACCGAATGGCTGCCCTTGGGGTGCAGCACCTCCCACGCCGTCTCGTTGGAACCGGGCGTCAAGTTGTGAAGCGCTTGATTGAGCTCTCGCAGCGACGACACATCGAGGTCGAAGACCCGGGAGGCGTGGTCTTGCGCCACCTTCGAAAGTTTGGTTGCCGGCATGGGCTCAATGCTCCCAGAAATAGACGGTTGCGGGTTCCGGTTCCCAGACCCTCGCATTGTCTATGCCGGGCAGCTTGGTCAGCGCGCGATATTCCGAGCCGAAGGCGACATACTGGTCGGTCTCGGCCATGACGGCCGGCTTGCAGGCGATCGGGTCACGCACCACGCCAAAGCCGTTCTTGGTGCCGACGACGAAGGTGAAGAAGCCGTCGAGGTCGGACAGCGTGCCTTCCAGCGCCTCGCCGAGATTCTTGCCGTGCGCCATCTGCGAAGAGAGGTAGGCGGCCGCCACCTCGGTATCGTTCTCGGTCTCGAAGGTCATGCCTTCGCGCCGCAATTCGCGCCGCACATTGTTGTGGTTGGACAGCGAGCCATTGTGCACCAGGCACTGGTCGGCGCCGGTCGAGAACGGATGCGCACCCATCGTGGTGACGGCCGATTCCGTCGCCATGCGGGTGTGGCCGATGCCATGCGTGCCGGTCATCGAGCGGACGTCGAAGCGGTCGACCACCGCCTCCGGCAGGCCGACTTCCTTGTATATCTCCACCGCTTCGCCGGCGCCCATGATGCGCACGTCGGGCCGGATCGACTGCAACGCTTCGCGCGCGGCGTCGACCTTGCCTGGCGCGGTCCTGAGTACGGCGTGCGTCGACTTCACCGCGATGCTCACCGGTGCGCCGATGGCCTTGGCAAGTTCGGCATCGAGGCCGTGAAAATCGCGCTCGGGCTTGGCCGACTGGATGGTGATCTTGGCTTCGTTTTTGGAAGTGGCGCCATAGATGGCGATGCCGGCGCTGTCGGGGCCGCGATCGCTGAGCGAGATCAGCATCTGCGACAGCATCGAGCCGAGTTGCGGCTCAAGCGACTTGTCCTTCAAAAAAAGTCCGACGATTCCACACATGTCAGCCTCCCGGCGTTTGCAGCTAAGAGATGATGTATCGAATGCGCTGTCCGAATTCAATCATATGAAAAAAATTTTCCTCTAGTTACGTATGCGGCTCAATCCCACTTTGTGCACTATCGCTGCCCAGGCGGACACTGTGAACCCATGTGGCGGTGCGGACACGGGCGATTTTGTAGGCATCTAGGATCGACAGCGCATAGATCAGGAAGCCGCCGGCATGCCGGCCGACAAAGCTGGCGTCGGCCGGCGCGATCTTGGCTGTCACCCAGGCGAGGATCACCATGAAGAAAAGGAACTGCAGGCCACGCACAGGCACGCCCAGAATGACATGGCCGCTTGCCGGCAGGACGATTGCGGCGCCAAGCACCAGATAAGGATTTGTCGGTGCGGGTGCGCTCATGCCACCTGCCTTTCCTGTCTGTTGATGGCATCGCGCAGCGCCGATGCCGAGGTGAGCAGCCTCTCGACCAGTGCCGGATCGAGGCTCGCGCCGCCGAAGGCAGCCTGCCGGAACACGCCGTAGCGCGCGCGCTCGGCCTCGGCCAGCAGCCAGACGATGCGCACGCCGTTCGGCGTGATCAAAAGTTCCTTGGCGCGGCCCTCGGCAAAGATGTCCAGATGACTGGCGATCAGGTTCTGCGGAAAGCGCGCGCCCCTTAAGTCTGTTCGCAACACGGCTTCGGCCGGAAAACCCGGAGCTTTCGGAAGCGTGTGCTGAAGGTGATCGAAATTGGAGAAGGTGGTCGGCGATCCCGGCCGCATCATCATGTCGAAGGTCGCCGGTACCGCAACAGGTTCGGTGACCGAAACGCTGAGCCAGCGCGCCGGCAGTTTTCGCGTCGCCAGCGTGTCGACGATGGTGCGCACTTGCACGCGCCGTTCGTTCCACGAACCCACCCAGGTGACGACGCCAACCGTGCCATCTGAAACGTCGACGGCATCTGCGATGACGGTGCGGATGCTGGCCTCCTCGGCGGCATGAGCAGCCATGGCCCTGTTGCGGCTGGCGCGCGCAAGCCAGGCGAGGTGCACGACGAGAGCCAAGGCTATCGCCCCGGCCAGCAATGCTGTCGTCACGTCAGACACTCGTCACGCAATGCCTGCCCAAACCGGCAGGCCCTCTCCTGTCAATAGCCCTGTGGCTTCGGCCACGGCATGGTGAACTGGTCGCCGCGGCGCACATAGCGGTAGCGGTAGAAATGGAACCACAGCGAGATCAGGAAATAGAAGATGGTCATCGCGATCAGCTGCGAGCCGAAGCCGAGGAAGATCGCAAAGAAGGTCACCACACACAGGCAAAACAGCACGATCGCGGGCAGCGGGTGGAATGGGTGTGTGTAGCCGCGGCGGATGGTTCCGAGCGGCCACTTCTTCCGGAACATCATGATGTTGATGCTCATGAAGGTGTATTGCAGCACGCCCGACAGGATCGAGAAGGTGATCGCCTGGTTGAGGTCGGCGATGAAGGCAAAGGCGAGCGCGATAGGCAGCAGGAACAGGATCGAGCGGTAAGGCGTGCGGTATTTCGGATGCACCGCCGAGAACCAGGTCGGCAGATAGCGGTCGCGTCCGAGCGAGAACCAGGCGCGGGCCGCGTCGTTGATGCAGCCATTGGCGGAAGCGAGCGCGGCCAGCAGCGTGGCGATGAAAAGCAGGTTTTCGAGCAGCGCGCTCCCGGTCAGCTTGCCGGCATCCCACAGCGGATAATAGGTGATGCCGAGATATTCCCAGGGCATCAGCGAGGCGCAGACATACCAGGTCATGGCGGCGGCGATCAGAAGCGTGATCATGCCGGCCATGGTGCCGTAGGGCAGCGAGCGGGCCGGCGAACGCACTTCCTCGGCTGCCTGCGTGGTGCCTTCGATGCCGAGATAATACCAGATGCCGAACTGGAAGGCGGCGATGACGCCGATCCAGCCATAGGGCAACGCATTGCCCGGCGTCACCAGCTCGTTGAGCTTCAGCACCGCGCCTTGCGTCCACGGACTGACCGAGAAGAACAGGATGACGATCGAGACATAGGCGATCGCTGTGATGACGAAGTTGACGTTGAGCGTCATTAGAACGCCGCGATAGTTCAGCCACGCCAACACGACGATGGTGGCGGCAATGAAGGAATTGTGGGTGAGCCCCTCGACGCCGGCCTTGGCGACGATGGTATCGCCGAGCAGGATGGCGTCCGAGACCTCAAGCATCGTGTAGGCAAAGACCAGGAACAGCGCGACGTTGAACGCCATCAGCGGACCGACAATGTGCTTGGCCTGCGCGTACTGGCCGCCGGCGGCAGCCACCGTCGATGTCACTTCGGAATCGATCATGGCGACCGAGGTGTAGAGCAGCCCGACCACCCAGCAGACGATGAGTGCTGCCAGCGCGCCGCCCTTGTCGGCCGAGAAATTCCAGCCGGTGAATTCGCCGACCAGGACGATGCCGACGCCGAGCGCCCAGACATGGGCCGGGCCGAGCACCCTGAGCAGCGAAACCCTGTCGCCGTGGATTGCCGTAATTATCGTTTCAGCCGCGACCGCCATTGTTTTCCCCTAAACCCGGTGCTTTTCGGAAACGGCTTCAAGCTCGCCTTCGCGCGAGGAGGTCAGCACCTCCTCGGAGTAGGTCGTGTCGATCTTGAACCAGTCGTAGAGCATCCACAGCGCAAGCACGACCGAGATACCCCAGCATGCATAAGACAGAGCCATCCACATGGTGCGTCCCCAAAATCTCTGGCGTTACTTGTCGCCGAATTTTTCGTTGATGACGTCGCGGTATTCGCGGTCGGAGGCGCGGAACAGGAAGACGAAATAGCCGATCAGCACCGCCGCCATGATGATCAGCGTCGGCCAGTCGATGATGTAGTGGAAGCGGTTCTGGATGATGTCGTGCGCGGTCTCCGGCGTGTAGCCGAGCTTTTCCCAGATCGAGGCCATGGTCGGGTTCTGTCCGAGCGCCTCCCAGGTCTTGGCGTCGAGCGCGTCGATGGATTTTGCAGCACCGGCGAGGCCCAGTTTCAGCGGCAGCCACAGCGCCACGAAAATAGCGACCACGACGACGACGATATCGAAAATCTGCCCGGCCTTGCCTTGTTCCGGCGGCGTGTAGCGCGACATGTCTTCTACCCCTCAGGACGTTCTATTTTCAGGACTTGCGGTTGCGGGCCGCGTCGGCGTTCTTGATGTCGAGACTGTAGATGAAGTCCTTGTCTTCCTTGTAGTGATTGATCATCGCCAGAATGGCGGCCGTGTTGAAGATCAGCACGGCCGCCGCCGCGATGGCGACGACGATCTTGATCCCGCTGTCGGGGATGTAGGGCCATGTCATGATGAGCACGAAGAGGATCGTCGCCCACAGGCAGATGATCAGGAGCGCGGATCCGCGCACGTCGGAACGGTACAGCGCTTCGATGCGCTGCTGCAGGTCTGACATCGGTTTTCCCCTTTTTCCAACGCCGGCTTCCGAATCGGCCGATCGCTGCCCTCTTTCAAGAGAGTGAAATTTTTTTCATAAATTCAGGCCGATTTGCGGAATTGTCAAGACGAATTTACGTTTGGTTAACTGGTCATTTCGCGTGGGAAATTTTGCCTGACAATGAAATTATTTGCTTACGGGTATTGCGGCGCCCGAACGTTTGCGATCAATATTCCACCCAAAGCGCCCGCAGCAGTGCGAGGGGCAGGGAACAGCACAGAATTTTCGAACGGAGGATTAGCGGATGACGGCATCCTGGAGATTTTCGACCCTGGCGGATCGCCATCGCGCGCTCGGCTCGAAGCTCGAAGACTGGAGCGGCATGGGCACCGCCTGGACCTATGACAAGGACGCCGACGAGGAATACACCGCCATCCGCACCAAGGCCGGGCTGATGGATGTCTCCGGCCTGAAAAAGGTCCACATCACCGGGCCGCACGCCTCGCACCTCATCGATCTCGCCACGACGCGCGACGTCGAAAAAATCTATCCCGGCAAGTCGGCCTATGCCTGCATGCTGAACGAGGCCGGAAAATTCACCGACGACTGCATCCTCTACCGCACTGGCCCGAACGCCTGGATGGTGGTGCACGGTTCCGGCACCGGCCATGAGGAATTGCAGCGCGCCTCCGTCGGCCGCGACGTCTCGCTGCGCTTCGACGACAATCTGCACGACCTGTCGCTGCAAGGGCCGACCGCGGTCGACTATCTCGCCAAGCATGTGCCCGGCATTCGTGACCTGCCGTACTTCCATCACATGCAGACGCAGCTCTTCGGCTTCCCGGTGATGATCTCGCGCACCGGCTACACCGGCGAGCGCGGCTACGAAATCTTCTGCCGCGGCCAGGATGCGGGCACGATCTGGGACAGGATCCTCGACGAGGGCAAGAGCGCGGGCATCATTCCCTGCCGCTTCACCACGCTGGATATGCTGCGCGTCGAAAGCTATCTGCTGTTCTATCCCTACGACAATTCGCAAAAATACCCGTTCGAGAATGAAGGCCCCGGCGACACGCTTTGGGAGCTCGGCCTCGATTTCACCGTCAGTCCCGGCAAGACCGGTTTCCGCGGCGCCGAGGAGCACTATCGGCTGAAGGGCAAGGAACGCTTCAAGATCTATGGCGTTCTGCTCGACGGCAAGGAGCCGGCCGACGAGGGTGCGCCGGTCTATCGCGACGGCAAAAAGGTCGGCGTGGTGACCTGCGCCATGTATTCGCCGCTGGTCAAGAAATCGATGGGCATCGCTCGCCTCGACGTCGATTGCGCGGTCAAGGACACCAAGCTCGAGATCCGCAACAAGAGCGGTTCGATCAAGGCGACGGCGCAGCCGCTTCCCTTCGACGATCCCAAAAAGACCAAGCGCACCGCCAAGGGTTGAGGCACAATCGACAGCGAGGGATTTGGGGCACAAAGAGAGTATGGCAGCCAAGACGATCATCAGCCGGCCCATTTACGGAACCCTGTCTCCGCAGCCCGGCAAGCATCATCTTTTCGTGGCGGATGCGGAAGGCGCGCTGGCGATTGTTGATATGGCAAAGACAGCCCCGCCTGGTTTCTTCGATGGGGCCGAGATCGTCTTCATTCCCGGGTCTGACGGCAAGCATGTCGCAGCCCTCGAAGCGCTGAAGCCGGCGCAATTCCATGTCGCGCCGTCCTTCGCCAGCCTGCTGCCGCGGCTGAAGCAGACGCTGGCCAACGCCCATATGGGCCTGCGCCTCTATCTCGCCGGCACCGAAGGGCTGATCGGCCAGGCCATGCAGGTGGCGCTCGAAGCCGGCATCGACCACACCTCGATGCAGACCGAACACCGAGGCTCGCTGGCGCGGCGCATGCAGTGCGTGCACTGCAAGGGCATCACGGAAAACGTGACGACGCAGCCGGCGACCTGTTCGCATTGCGGTCTGCTGCTTCTGGTGCGCGACCACTATTCAAGGCGGCTCGCGGCCTTCCAGGGCGTTTGCATCAACGCCGAGGATCGCAGTGAAATTCCTCCTGTCGAGGAGGCCTTCCCATGAGCACCGGCACCACCAAGCTCGATGTCGTGGTCAGCGATGTCGTCCCGGTCAACGACCTCGTCACCCGCTTCCATTTCCGCCGCCGCGACGGTGAACTGTTGCCGACCTTTTCCGGCGGCGCCCATGTCGTGGTCGAGATGCGCGATGGCGACCTCACCAGGCTCAACCCCTATTCGCTGATGGGTTCGCCGCTCGACACGCGCGAATACACCATCTCGGTGCGCCGCGACGATGTCGGCCGCGGCGGCTCGCTGTTCATGCACCGGTCGGTCAAGCCCGGCCTGGAGATGGTGGTCAGCTATCCCGTAAACCTGTTCTCGCTTGATCTCAGGGCAAAGAAACATCTGATGCTGGCCGGCGGCATCGGCATCACGCCGTTCATGGCGCAGACCGCGCAGCTTGCCGGCTCAGGCGGCAATTTCGAACTACACTATACCTGCCGCACCGCGTCGCTCGGCACCTATGCCGATGTGCTGCAGGAACGCTATGGCCGCCGCATCCGGCTCTATCACGACGATCTGGACGAGCGCATCGAACTCGACCGTCTCTTGTCCTCGCAGCCGCTCGGCACGCATCTCTATGTCTGCGGTCCGGCCGGCATGATAAACTGGGTACGAGCCCGCGCGGCAGAACTGGGCTGGCCGCCGGAGACCGTGCACTACGAGCATTTCGCAGCACCCCAGCCCGGCCTGCCGTTCGACGTCACACTTGCGGTCAGCGGCAAGACCATCCGCGTCGGCGAACAGCAGAGCCTGCTCGAAGCCATCGAAGCCGCCGGCGTCGATCCGCCCTATCTCTGCCGCGGCGGCGTCTGCGGCCAGTGCGAGACCAACGTCATCTCGTATGACGGCAAGTTCATCCACAACGACCACTGGCTGAGCGAGGAAGACCACCGTTCCGGCTGCAAGATTATGCCGTGCGTGTCGCGCTTCGAAGGCAAGTCGCTGGTCTTGGAGCGGTAGGAGGAAATCATGGGCATCACCTTTCGCAAGGAAACGTTCCGCGACGATTTCACCTTCAAGAACAGCCCGGAGCACATCAGGCGCTTCCCGTTCCCGTTCCACGAAGACAGCTACATGTACGCGGTCAACATCGAGCCGCATGTCGTCGGTCCCAAGGGCAGCGTGCTGGAAAACCTGATCGACGTCGACGAGCACTATGTCGCCGAGATGCAGGACCGCGCTTTGGTGCTGGCCGAGGACCCGCTGCGCTGTCAGTCGCTGCCCCACATGACGCTGGCCGGCTGGGACCTGCTCGAACTCCTGATGGAGCAGCAGGCGCTTGGCTATCCCGAGCATTTCACGCTTGAGCGCAACGGCGACCGCTGGCGCTGGATCAACCGGCCGCTCGGCATCGACGACACCTTCACCTTCGGCGACACCTCGACGCTGCCCTATGGGCCGATGGAATACATCACCCGCCAGAGCCAGGGCGATTTCTGCATCCTCGACCAGCGCGACGGCAATCTGTGGATGGACGCCGGCATGGTCACCACCCAGGCCGACTGGTCGCTCGATTTCGACATCGGCATGAACTTCTTCGAATGGCACGCGCCGGTGCCGTTGGCGCATGAGAAGGGGATTTTTGTCAGGGCGCTGAAATTCCTCACCAACATCCAGCAGGGCAAGCCGGCGCGGCGGCTTAACTGGACGATGACCATCAATCCGCGCCTCGACACCAGCCCCGAGAATTACCACAAATGGGGTCCGGACCGCACGACGGTGACGCCAGACAATGTCGGCGACAAGGTGCATCTGCGCGTCGAATTGCAAAGCTTCTGGCGCCTGCCGCGCTCCAACGGCATCGTCTTCCCGATCCGCTGCTACCTCATCAAGATGGACGAGCTGGTGACGCAGCCGAAATGGGCGCGCCGCCTGCACCGGGTGATCCGCGACCTGCCGGAGGAACTGGCCACTTACAAGGGGCTGACGCGGTATCGGCCGACGTTGGTCGAGTGGCTGTCGAAGCTGGATGACGGGAGCGCGACGTCACCGGGGTTTGGGCCGGATTAGGGCTGCCGACGAACCTGCTGATCTCCCCCCTCGTGGGGGAGATGCCCGGCAGGGCAGAGGGGGGCGCTGTAGAGCGCCGACTTATCGGTACTTGGACTGGCTCGTGCCGCGCTTCGTCATCCTCGGGCTTGACCCGAGGATCCATGCCGTGGCCTTCGTCGAAGGCGCGGTGGAGCAGAATTCTGAACCGTTGCAATACTTTAGCGTCACGGCATGGATCCTAGGGTCTGCGCGCGTCGCTTCGCTCCTTGCTTCGCCCTAGGATGACGAACTCGATAGCCGGCGCTCCACGACGCCCCCCTCTGTCCTGCCGGACATCTCCCCCACGAGGGGGGAGATCAGCTAACCCGCACTATTCTGCGGATAGCAGATAATCGACAAATACCGCATCGGCAGTTTCGTCAGCTGTTCCGGTCCGTGCGGCGCGTCGGCGTCGAAGAACAGGCTGTCGCCGGGCTTCATCGGATAGAGGTTGCTGCCGTGCCGGTAAACGACTTCGCCCTCCAGCATATAGAGGAACTCCATGCCCTCGTGCTGGAAGGTCGGGAACACATCCGAATCCTCGGTCAGCGTGATCAGATAGGGCTCGACGACGACGCCGCTGGTGTTGGAGCCGATATGGCCGAGCAGATTGTACTGGTGGCCGGCGCGCGTGCCGCGGCGCTCGACATCGAGGCCTTCGCCGGCTTTGACGAAGACGGCGCTGCGCTCCTCCTCGAAACGGCGGAAGAAGGCGGTGACCGGAACACCGAGCGCTCGCGACAGCGCCTGCAGCGTCGTCAGCGAGGGCGAGGTTATGCCGTTCTCGATCTTGGACAGCATGCCCAGCGAAATGTCGGTGGCGACAGCCAGATCGGCGACGGTGATGCCGAGCTTCTTGCGGAAGGCGCGCACCTCGCGGCCGATCGCCACCTCCAGCACCTTTTCGCGCGTGTCGCGGATGGCGTGCGGGTTCTGCGTCAGCGGCGCTCGGATGGTCTTTCCGTCCACCGAGACCTTCGCCAGCGGCTTTGCCTTGGCCGGAGCTGCCCCGGGCTTGAGATCGGATGCTGTCTTCGCCATGTCGCCGCTCCCAAGAATCGCAGATTTATTTCACTCAAGGTGAACATATTCGGTGCCGGTACAGAAACGCAACCGCGACAGCAAGCCCTTAAGTCGAATGGTGTCGGGTCCGAATTTGCGCTGTCATCGGTTTTTGCCGAAAATCCGCTGGGAGGAAACGCGGTTTCGCCACAAGCCCTGTTGACAGCATCGAAGGGGCAATTAGTGTCACTGTGAGTGAAATTTGTTTCGTAAGAGCAATCCCTGGAAAAGCGTGAAACGGTTTTCCCATAGGATTGCGCCAAAGTTGAAATGAGACCGGGAGGCCTGCCATGAACACTCGCGTTGCCGTCATTGGAGCCGGGCCATCCGGCCTGGCCCAGCTCAGGGCCTTCAAATCGGCCGAAGACAAGGGTGCCGCAATTCCCGAAATCGTCTGCTTCGAAAAGCAGTCCGACTGGGGCGGCCTGTGGAACTACACCTGGCGCACCGGCCTCGACGAGCATGGCGATCCCGTCCACGGCTCGATGTACCGCTACCTCTGGTCGAACGGGCCGAAGGAATGCCTGGAATTCGCCGACTACACATTCGAGGAGCATTTCGGCCGGCCGATCGGCTCCTACCCGCCGCGCGCCGTTTTGTGGGACTACATCAAGGGCCGCGTCGAGAAGTCAGGCCTGCGCAAATGGGTGCGCTTCAACAGCCCGGTGCGCATGGTGACATTCTCGGACGTGACGAAGAAATTCACCGTCACCGCGCATGACCGCACCAACGACGTGACCTATTCCGAGGAGTTCGACTATGTCGTTGTCGCGTCCGGCCACTTCTCCGTGCCGAACGTTCCCTATTTCGAAGGCTTCTCCACCTTCAACGGCCGCATCCTGCACAGCCATGATTTCCGCGACGCGATGGAGTTCAAGGGCAAGGATATCCTGATCATCGGCCGTTCGTATTCGGCCGAGGACATCGGCTCGCAATGCTACAAATACGGCGCCAAATCGATCACCTCCAGCTACCGCTCCAAGCCGATGGGCTTCAAGTGGCCGGAGAACTGGAAGGAGGTGCCGCTGTTGCAGAAGGTCGTCGGCAAGACGGCGCATTTCAAGGACGGCACGACAAAGGATGTCGACGCCATCATCCTGTGCACCGGCTATCTCCATTCCTTCCCCTTCCTCACCGACGACCTGAAACTCAAGACCGCCAATCGCATGTGGCCGCTCGACCTCTATGAGGGCGTCGTCTGGGAGAAGAACACAAAGGTTTCCTATATCGGCATGCAGGACCAGTTCTACACCTTCAATATGTTCGACGCCCAGGCGTGGTTCGCCCGCGACGTCATCATGGGCCGCATCAAGCTGCCGTCGTCGCAAGCGATGGCCGAGCACAGCGCAAAATGGCGCGCCCGCGAGGAGACGCTCGAAGACGCCGAACAGATGATCTGGTTCCAGGGCGACTACACCAAGGAACTGATGGACCAGACCGACTATCCCGGCTTCGACGTCGAGGCGGTCAACCAGACGTTCATGGAGTGGGAGCACCACAAGGCAGAAGACATTATGAGCTTCCGCGACCACGCCTACCGCTCGCTGATGACCGGCACCATGGCGCCGCTGCATCATACGCCCTGGCTGCAGGCACTGGACGATTCGATGGAGAGCTATCTCGAGGTCAAAGGGGTGGCGGCGGAATAGCCATCGCACCGCACACTACCCCAGCCTTGCTCGCGCCTTCGCCGTCCAGGCGTTGAACAGCCGGTCGGCGACGATGCCGATGAAGGCGATGGCCAGGCCTGCGACGATGCCGCGCCCGGAATCGGCCTTGGACAGAGCGATGAACACCTCCTGGCCGAGATCGCGTGTGCCTACCATGGCACAGATGATGATCATCGCCAGCGCCATCAGGATGGTCTGGTTGATCCCCAGCATGATCTCCGGCAGCGCCAGCGGCAGTTGCACGCGGAAGAAAGTCTGGCGCGGTGTGCAGCCCGACACCTTGGCCGCCTCGATCAATGCCGGCGGCACCTGGCGGATGCCGTGGTTGGTGTAGCGGATCGCCGGCACCACGGCGAAGGCGATCGTGGCGATCATGGCGGTGACGTCGCCGACCCGAAACAGCATCACCACCGGAATGATGAAGCAGAAGGACGGCAGCACTTGCAGCGTGTCGATGATGGGCGTGACGATCTTTTCGAACCGGTCGCTGCGCGCGGCCAGCAGGCCAATCGGAATGCCGATCAGGCAAGCGATGAAGGCCGAGATGCCGCAGAGATAAACCGTCGCCATGGTCTTTTCCCAGAGACCGGTGATGGCGCAGAAAGCGGTCAACGCCGCGACCAAAGCGGCGAGGCGGAGGCCGCCTAAGTGGTAGCCGGCAAGGCCGAGCAGGGCCACCGCGCCGAGCCACGGAAAGCCTTCGCAGAAGGCGCGCAGCGGGTTGAGCACGTTGAGGATCAGTGCCACGCGAAACGCCTCGATCACGTCGAAGAAGTTGATCGTCACCCAGTTCACCGCCGCCTTCCACAAAGGCGCGGTGGTGAAGGTGATCGCCTTCGGCACCGCCGCGAAGGCCGGCACATAGAGACTGAGAAGCGTGGTGGCGGCAAGGATCGCGACGGCCAGCGTCAGGTTGGGGTAGCGCCGCCAGAAGACCGGGCTCACCGCCTGATGCGTCTGGCCTTTCGCCTGCTTGTGGGCGATGGCCTGGCTCAGCCGGTCGAGCGCGATAGCCAAAGCCACGATGGCAAGGCCGGCTTCCATCGCCTCGCCGACCTTCAGCGCGCGCAGCGCGAGCAGCACTTCGTAGCCGAGGCCGCCGGCGCCGATCATCGAGGCGATGATGACCATGTTCAGCGCCAGCATGATCACCTGGTTGACGCCGACCATCAGCGTCGGCCGCGCCGAGGGCAACAGCACCCGCCACAATTTCTGCCGCGCCGTGCAGCCGGCCATCTCGCTGAAATCGTCGATCTCGGACGGCACGCGCGCGAGACCCAGCATCGTTGCCCGCACCATGGGCGGTGTGGCAAAAATGGCGGTGGCGATCATCGCCGAGACCGGACTGTTGCCGAACAGGAGTAGCATCGGGATCAGATAGGCGAAGGTCGGGATGGTCTGCATCAGGTCAAGGGCAGGGGAGATGATCAGCCTCTCGGCCCATGGCTTGCGCCAGGCCCAGATGCCGGCGAACATCCCGGTGACGATGCAGAACGGCACCGCGATGGAAATCAGCGCCAGCGTCAGCATGGCGCTGGTCCACTGGCCGAACAGCGCGATGTAGAGGAAGCAGCCGCCGACCAGCAGGCCAAGTTTCCGTCCGCCCGCTGAATACCCGGCGAGGAAGGCGGCGGCGCAGACGCCGACCCAGGACAAGCGCGGCAGAACATAGGCATCCGCGCCGTGGCCGATCTTGAAGCTCTTGGCGAGCAGATTGAGCGCGAAATCGAGGGGAACGCCGAGCACCGCGGTGATCGAGCGCGTCAGCCACGAAAAGTTCGACTTGATCCAGCGCATCAGCGCGCTGACCCAGTCGGCGACCGGGACAACCGCCTCGGCCGGATAATTGACGGCCCAGGGCAGCCGGTCCTGCAGCAGGAACACCACCAGCACGGCGGCAAGTGCCAGTGCCCAGACCAGCAGCCAGCGCTGAACCGGCGGCCTCGTTTCGCTGGCGCTTGCCGTTACCGTCATGCGCCGGCTCTCGGTTTGTCCAGGCCGGCCAGCAGCCCGATCACCGCTTGCGGCGTCACTTCGCCGATTGGCTTGCCGGTGCCGTTGACCACGGCGAACGGCTTGCCTGACGCTACGATGCTGGCGGAGAAACTGGCGATCTTGGCATCGGGCGAAACCGTGCCGCCATGTTCCGAGCCGTCGCAGGCGCGCATCAGGCTGCGCGCGGAAATCACCTTGGCGCGGTCGACGTCGCGGGTGAATTCCGCGACATAGTCGGTCGCCGGATTGACCACCAGCTGTTCCGGCGTGCCGATCTGGATGACCTCGCCATCCTTCATGATTGCGATGCGGTCGGCGAGCCTGATCGCCTCATCGAAATCATGGGTGATGAAGACGATGGTCTTGTGCAGCATGGTTTGCAGCCGCATCAGCTCATCCTGCATCTCGCGGCGGATCAGCGGATCGAGCGCCGAGAAAGGCTCGTCGAGGAACCAGATCTCCGGCTTGGTGGCGAGGCTGCGGGCAATGCCGACGCGCTGCTGCTGGCCGCCGGAAAGCTCGCGCGGATAGAAATGCTCGCGGCCACGCAGGCCGACCAGTTCGATAACCTCGCGCGCCCGCGCTTCCCGCGTCGGCCGATCCTGGCCCTGGATGCTGAGGGGGAAAGCGATGTTCTCCAGCACATTGAGATGCGGCAGCAGCGCGAAATTCTGGAACACCATGCCCATGCGATGGCGCCGCAGTTCGATCAGCGCGGCATCGGAAATCTTGAGCAGATCATTGCCTTCGAACTCGACCTTGCCGTGGGTCGGCTCGACCAGCCGCGACATGCAGCGCACCAGTGTCGACTTGCCGGAGCCGGAAAGCCCCATGATGATGAAGATCTCGCCCTGGCGTATTTCGAGATCGACGGCGCGCACCGCGCCAACCAGTCCGGCGGCAGTGACATCGGCCATGCTGGCCTTGCCGTCGCGCTCGCGAATGAAGTTCGCGGCGTTCGATCCGAACAGCTTCCAGACATTGCGGCAGGCAAGCTTTATCGGCCGCGCATCCTTTGGCGTGCCAACTGCCTGCGGTTCAGTCGCTTCCGTCATCCAATGGTCCTTCTGGAAAATAGGGAAATAGACCCGGCCGCTACGGCCGGGTCTGGCTTCCAGTCGGAACGATCACTGCGCCCAGGCTTTCCAGTCGGCCTCATGGGCGGCAATCCAGGCGGCGGCGACTTCTTCAGGCGTCTTGCCGCCGAGGTCGATCTCGCCGCTCATCTTGTTGAGCTCGTCGGTGTCGACCGTGTAGGCCTTGGCGACCTTGTAGGCGACCGGCCATTTGTCCTTCATGCCGGACCACGAGTATTTCCAGATCTCGCCATGCGGCTTGCCGCAATCATATTTGGCGTCGGGGTTGGTGCCCCATTTCGGGTCGGTGTAGCACTCGGGCGTATATTCGGGGAATTGCAGCCATTCGCCCTTGTACTTGGCCGGCGCCCAGTGCGGCGAATAGATCCACAGCATGATCGGCGCCTTGCGCTGATAGGCCGAGTCGAGTTCGGCGAACATCGCCGCGTCGGTGCCGGCATGGATGACGGTGAAGGGCAGCTTCAGCGCCTCGACGCGCTCGTCGTCAAAGCCTTCCCAGGTCACTGGGCCACCGAGATAGCGGCCCTTCGGCGCCGTTTCCGCGGTCGAGAACGCCTCAGCGCATTTCGGGTCCTTCAGCGCTTCCCAATTCGGCAGGCCCGGGCATTTCTCCTTCATATATTCGGGAAACCACCATTCTTCCTTGGCCTTCGGTCCGAGCTTGCCGAGTCGCTCGGTCTGCCCGGTGGCGTCGGAGGCCTTCATCGCTTCGCCTGCCGTCGTGTCCCAGAATTCCAGGCCGACATCGATGTCGCCATTGGTGAGGCCGGTGGTCAGGCTGGAAAGGTAGTCGGCGGTCGGATATTCGACGGTGTAGCCGAGCTTTTCCAAAATGCCACCAAGGATCTTGGCGTTGAGGTTGACGCTGGTCCAGTCGAACAGCGCGATCTTGATCGGGTCGTTGGATTCAGGCGCGGCCGCTTGCGCCGCCGGTGTCAGCGCGCTTGCCGCGGCAAGCGTGAAGGCTCCCATTGATAGGTTCGAAATCACACTGCGAAATGACATGCTTGTTCTCCTGTCAAACCATGTGGAAGTTCTTAGTCGTTCCCTTCTTGCGTCTTTTCTTGATTGTGTTGGAAAGGCGGGTCGTTACGCAAGCTCGTTCGCGCCATACCATCTCCATGGCCGCAACCGGCGCAGGCGAGATGGTGCTCAATCTGGTCGTGGTCCGATGCTGGATGGGTTCGCGTCATGGCATCGCATGGATTGCTGCGCGAGCAATCGTCAACGGATCGATCGCCGCTCCGGCGGCGCTCTGAGACGTGCGAGCCATCAAGGTCCCATGATCTCGGCCGGCGAGCCCCATTCCCGCCATCGCCGTTTCATGGGATGAAATTATATATACCAACGTTCATGCGGCGCAACGGCTGATGGCTCGTGCACTGCGGAATTTCAGACGGGTCGATTGCCGATTACGACATGATCAGGCCGCCATCGACATTGATCGTCTGGCCGGTGATGTAGGTGGCGTCGCTGCTGGCGAGGAAGCTGACCAGGCCCGAAACATCCTCGCCGCTGCCGGCGCGGCCCATCGGAATGTTCTTCACCCATTCGGCCATCAGCTCGCCGGGCTTGTAGTCGCCCATAAGCTTGCCCCATGCGGCGTCGTTATAGGCCCACATGTCGGTGTCGATGATGCCGGGGCAGATGGCGTTGACGGTGATCTTTTCCTTGGCCACCTCCTTGGCCAGGCTCTGGGTGATGCCGACGACGCCGAATTTCGACGCCGCGTAATGCGGCGTGTAGATGAAACCCTGCCGCGCCTGGCCCGACGCCGTGTTGATCAGCCGGCCGCCATCGCCATGCTTGCGAATGCGGGCGATCGCCTCCTGGCAGCACAGGAACACGCCCTTGGTGTTGACCGCCATCACCTTGTCCCACTCGGCCTCGGTCATCGCCTCGATCCGGGCGATGGTGATGACGCCGGCATTCTGCACCGAAATGTCGACGCGGCCGAATTCCTTCTCGGCGAGGTCGTAAAGAGCAGTGACCTCATCCTTCTTGGTCACGTCCATGCGCATCGATGCGACCTTGGCGCCCGCTGCCTTAAGGCTGGCGGCGACCTCTTCGACGCGGGCATCGATGGCGCTGACCACGACCGCCGCACCCTCCTCGGCAAAGCGCTTCGCCATCGCCGCGCCGATACCGCCGCTGGCGCCGGTGATAACCGCTGTCTTGCCTTCAAAACGCTTCTGCACTTCTTGTTCTCCTACCAGCAGACAAAGCCGCCATCGACGATCAGGTCGATGCCGGTAACGAAACTCGCGGCGCGGCTGGCCAGGAACACGGTCGGGCCGACCATCTCTTCCGGCGTCGCCATGCGCCCCATGGGCGTGTCACGCTTGAAGATCTTGATCTGTTCGGCGACTTCAGGGCGCTTGTTCATCGGCGTCAGCGTGTAGCCTGGGCTCACCACATTGACGCGCAGGCCGCGATCGGCCCATTCCATGGCGAGGCTCTTCGACATGTGGATCACGGCCGCCTTCGATGAATTGTAATGCGCCTGGGTCAGGCCGCGATTGACGATCGAGCCGGACATCGAGGCGATGTTGACGATCGAACCCTTGCGGCGTGAAAGCATTGCGCGCGCCTCGGCCTGGCAGGACAGGAACACGCCGCTGACATTGACGTCATAGATTTTCTGCCAGGTCTCCAGCGGCATCGTCTCCGCCGGTTCGGCCCCGGCAATGCCGGCATTGTTGATCGCGATGGTCAGTGCCCCGAGTTCGTTTTCGGTGCGCGCGACCGCCGACGCGAGGTCGTCCTCCGACGTCACCGTGCCGGCTAGCACCACCGCTTTGCGGCCGAGTGCGGCGATCTTGTGCGCGGTCTCTTCCAGTCCACCTTTCGAGGCATGGCCGAAACAGGCAATGTCTGCGCCGGCCTCTGCCAGCCCAATGGCGATGGCTTGCCCGATGCCGCTGCCCGCACCTGTCACCAGCGCCACGTCGCCGCTGAGATCGAATAATGTCATGTCTCTCCCTCTCCTGAAATGAAGGGGCGCTAACCCTTGAGTTAGCGCCCCGCGCGGTCCGGTGCCTGGGAGGATATCACCTGCTGCGCTTTGTTCCGATCCCTCAACTGGTGGCGAGTTCCATGACCGCGACGTTGCTGGCCTCGCTGCGGTCGAGAATGCCGCGCTGGCGGCCGCGGCTCAGCACCAGCACGCGGTGCGACAGTCCCAGCACCTCCTCAAGGTCGGAGCTCACCACCACCACCGCCATGCCGGAGCGGGCGAGGTCGGCGATCACGTCATAAATCGCGGCGCGCGCGCCGACATCGATGCCGCGTGTGGGTTCATCGAGGATGAACACCTTTGGTGGCCGCGACACCCATTTGGCGATGATCACCTTCTGCTGGTTTCCGCCAGACAGTTTGCTGACCGGCTGGTTCGGCTTGCCCTTCACCCCGAGCCGCGAGATGCCGGCCTCGGCGAATTTCTGCACCGCTTTGGGAAACACCCAGCCCTTCGGCGCGACATGGTCGAAATTGCCGAACGCCAGATTCTCACCGATGGTCTGGTCGAGCACCACACCTTGCGCCTTGCGGTCTTCCGGCACCAGCACGACGCCGGCCTTGATCGCCGCGGCCGGGCCACTGAGATGCACGGCTTGGCCTCCAACGCGCATTGAGCCGGAAGAGATCGGATCGGCGCCGGCGATTGCCCGCACAAGTTCGGTGCGCCCGGCGCCGATCAGACCGGCAATGCCGAGGATCTCGCCCGCTTTGACCGAGAAGGAGACGTTGATGAAACTGTTCTCCGGCGAGGACAGGTTCTCGACCTCGAGCAGTGTTTCTTCGCGCGGCGCCGACAAATGCGGAAACATCCGCTCGACCGAGCGTCCGACCATCTGCTCGACCACGGTGCGCACGGGAATGTCGGCGCGTTCGTGGCGGGCGACGATGCGCCCGTCGCGCATCACCACAACGCGGTCGGCAATCTGCGCGATCTCATCGAGACGGTGGCTGATATAGATGAAGGACATGCCTTCGGCTTTCAACTTGCGGATCTGCTGGAACAACAGTTCCGTCTCCTCGCCGCCAAGCGCTGCCGTCGGCTCGTCGAAGATCAGCAATTCGGCGTTCAGCGTCAGCGCCTTGGCGATCTCGACCTGCTGTTGGGCGGCGATGCGCAGCGTGCGCACCTTGCGTTCCGGCGAGACGTCGAGGCCGAGGCGCTTCAACTGCGCCGAGGCCTTGGCGTTCATCTCGGCGCGGTCGATGCGGCCGCCGCGCATTGGCAGGCGCCCGACATAGACGTTTTCCGCCACCGACAGGTCCGGCAGCAGCTTCAGTTCCTGGTGGATCATGCCGACGCCGGCATCGATTGCCGCGGCAGGCGAGGCGGGGGAGTAGTGCTTCCCCCGCCAGATGATGGTGCCGGCGTCGGGTCTGGTCGAGCCGGCGATGATGTTCGACACCGTCGACTTGCCGGCGCCGTTTTCGCCGAGCAGCGCCACGACTTCGCCCGGCCGCACCTCGAAGCTCGCATCGGCCAGGACCTGGACCGGTCCGTAGCTCTTGCAGAGGCCGTTGACGAAGAGCCCGTTATGCGGGCTTTCGCTGTGGCGAGGCTCTGTGGACATCGTGGTGCTCTCTTACGCGGAGCGAGCTGTTACGGGTGCTTGGCGATGAACTGCTCGACATTGTCCTTGGTGGTCAGGGTCGCGTCCTGCAGATCTTCGGCGGGGACTTTCTCTCCGGCCACCAGTTTGATCGCGGCATCGACGGCGAGCCGGCCCATGCCTTGCGTCTGCTGTGTTGCGGTGACGTCGAACACACCGTCCTTCAGCGCCTTCAGCGCCGCCACGTCGCCGTCGAAGCCGGCAACCCAGACCTTGTGGCCGGGATTGGCGACCTTCACCGCCTGTGCCGCGCCCAGTGCCAGCGCATCGGCCTGGCCGATGACGATCGAGACATCCGGATGCGACTGCAGCAGATCCTGCGTCAGCTTGAAACCTTCGTCCTGATGCCAACCTTCGCTCCACAATTCGCCGACCACTTTGATATCAGGGTAGGCTTTCAGCGCTTCGCCGCATCCCTTCGAGCGGTCGACTTCCGGCGTCGTGCCCTTCTGGCCGTGGATGATGATCAGCTCGCCTTTGCCGCCGGCCTGCTTGGCGATGTAGTCGCACACCGCCTGTGCCGAGGCGACGCTGTTGGTGGCGATGAAGGTGTCGCCGGGCGCGCCGTCGGCGTTGCGGTCGACATTGATCACCGGGATGCCGGCGGCCTTGGCGGTCTTGGTCGGCACGGTGGCGGCGGTGGCGCCGGCCGGAATGTAGATCAGCGCGTCGATGTTCTGCGTGATCAAATCCTGTACCTGGCTGACCTGCGTCGCCGAATCGCCCTTGGCGTCGACGGTGACGATCTCGATGCCCTTCTCCTTGCCGTAGGCTTCGACGGATTGCTTGATCTGGTTGAAGAAGTCGGCCTGCAGATTGGCGACGGCGAGGCCGAGTTTCTTGGCCTCTTTGGCCGAGGCCATGTCGGTCAGGCCGAGCACCGGAATGATTGCGGCCGCGGCAAGAAGCAGTGAACGTTTGGTCAGCATGTGTTTCCTCCGTTGATAGTCAAACTGTCCCGCCAGCGCATCGCGCCCCTTGGAACATCCCAGTTTCGGATCGACCGATCCGTCTATCGCCCGGACGCTCCGGGCGAATTCCTCATTGCGCTCGCCGACGCCAAGTGTCGGTGGCAACCGCCAGCGCGATCACCACGCCGATCACCACCTGCTGGATGAAGGGCGAGACACCGAGCAAATTGAGCCCGTTGCGCAGCACGCCGATGATGAGCACGCCGACCGCGGTGCCGCCGATCGAGCCGACGCCGCCCGACAGGCTGGCGCCGCCGATCACCACGGCGGCGATGGTGTCGAGCTCATAGCCGAGGCCGGAGCTCGGCTGCACCGAATCCAGCCGCGCCGCCAGCACGATGCCGGCAAGCCCGGCGAGCACGCCGCAGATCGCGTAGACCCAGTTGGTCAGCGACTTCACCGGAATGCCGGAGAGCCGCGCCACCTCGGCGCTGCCGCCGATGGCGTAAAGGCTGCGGCCGGTAGCGCGGTAGTTGAGGAAGATGGCGAAGATGATCGCCAGCACCATCATCAACCCGACGGTGACCGACAGGAAGCCGAAATGGCGGATGATCGACAAGTTGGTGAACCAGTCGGGGAAGCCGACGATCTGCGAGCCGTCGGTGATCATGTTGGCAAGACCGCGCGCCACCGACATCATCGCCAGCGTGGCGATGAAGGGCGGCAGCCGGGTGACGGTCACCAGCAGGCCGGACACCAGTCCGCAAAGGCCGGCGACGACCAGTCCGCCGATGACGCCGGCCGCAATGCCGAGATTGAGATAGTCGGGGTGGGCGACGAAGCCCATCACCATGGCGGCCAGCGCCAGCACCGAGCCGACCGAGAGATCGATGCCGCCGATCAGGATGACCAGCGTCATACCGATCGCCATGATGCCGAGCACGGTGATCTGGTCGAGCACATTGAGGATGTTGCGCATCGTCAGGAAGGTGTCGGTGGTCAGCGTCAGCGCCAGGCAAAGCAGCAGCAGCCCGATCAGCGGCCCCATCGTTCCGGCAAACAGCGCCGACAGCTTTGCGCCTCCGGCGGCGCCGGTCGCGGCGTTCAATTCGCCAGCCTTCGACTCGCCAGTCTTCGAGTCGCTTGCATCGTTGCTCACGGCCACTTCGTCTCCTCCACAAGCAGGATGGCAATGCCTCGCCGTCCGCTTCTGTTCACCAGGCACCTCCCTGTGAACAATTTATCTTTGATATGCAATTTTGTTCAGCTAAGCCGTTCATCAGAAAATTGTCAAGTGCCGTCACGCCATGCAGCACCAGTTGGCGTCGCGAGGCAGTTTTTCCAGAGGGAGGCCTGGAGTGACTGTCCTTGGGACGGTTTTCATCCCTTCGAACTCTGTGAGATAATTTTGGCTGGCCAAGTGACGCCAAGCGAGCAGAGCATTGTGAGTTTGATCTCTTATTGCGGACGATGTCTTGTCGATATCGTGAGCTTGGCTGCCAGGTGAGTCGAGCGGTTGCAGCCGTTCGGCCGCAACGCTGAATGGCATTAGGCGGTCCCCGAAGGGCCGTGGGAGGGCAAGAGATGGCGACCGTCGAAAACGAGAAGGCCTCGCGCTTCCCCGATGCCGAACTGAAGGCTCGCGCTGCCTGGCACTACTATGTCGAGGGCCTGACACAGGAGCGCATCTCCGAGATCCTTGGCGTCGGCCGCATCAAGGTGCACCGCATTCTCTCCGCCGCCCGCGAGGAGGGCATCGTCCAGTTCCGTATCCGCGACAGTGTCGTCGAATGCGTGCAGCTTGAGGAAAGCCTCAAGCAGCGCTTTGGACTCAGTCAGGCCGTCGTGGTGCCGTCGGCCGCCGACCGCAGCAACGCGCCGCTGATGATCGGCCACGCCGCCGCCGCCTATCTCGCCGACAACGTCAATGCCGGCGATGTCATTGCGCTGGGCTGGGGCCGCACGCTGAAATTCGCCATCAACGAATTGCCGAGGCGACCGATTGCCAGAACCACCGTCGTTTCGATGCTCGGCGGCCTCACCCATGCACAGCCGCTCAACCCGACCGAAAGCGCCTGGGAATTCGCCGAGAAGATCGGTGCCGAATGTTTCCTGCTGCCGGTGCCGGTCTATGCCGACAAGCCCGAGCAGCGCGATGCCTTCATGAGCCAGCGCAGCGTCCAGGACGTCGTCTTCCGGGCGCGCCGGGCCAACATCGCCGTGCTCAGCGTCGGCTCGTTCTCCAACGACAGTCCGATCGCCAATTACGGCTTCATCAAGCCGAGCGAACTCGAGGAGTTGCAGGCGGCCGGCGCGGTCGGCGACCTCTTGTGCCATTTCATCGACGCCGAGGGTCGCCCGGTCGACCATGAGGTCAACCGCCGCGTCTGCGCCTATCCGCTGCAGGATCTGTCCGACATTCCCAACATCATCCTGGTTTCAGGCGGGCAGGAGAAGATCGCCGTTATGCGCGCGGCACTCGCCAACACCAGGATTTCGGTGCTGATCACCGACGAGGACGCGGCCAAGGGGTTACTCGGGCGTTGATTTCAGAGGTCGCGATCCTTCGCGACCCCCCTCTGTCCTGCCGGACATCTCCCCCTCAAGGGGGGAGATTGGCAATTTCTCGGCCTAGCCAGTTCTGCGACGTTGGAGATTGGCGAAACCGGATGGACAGCTGATCTCCCCCCTTGAGGGGGAGATGTCCGGCAGGACAGAGGGGGTGCTGTCCCGCTAACGTCTCACCACTGAAGCAACCTACCCAACCTCACCCAGCCGCACATGAATGTCGCGTGTCGCGTGATAGAGATCGCGATAGATCGCCTTGCGCGCCCGATAGGCCGGCACCAGCGCCATTTCAGGATCGACTCGCCTGGCCGGCGCGGCTGCCATCGCCTTGGCTGCCTCTTCCGGCGAGGCGAACCAGCCGATCGCCGAGGCCGCCAGCATGGCCGCGCCAAGGGCGGCCGCTTCACTAACCGGCGAGACGAAAAGCGGCCGCTCAAGCACGCTGGCCATGATTTGCATCAGCAGCGCCGAATTGGTGCCGCCGCCGGCGGCAATCATTTCCGCCGGTGTGCCACCGCTCTCGGCTTCCATCGCTTCGCTGGCGATGGCTTGCTCGAAAGCGATGCCTTCCAGCGTCGCGCGGAAGAGATGCCTGGGTTCATGGTTGAGCGACAGGCCGACGACAGCGCCTCGCGCCGCGCCATCCCAATAGGGACTCATCACGCCGGCCCAATAGGGCATGACCAGCAGCCCGTCACTGCCAGCCGCGACGTCGATAGCAAGCTTCTCCAGCTCTGCTGCGGAAGAAGCGCCTGTGGTGCGCACGATCCAGTCGACCAGTTGCATGCCCGAGCGCAGCACGGTCTCCAGCATAAAGCCGGAACCGGTCGGCGAGACCAGCGTGCGAAACGCATCCGACGTGGTGACCGTGCCGGAATAGCAGCCGCTGACGACGCCGGAGCCGAGCGAGAGATAGCTCTTGCCGGCGCCATAGACACCCATGCCGAGGCCCATAGCCTGGCCGTCGCCGGCACCGGCGACGATTGGCGTACCGGCCTTCAGGCCAGTCAGCTGCGCAATGCTTTCGGCAAGTCCGCCGCAGATTTCACCAGGACCGATCAGCGCCGGCAACTGCTCGGGCCTGAGTCCCGCGGCCGCAATGAGTTCGGGGCGCCATTCTCCTGTCGCGACGTCGAGCAGGCCGAGCGGATCGGCACTTGCCGTGCTGGTGACGAGATGGCCGGTAAGCCGATGGACGAACAAGCCGTGGACGTCAACCAAAGCCGCCGCCTTGGCCAGAACCTGCGGCTGGTGCTCGGCCAGCCAGGCGATGGCATAGAGCGCCGGTGTAGGATCCGGTGGCTTGCCGCTCCAGTCGCGGATCGCCTCGCGACCGAGTTCGGCCGACAGCCTGGCGACCTGCGGTCGCGCGCGCTCGTCAAGCCACAGGATCGCGGGGATGAGCGGCTTGCCCTCGTCATCGATCAGCGTGAAGCTCTCGCGCTGATGTGCGATGGCGATTGCCGCGACGCGCGTGGCGCCGACTTTGTCGGTGACCTGCTTCAGCGCACCGATAAGGGCTGCCCACCAATGTTCGGCGTCCTGCTCGAAATGGCCGGGCTTCGGGTTTGAAAGCGGATAGGTTTCGCGCGCCTGGTAAAGCTCCGCGCCGTCGCGCGCGAAAGCGATCGCCTTCACCGCCGTCGTCGAGGCATCGATCCCGATAACGACATCGTCCATCACAGCTATTCCCGAAGGTTCAGGCGGCGTTGGTCACGAACCGTCCGTCCGACTGGTCGAGACGACGGCGGATCTGCGTTATCACCATCGAATCGTCGGGTACACAATTTTCATAGGTAAGAAAGTCGCCGGTCTTGATCGGCTTGACCACCTTGGCGCGTTCGGCAAGCCCGAGCGGCAGCGCACCCTTGGCGCGCGCGTCCTCCCAGGTCATGGCAAAGCCGCGATAGTCCGTCTCGCCGATCATGCCGAGCGATTGCCCGGCGCCGAGGTCGCTCTTGGCCACCGCCACCGCTTCGGCCACTGGATGGTCGAGCGGCTCCATGTCGGCGCGCTTGTAGACCACGGCGCGCGCCGCTGACAGCGGCACTTCCAGGCTGGTCAGGTGGTAGGGGCGGAAGATCGTGAAATAGGGGCCTTTGCCGACCTTGAGGTCGATCATCCGCTCCATGACGCGCGGATGCCTGGTTTCGATGACGCAGAACACGCCGGGCGCCACGCCCTTGCCGATGGAATAGTCGACCACGCCCTTGCGGTGCAGCACGCCGCCGTCCTCGCGCGGGCAAAGCACGCTGGCCAGTTCCTCCAGCGTCGCGGTCGGGCCGTGCATGCCCGGCACGTCGGGCACCAGCCCGGTGGCGTTGGCGATCGCCACCATCTCGATCGCCGTCTTGGAGCCGTCGACGAACTCGACCAGCATGCGCGCATTCATGTTGCGCTCGGCCGCTTCCTTGGCGTAGTCGGCCGGCATGGCGTCGAACTTCAGCGGGTTGTTTTTGCCCTTGCCGGCGGCGATGATGTTGAAGCCGAGGCTGCGGGCAAAGCCGATGATCTCCAGCGTGCAGGCGGGCTCGTCGCCGGCAGCACCGGTGTAGACGACGCCGGCCTTGCGCGCTTCTTCCTTGAGGAAGCGGCCGATCGTGATGTCGGCCTCGACATTGAGCATGACGATGTGCTTGCCGTTCTTCATCACTTCGAGCGCAAACAGCGTGCCGATGTTGGGATTGCCGGTGGCGTCGATGATGACGTCGACGCGGCCGGCCGCGGCCAGCGCATGCAAATCTTCGGTGACAGCGATCTTTCCGGCCTCGATGGCGCGGTCGATGGCAGACGCATTGGCGGCCTGCACGATGTCGGAGCGGTCATGGCCGGCAAGCAGGGCTGCATCGATGGCCGCTTGCGGCCGCACCTCCGAAATGGCACCGATCCGCATGCCCGGCATCAATGCCACCTGGACGACGATGTCGGTGCCCATCTGCCCGGCGCCGGCGAGACCGATGGTGATTGGCCCTTGGGCTTCAGCGCGCTGCAGAAGTTCCGCTGCAAATTGCGGATGGGCCATATCGCTTCCTCCAGTCATGACGCGCCGCAGCGTCAAATCATCATTTTGAACATTTCTATTTCCATTTGAAAAATATTTCAACCCCTGCGATCGTCATCCTCGGGCTTGACCCGAGGATCCATGCCGCGACATCAGCCGACGAACGCGACGGCGCAAGATAGATACGCACCGCTGCATTCTTTGGCTGGTGTCACGGAAGGGATCCCAGGGTCTACGCGACGGAGCTTCGCTCCAGCCAATCTCGATGATTGGCGCTAGCCGTCGACGGAGGACCGATCAGAAATACCCGTCCGAAGCCGCCGTGGCCTCCTTGGGAATCTCCACCCCATCGACCAAAATCTTGTCGACCAGCTCGTGGTGGAAGCAAACCAGACCCTTGATGCGCTCGGCCTCGTGCACCGGTTCGGGATAATACCAGACCATGTTCTCGTGCCGCTTGGTGGCGGTCGTCACGTGGTAATAGTTGGAGATGCCCTTGTAGGGGCAGCGCGAGATGTAGCGGCTGGGCGCGAACATATCGAGCCTGGTGTCGGAGATCGGCAAATAGTGGCGCACCGGGTGGCCGGTCTCGAACAGGAACACGCCGCGGCGCGAATCCGCCACCTGCTCGCCGTCGAGGATAACCTGCACCCGCCGCGACGAGGGCAGGCAGTCGACCCGGCGGAACGGATCGCGGGCATGGACGAAGATCTCCTCATCCTCCTCGAACCAGTGGCCCATCTTGCTCCACACGAACGACATGTAGCCCGCGATCGGCGGGCAGCCCTTGGCCGGATCGAGATAGCGCCAGGCTCCATCCTCGACCAAAGTGATGCCGGTGTTGAGCGAGTAGAAGGTGGCAGTGCCCTTATAGGGGTCCTCGGTCGTGGTCTTTGAGGGCAGCAGGAACTCCTCGCGCACATCCTCGATCGGAAAATAATAGACCGGCAGATGGTCGGATTCGTAGAACACCAGCGCCCTGCTGGTGTCGGCGACGGTCATCGAACCCACCTGCACCCTTATCCTTTTCAGCGACGGCATGGTGAAGGCGACATAGCCGGGCTCGAACTCG
Organism: Mesorhizobium sp. CNPSo 4688; assembly: GCF_057784295.1. Lineage (NCBI taxonomy): Bacteria > Pseudomonadati > Pseudomonadota > Alphaproteobacteria > Hyphomicrobiales > Phyllobacteriaceae > Mesorhizobium > Mesorhizobium sp. CNPSo 4688. The sequence goes on from NZ_JBWLUY010000009.1 coordinate 232,356, forward strand.
TACTGGACGATCTGATCGAGCACCGGGAAATGCGGTCCGCGACCGCGCAGATGGGGCTTGCGAATGGTGGTCTCCCGTTTCTTGTCTTTTGTATCAGGACGTTGGCGCATGGCCTGAACCTAGGTTGGATCGGGGCTTCCGGACCGAAGGGTCTACGCGGCAACGGCTTTCGCTTTTCGCCACGCAGCCTTCGGTTCCGGATCCTCTACCCCAGAGATACGCGATCGAGCAGCAGGCCGGCGGCAATCGGCGGCAGGCCACTGACATTCTTGCGCACCGGCACCAACAGGTCGGGGAAATAGCTGAAGATGACCGGCGTCTCGTCGAGCAGCAGTTTCTGGATGTCGGAGGCCGCACTGCGCTGAGCGCCGATGTCGAGCGCCTTCAGGTAGGAAGTGACCATGCTGTCATAGGCGGGATTCTTGAAGTGCGCCGCATTCCAAGGCCCGTCGCTGACCAGCGGGCTCTTCAGGAAGACATTCGGCACGCTGCGATGGGCGTAGTCGGTGATGCCGAGCGGGCTGTCCAGCCAGTCCGACTGGCCGAACACCGCCTTGCCGTAATATTTGTCCTGGTCCTCGATGTTGAGCGCGACGCGGGCGCCGATCTCCTTGGCGAAATTCTGGAACAATTGTGCATAGCCCGGAATGTCGGAATAGCGCAGCGTCGTCAGCGTGATGTCGAAGCCGCCGCCAAGCCCCGCGGCTTCGAGCAACTGCTTGGCCTTGGCGATATCCTGCACACGCTGCGGGATCGATTTGTCGGTGGCCGGAAAGGCCGGCGCGAACGGGCTGTCATTGCCGGTCGCCGCCATGCCGCGGCAGAGCCCGTCGACCAGCTTGGAACGGTCGATGCAAAGCGCCAGCGCCTGGCGCACGCGCTTGTCGGTGAACGGCGCCATGTCGCAGCGCATATGCAACTGGCGGTGCGCCGTCGAGGCGACGCGCAGCACCGTGATATCAGGACTGTTCAGCACCACCTGGCTGACATCGAGCGGCACGGCGTCGAGCAGGTCGACCTCGCCCGCCTGCAGCGCCAGGATGCGCGGCTGCACGTCGCCGTAGAACTTGAATTCGAGCCGGTCGGGCAGCGCCTTCTCGCCCCAATAGTCGGGGTTGCGGATGAAGGTAGCGCCGACCTTCGGCGTGTAGCTCTCCAGCCGGAACGGGCCGGTGCCTTCGAAAGTCTTTTCGTAATCGCCCTTGTAGCTCGCCGGCAGGATGACGGCGTTGTAATTGTCGATCGACACCGAATAGGGAAAGCTGCCGTTGGGCGCGTCGAGATGGAACGCGACGGTGTGGTCGTCGACCTTCTGCGTACCGCCTTTCGACAGCAGGCCCTTGAACACCGACAGCGCGTTGGAGGCGCCGGCGGGATCGGCAAGCCGGTCGAAGGTGGCGACGACGTCGTCGGCTTTGAACTCCTCGCCATTGTGGAATTTCACGCCCTTGCGCAGCTTGAAGGTCCACACGCTGCCGTCCTTGTTCGGCGCCCAGCTTTCGGCCAGCACCGGCTTCAGGGTCAGGTCCGGCTGGGTGACGCAGAGAAACTCGGCGGTCTGGAACACCAGCTGGTAGCTGCCGCTGTCGTAATAGGTGACGGGGTCGATGGCGCCGCCCGGCGTGGCGATGCCGGCGCGCACGGTGCCGCCCGGCTTGCCTTCGGCGCGCGCCGGCTGGGTGCCAAAACCGGCGGCCGCCACGATGCTGCCGAGGAATGGCAGCGACAGGCCAAGCATACTGCCGTGGCGCAAGAAGTCGCGCCGGCCGATGCGGCCGGCCAGCAATTCGTCGACAGCGGAATTTTCGATGGCGCTTAAGGTCTTGCGGGCGGCATCGATGGTCTGGAAATGCTTCGGCATGGGCGGCATTCCTGTTTTCTCTGGGGCTCCGCCAAATAGTTCACTGTTGACCCCAGCCGGAAAGCGATATTTTTTGATGGCGGCCATCGAAATTTTCGATGGCGGAGCCGATCCATGGACACTGAGAATCTGCGCAGCTTTCTCGAGGTTGCCACGCATGGCAGCTTCACCGTCGCCGCCAGCCGCCTGAACCTCGCCCAGTCCACGGTCAGCGCGCGGATCAGGGGGCTAGAGGAGCAATTAGGGCGCCGGCTTTTCGTCCGTGACCGCGATGGCGTCACGCTCACACCGGCCGGCCGGCAGTTCCTGCCGCACGCCTCCACCATCACCCGCACCTGGGAGCAGTCGCGGCAGGACATCGCCGTTCCCGATGGCTATGAAACACTGCTGCGGCTCACCGCGCCCGCCTATCTGTGGGATCGCATCACCTCGTCCTGGATTGCCTGGATGCGCGAAAGGCGGCCGAATGTGGCGCTGAGGCTGGAAGGCAGTTTCCCGGACCAGGCGATCGACCAGCTGGCGGAAGGCCTGCTCGACATCTGCATCCTCTATCTGCCGCGGCCGCATCCCGGGGTCGTCTACGAGACGCTGGCCGTCGATCAGGTCGTGCTGGTCCAGCATGCCGCGCAGACCGGGCCATGGACCGAGAATTACATTTTCATGGACTGGGGCCTGGAGTTCCGCATCGAGCACGACCGCGCCTTTGCCGGCATGGTCAAGCCGGCCATATCGGCCGGACTGGTGTTCATCGGCCTCCAGCATGTGCTGTCGCAGCAGGCGGCAGCCTATCTGCCGCTCAGCGCCGTCAGCGGCCACATCGAGCGCGGCGAGATGCGTCGCATCGAGGATGCGCCGGTGTTCCAGCGGCCGATCTATCTCGCCTATCCCGCCAACCCGATCTCGTCGGACACGCTCAATGTCGCGCTCGACGGATTGCGCGCACTGGCCAGCGACTGGACGCCAGCCGAGGGCTTTGCCGAAGGCGACCGCATCTTCAGCATGGCCGACACGTATCGGGGCTGATCAAACTTTCAGGCAGGTACCGGCTGCTTCGGCGTCTGCAGCCTCGCCAGCTCCGCATAGGGAATATGGCAGCGGATCGTGTGGCCGGGCTGGGCTTCGGCCAGCGGCGGTTCCTGCTCCTCGCAGATGGCGCCGATCTTGCGCGGGCAGCGCGTGTGGAACACGCAGCCCGAAGGCGGGTTGGTGGCGCTGGGAATCTCGCCATCGAGCCGGATGCGCGCCGTCTCGGTCTGGTCGAGCTTGGGCACCGCCGACAGCAGCGCTTCCGTATAGGGGTGATGCGGGCCGGCAAAGACGTTCTCGGACGGCCCGAGCTCCATGATGCGGCCGAGATAGAGAACGGCGATCTTGTCGGAGAGGTAACGCACCACACCAAGGTCGTGCGAGATGAAGATGTAGCTGACATCTTCCTTCGACTGCAGGTCGGCGAGCAGGTTGAGGATCGCCGCCTGCACAGAGACGTCGAGCGCCGAGGTCGGCTCGTCGCAGACGACGATGCGCGGCTCGCCAGCAAAGGCGCGCGCAATGGCGACGCGCTGCTTCAGCCCACCCGAGAGCTGGCGCGGCTTGACGGCGAGATGCCGGTCGGTAAGCCGCACCGAACGCACGAGTTCTTCCAGCCGCGCGTGTAATGCAGCACCCTTCAGGCCAGCCAGCCGCTTCAGCGCGCGGCTGATCAGATGGCGGATCGAATGCGAACGATTGAGGGCCGAATCCGGATTCTGGAAGACGATCTGCATCGCCTTGATCTGGTCGTCGCTACGGTTCTGCAGCCGTGGCGCCAGCGTCTTGCCTTCGAGCTCGATCGTGCCGCCTTCGTCCGGCGGCACGAGGCCGAGCAGCAGCCTGGCGAAGGTCGTCTTGCCGCTGCCGGATTCGCCGACCAGGCCCAGCGTCTCGCCGGGCCGCAGGCTGACCGAGACATCCTTTACTGCCCGCAGCGCATGGCCGTGGCTGGCATAGGTCTTGTTCAATCCGTCGACGCGCAGCACCGCCGGGGCTTGCCTGCGGGCAGGGGCGGCGACATCGCTTGGCGTAGCCCGCGGCAGCGCCTGCGCCTGCTCGTGATAGTGGCAGCGCGACAGCCGGACACCCCCATGGCCATCGTCAAGCTCGTAGAGCGGCGGCAATTCTGTGCGGCATCGGTCGGTAGCGAGGGCGCAGCGGTCGGCGAAGGCGCAGCCCTTGATGGTGGCGCCGATGCCGGGCAGGAAACCCGGTATGGTGTCGAGCCGGCCATGGTCCTTGCGCTGGCCGCCGCGCGGCAGGCAGCGCAGCAGCGCCACCGTATAGGGATGGCGCGGATCGCTGAACACGCGATCCGTCGGCCCTTCCTCGACCAGCATGCCGGCATAGAGAACGCCGACGCGGTCGCACATGTTGGAGACGACGGCGAGGTTGTGGCTGATGAACAGGATCGAGGCCGACAGTTCCTGGCGAAGCTGCGCGATCAGGTCGAGCACCTCGGCTTCCACCGTCGCATCGAGGCCGGTCGTCGGCTCGTCGAGGATCAGCATGGTTGGATCGTTGGCGAGCGCCATGGCAATCGCCACGCGCTGCTGCATGCCGCCTGAAAGCTGGTGCGGATAGCGCTGCATGACGCTCTTCGGATCGGAAATGCGCACCCGGTTCAGCATGGCGATGGCGCGTTCTTCCGCCGCTTGTACCGAGACGCCGCCGAGCTCGAAAATCTCGGTCAGCTGGCGGCCGATGCGCAGCGACGGGTTCAGCGCCTTGCCGGGGTCCTGATAGACCATCGACACGCTGTCGGCGCGCGCCCGCCTGAGCGCCTCGGCGTCGAGCTTCATCACATCCTGGCCGTCGAGCGAAATCGCGCCACCGGTAATCGAGCCGTTGCGCGGGAGATAACGCACGACGGTGAGCGCCACGGTGGACTTGCCGCAGCCGGATTCGCCGACCAGCCCGTAGGCCTCGCCGTGGCCAATGGTGAGGCTGAGATTGCGCAGCACCGCGCGGTCGCGGCCGTTGACGCGGTAGGCGACGGAGAGGTCGTGGAGTTCGAGCGCGTTTGTCTCAGTCATTGAGCGCCCCCTGAACGCCGTCTGCCGCCAGATTGACCCCGATCACCAGCGAGGCGATGGCGAGCGCGTCGAACAGCACCGTCCACCAGAAGCCGCCGCCGATCATGCCGTAATTCGAGGAGATCGACAGGCCCCAGTCGGGCGAGGGCGGCTGGATGCCGAAGCCCATGAAGGACAGCGTGGCGACGGCGAAGATCGCATAGCCAAGCCGCACCGTGGTCTCGACCAGGATCGGCGGAATGACGTTGGGCAGGATCTCGACGAACATCGTATAAACAGCGCTTTCGTGCCTCAGTTGGGCGGCGGCGACATAGTCGAGTTCGCGCTCGGCAAGCACCGCCGAACGCACGGTGCGTGCGATGATCGGCGCGAAGCTGAGGCCGATGACGACAATCACCGTTGCCTTGGAGGTGCCGAGCGCAACGATAGCGAGCAGGGCCACGATCACCACCGGGATCGCCATGAAGGCTTCGAGAATGCGGCTGACGATGTCGTCGACAATGCCCCGGAAATAGCCGGTGAAAAGGCCGAGCGCGGTGCCTGCCACGGTCGCCAGCAACGTTGCCAGCGGCGCGACCGTCAGGATATCGCGCGAGCCGACGATGACGCGCGAGAAGACGTCACGGCCGATCTGGTCGGTGCCGAACCAGTGCTCGCCCGAAGGCGGCGCCAGCGCGTTGATGATGTCATCGGCAAGCGGGTCGTAGGGCGCGAAATGCTCGCCGAACAGGGCGCAGGCGACCCAGAACAGGACGATAGCGAGGCCGACCAGAAAAGTCGGCGACCGCAGCAGCGAGAAGAACATTTCTGCCCAGGGGCCGCGCCGGGCGGCAGTGTCGGGCGCCGGGATGGTTTCGGTGGCGCTCATTGATCTGGCCCCAGACGAATGCGTGGATTGAGCACGGAATAGAGAAAGTCGGCGGCAAGGGTCGCCACCGCATAGACGATGCCGATGGTCAGGATGCCGGCTTCGAGGATCGGGAAATCCTTGCCGCGCGCGGCGGTGAAGATCAGCGAGCCGATGCCCTGGTAGCGGAACAGCGTCTCGATGACGACGAGGCCGCCGATGAGATAGCCGGTTTGCGTCGCGATCACCGTGATGGTCGGCAGCAGCGCATTGCGCAACACATGGCGCCAGATCACGGTTCGCCACGGCAGGCCCTTGAGCACCGCCGTTCGCGTGTAATCGGAATCCAGCGCCTCGATCATGCCGGAACGTGCCATGCGCGCGATGTAGCCGAACAACACCAGGAACAGCGGCAGCGACGGCAGGATCAGGTAGTAGAGCTGGGTGAAGAAGCCGGCGTCCTTTGGCCACGCCGCCGAGATCGGCAGCCAGCGCAGCCACACACCGAAGATCAGGATCAGGATGATGCCTGTGACGAATTCCGGCAGCACCGTCACCGACAGGCCGCCAAGGCTGATGATGCGGTCGAGCGGGCGGTTGAGGTTGAGCGCGGCAATCACGCCGCCGAGGATGCCGATCGGCACCACCAGCACGAAGGCGACGGCGGCGAGCTTCATCGAATTGACGAGCGCATCGAGCACGAACGGTGCCACCGGCGAGCGGAAGATATAGGACGTGCCCATGTCGCCCTGGATGAAATTCCAGATCCAGCTGCCATATTGGGTGAGCAGCGGACGGTCGACGCCGAGCGTGTGGTTGAGCGCATCGACGGCGCGCTGGTCGGCGAACGGACCTAATATGGCGCGGCCGACATTTCCGGGCAGCACCTGGCCGCCCAGAAACACCATGATCGAGAGCAGGAACAGCGTGACGAGCGAGAGCGAGACACGCCGGACGAGGAAGGAGAGAATGGCTGTGACTCCGTGCTGAGCCAGCCCCCGCGTGGGAGCTGGCTGTTAGAGGATTGGCTTTCTCTTCTGAGCATGATCCCGAAAAGTGGGAACCGGTTTTCGGAAAAGATCATGCTCCAACAATGAATCAGCTCAGGCCTTCGATGCTTTCTCGAGGAACAGCTGCGACATGGCGGTCGGCTGCACCCCGGTCACGCCCTTCGCCGTTGCCGTCAGATAGTCGTAGAAATAGCCGAAAATAACAGGCGTTTCCTCGAGCAGCAGCTTCTGGATCTTGCCGGCGTCGGCCTTCTGCGCTTCGAGGTCTAGGGCCGCGATGTAGCTGGTCGCCAGCGCATCGTAGTCCTTGTTCTTGAAGTGCGCCGCGTTCCAGGTGCCTTCGCTCTTCAGCGGTGCCGCCAGGTAGACGTTCGGCACGCCGCGGTGGCCGTAATCGGTGATGCCCATCACCGAATCCAGCCAGTTCGATTTGCCGAACACCGCGTCGCCGTAATAGCCGCCCTGGTCGAGGATGTTGAGTTCGAGTTCGACGCCGATCTCCTTGACCCAGTTCTGGATCAGCTGCGCATATTCGGGGATTTCGAGGTAGCGTTCGGTGGTCAGCGTCACCTTGAAACCTGAGCCGACGCCGGCAGCTTCCATCAGCTGCTTGGCCTGCGCTATGTCCTGCTTGCGCTGCGGCACGCTCGTGTCGGTCGACGGGTAGACTGCAGCGAACGGGCTGTCATTGCCGAGCGCCGAGCGTCCCTTCATCAGGCCGGCGACCAGCTTGTCGCGGTCGAGGCACAGCGCGATGGCGCGGCGAACGCGCGCGTCCTTCAACGGGCCGTCATCGCAGCGCATATGCAGCTGCTGATGCGCGGACGACTTCAGGCTGATGATGTCGACGCTCGGATCGTTGAGCAGCGCCACGCCCGACAGCACCGGCATCTGGTTGATGATGTCGACCTGTCCGCCCTGCAGCGCCAGGATCATCGGCTGCACGTCGGTGAAGAAGGTGAACTCGGTGCGCTCCGGCAGTGCCTTCGGACCCCAGTAATCTTCGTTGCGGACGAAGGAGGCGCCGACCTTAGGCGTGTATTTTTCGATCTTGAACGGCCCGGTGCCGTCGAAGCTTTTCTCGTAGTCGCCCTTGTAGCTCGCCGGCACGATGACGGCGTTGTAGTTGTCCGACGACAGCATATAGGGGAAGTTGCCGTTCGGCGCGTCGAGATGGAACTCGACCGTATAGTCATCGACCTTCTTCGAGGCGCCCTTCTGCAGGATGCCGTTGAACACCGACAGCGCATTGGAGGAATTGGCCGGATCGGCGAGGCGGTCGATGCTGGCCACCACGTCGTCGGCCTTCATCTCGCCGCCCGAGTGGAATTTCACGCCCTTGCGCAGCGTGAACGTCCACACCGTGCCGTCGGCGTTCGGCTTCCAGCTTTCGGCCAGTGCGGGCTGCAGCACCAGATCGGGGCCGTCGACGCAGAGGAATTCGGCCACCTGCTGCATCACCAGCAGGCCGCCGGCGTCGGCAATGGTCACCGGGTCGATGGCCGCGGCCGGTACGCTGCTGGCGACACGGATGGTGGCGCCCGGCGCGCCTTGCGCGCGAGCGAGCGAAGGCATGCCACTGAGGCCGGCCGCCGTGGTGATGCCGCCGAGCAGCGGCAGCGACAGGCCGAGCAGGCTGCCGTGGCGAATGAATTCGCGGCGGCTGACGCGGCCGTCGACGAGCCCGTCGATCAGGTGGTTTTCGAGCGGCGTGCGCTGGCGCCGGATGAGGTCGAGAAGGCGGTAATTCTTGATCATGGGTTCTACCCTTTCCCCTGTGTTCTTGTCGTTGGCTGGTGTGTTTGTGGGTGACGAAATTCCGTGGAGTTTCTCCTTATCCCGGCCGTCAACGAAGTCTTTCGACCGGGACTGTAGCATGCGATTTTCCGCGGTCCATCCGATCCATATTCAGGAGGGACCGGTTTTCGCGAGGCATCTGCTTTTCACCCGTTCGTCCCGCGCGCTTGTGATCATTGTCACAGCTGCAGGCTTCTCTTGTTGTATCCGTCTCTTGTCGGCTTGTGTGATCACTCCTCGTTGTTTTGACGCAATTGCGGACCGAAAACGGCCTAGTTGAGCGGCAGCCGGCGGTAGGTGCCGGGCTTTTCCGGATCGTGGTATTTGTTGCACGGCCCGTTTTCGATGAAGTCGCGATGGCAGGCGGCAAGCCTGTCCTGCGACAGCGTGACGCCGAGGCCGTGGCCCCCCGGCACCGGCACGACATTGTTCCTGGGCGAAAACGGCCCTTCCTCGATGATGTCCATGGCCTGCATGCGAAACAGCGACTGGTTTGGCTCGCGGATCCAGCCGAGTGCCGCGCACAGGTGCAGGTAGACTGCGCTGCCGACACCGGTATCGCCGCTATAGCACCAGTAGTCGATGCCGGCGTGTTCGCAGGCGCCGACGAAGCGTTGCATACGGTTGATACCGCCATGCGCCGTCGGATTGCCGACGAAAGCGTCCGGAACCTTCAGCTCCATGGCGCGGGCAATGTCGATGTTGTGGGTCGAGAACGGGATGGAGCAGTGACGGCGCAATTCGCGCATCTCTTCGATGCTCGCCACCGGATCCTCCCAGTTGCGCACGCCAAGCTCTTCCAGCGGCCGCACCAGGCGCCTGGCGGTCGCCAGCGAATAGGCCTGGTTGGAATCGATGCGGATCATCGCCTCGTCGCCGAGCTTTTTGCGGATCAGCTCGACCATCTTCAGCGAGATTTTCGGATCATGCGTCGAGAACTTGCCTTCGAAGAAGGTGGTGCCGAAGCGCTCGTTGAGTTCGACGCAATAGTCGGCGACTTCCTCCGGCGTCTTTTCGCCCTTCACCTTGGCGCCATCGCCGCGCAGCGAAAAATAGTCGGTGAACGGGATGTCCTTGCGCACGGCGCCGCCGAGCAATTGGTACAGCGGCTGCTTCCAGGCCTTGCCGCGCAGGTCCCACAGCGCCACCTCGATGGCGCCGAAGGCCATGATGCGGGTACGGTCGTTGATCGACTGCACGCCGCTCCAGAAGGGCAGGCACACTTCCTCGGCGCCGGCAATATCGAAGGCGTCGCGGCCGACAAGTCGTGGCGCCAGCACATCGTTGATGACGGCCGCGGCGGCCGGCGTCGGCGCCTCGCCGAGGCCGACCAATCCATCCTCGGTCTCAACCTCGACGATGGTCGGCGAGAAACCGTCGAGTTCGCCGAACACCCAGACATAAGGGGCTTCGAGCCGGTAGTTGATCGGCGTGGCCTTGATGCGCGTGATCTTCATCTCAGCCGATCTCGAAGAACGGCTTGCCGAGCAGGTCGGGCACGACATCGATGCCGAGGCCGGGACCGTCGGGAATGCCCATATGGCTGCCGGTGACCGGCGGAGCGTTTCTGGCCGTGCGCACCGTGACCCATTCATGGAAGGCGATGGCATGCAGCCGGCGCTCTTGCGGTGTCGACAGCGACAGATGCGCCATCGCCGCCGTGTCGATCTCGGCGCCGCCCGTGTCCTCGACGGTGATCATGAAGCCGAGATCGACGGCGACGTCGCGGATCTGGCGGGTCCTGGTCACGCCGCCCAGCCGCGAGATCTTCAGCGTCAGCCCGTCGGCTGCACCCAGGCGGTGAATTTCCAGCATCGCCTCGAGCGAGACTACGGATTCATCCAGCACCATCGGCTTGTCGAGCATCCGGCGCACCGACATGTTCTCCTCGATCGTCGTGCAGGGCTGCTCGAACGTGTAGTCGATGCCGCGCGTGGCATCGGCGAACTGCCGCGCCTGGTAGGGGGTCCAGCCGGCATTGGCGTCGCAGAAAATCACCGTGCCTTTCGGCACGGCCGAAGCGACGGCCGTCACCCGGTCGATGTCGTCATGCACATCGCCGCCTACTTTGACCTGGAGGCGGCGACAGCCCTCGGCAATGATCCTCTTGGCCAGTGCCGCCATCCGATCGAGCGTGCCATGGGTGACGACGCGGTAGGTCTCCGCCATCTCGCTCTCGCGGCCGCCGAGCATGGTCACCAGCGGCACGTCGGCGGCGCGCGCTGCAAGGTCCCAGCACCCCATGTCGAGCGCCGATTTGATGTAGGGATGGCCCTTGAACACCGTGTCCATCAGCCGGCCGATGCCGGCGAGGCCGCGTGGATCCTGGCCGATCAGGTGCGGCGCGATCTCGACCACGCCGGCGCGCGTGCCGGCCGGAAAGGCGGCCGAATAGAAATTGCCGAGCGGCGCCATCTCGCCCCAGCCGGTCACGCCGCTGTCGGAGGTGATGGCCACGATCACCGCGTCGAAGCAGTCGGCGACCCGTCCCTTGGACATGCGGTAGGGGCCGTCCACAAAGGGCTGCACGACACGATAGGCCTTGATGGTTTTGATCTGCACTTATGTACGTCCGTTGTCGCTTGGTGTTGAGGAGTAGGGTCAGCCCTTCGACGTCCGCTGTTCGAGGCCGCGCGCATAGGCAAGCAATTCTTCGAAATCGAGGTCGATATGCTCGCGCGCATGGCGCTGGGCGGCACGCATGTCCGTGCCTTTCAGCAGCCGCACATAGGTCTCGTGGACATCTTCGGCCGGCACCGGCTCGTTGCGCGCCCGCTGGTGCAGGGCAAAGTACATTTGCAGCCGGCTGGTCAGCCGCTGCCAGGTTTCCAGCAGCACCGAATTGTCGGCCCATTCATAAATCAGCCCGTGCAATTGCAGCGCGGTTTCGATCTGGCGCGTGGTGTCGAGCGCGCGCGTCGCCTGCTTCACCGTCTCGTGGCGGCGGTCGAGCTCGTCGAAGAAGCGCTGGTCGCGCTGCTTCCAGGTGCGTTCGATGGCGAATTCATCGAGCACCTTGTTCAGCGAATAGGCGTCGTCGATGTCCTTGGCGGTGACATCGATGACGAAGGTGCCGGCGTAGGGAATGCTGGTGAGAATGCCTTCCTGCACCAGCTCGCGCATCGCCTCGCGCAGCGGCGCGCGGCTGACCCGCATCTGTTCGGCGATCCTCAATTCGTTGAGCTTTTGGCCGGGTTCCAACTGGCCGGTCAGGATCGCGCGCCTGAGCAGCGCGACGATCTCGGCCCGACGTGTCGTATCCGCGATCGGACTGAAATCCAGCTTGGCCATGTCGCCACTCCAGTGAGAGCCGGGAACAAGACAAGCAGATTGTCGACAATCCTACAAGAGGCCTTTTCCGGATTCTTGTTGCTGGATTGGCAGACGCCCAGAGGCCGTTTCGAAATTCGCTCTGGCGAGTCATATGGTGGTGGTTTCGAGAACCGGAGCGCAGCGGACGTTCGGGTCCGTGAGCACCGGAAGCGCAGAAAACGCCATCAGATGGCCGCCAGAGTAGAGTTTCCAAACCTCATGCTGCGCGGCCGTAGAAGCCGACGCGCTCCTCCGGGCTGAACATCACACCCGGCTTCTCATAATAGGAAAACACCGCGATCATCCGCTCGCGCGCGCCCTGGACGGTGGTGACGCGATGCGCGGTGTTCTTGCCGCGGAAGACGTTCAGCGTGCCCGGTTTCAGGTGCAGGATCTTGGCCTCGGGATCGCGCCCTTCGAGCAGTTTTGCGACGCCGTCATAGTTGGGATTGTCGTCCGACCGCAGATCGTTGCGATACTCGAAATCGCCGCCGCGTTCAGGCGCCTGCAGCAAAAGCGTGGTGGTGAATTCCGAGCGGTCGAAATGCCAGTTCAACGCTTCGCCGGCGCGGTAGGCCATGACATTGGTGCGCGCCAGCGGGTCCTGCATGACATGCAGCTTCGTCTTGCCCATCGCCGCCGCCAGGAAGCGCAGCAGCGGTTCGTATTCATAGATGGCAAGCACGATGCTGCCGGGAATCTGGTCGGCGCAGACCGTGTGGCTGATGGTCTCGACCTTGCGCAGTGCCGGATGATCCGGAGCGAGTTCGGGAAGGTCCGGCTTGAAGTAAATGTTGTGCATGCGCTTGTGCACATGCGAGCGCGCCGCCATCACCGGCTGGATTTCTTGAACCGCCTTCTCGGCGACGCCAGGGCGCAAAAACCCTTCGAGATTGAACATGCCGTCGGCTTCCAGCGCCGCGACGGAGGTGTCCACCAGACGCTGCCATTCGGGGCCGCCTTCGCGGTCGAGCGGATAGCGGTCGAGATCGAGAATGTCTTTCATGGTCAAATGCTCCGATTTCGAAAGCAGAAGACGACAAAAAAAATCTTTCTCTCAACGCGGAAAATTATTAGGGTTGCACAAGAAAATATTGAGGAAGCGATATGGAGAAGCTCCCGCCTTTGAACGCCGTGCGGGCCTTCGAGGTCGCCGCACGCGCCGGCTCCTTCACGCTTGCCGCCACCGAACTTGGCGTCTCCTCGGCTGCGGTCAGCCAGCAGATCCGTAATCTTGAAAGCTGGTTCGGCAAGCAGCTTTTCGTGCGCAACGGCAACCGCATCACGCTGACCGATGCCGGCCATGCCATCTATCCCCAGACGGCGCGCGCCCTGGGCGACATCGCGGCGGTCGGCCGGCGCATGCTGGAGGGCGGCGTGCGGCCACGTCTCGTCGTCAGCGTGCCGTTCTCGCTGGCCGAATTGTGGCTCGCGCCCCGGCTGGCGGAACTGCTCGACGGCTTCCCGCAGATGGCGATCGATATCCGCGTCGAGGACGATCCGGTCGATGTGGTGCGCCAGAGCATCGACCTGCGCATTTCCTATGGCGATTATCACTATCCGGCGTTGCGGATGGTGCGGCTCGTGCATGACGAGGTCCTGCCGGTCGCGTCGCCCGATTTCCTGAAACGCCATGGCAGCGGCGGCTCCATCCTGGCGGATATGCATGAGAGCCAGTTCATCCACACCAATTGGGGTCCGAACTATGCCTCGCATCCAAGCTGGGCCGACTGGTTCGCGGCCGCGGGCGGCAATCGCGCGCCCGATCCCTCGCATGGCCGCCGCGTCGGCCTCTCCAGCCTGGCGATATCGGCGGCGAGGCTGGGGCTGGGGATAGCGCTTGGCCAGAGGACAATGGCTGATGCCGATCTCGAAGCCGGCCGCCTGATCGCGCTCTCCCCGGTTTCCGTCCGGCTCGGGCAACCCTATTGCGCCTTCATGCTGCCGGCGAAAGCCGAACGCGCCGACATTGCCGGGCTCGTCGCGCTGCTCGGAGCAATTCCAGGAAAAGTGCACGGCGCCCCATAAAAAACGGCGCCCTCGGCGTGGGTGCCGAGGGCGCCACAGAACCGGGGCTGATGGGGGTTATCAGCTGGCCGGTTTTTCCTGAGGCAATGGCGAGATCGGCATTCCTGGTCCGATCTTCTGCAGATTGCCCGTTATCACCTGGTCGCCTTCGGCAACGCCGCTGAGGACAGCCACCAGATCGCCGCTGTTCGCGCCAAGCGTGACGATGCGCTGGTCGACCGTGTTGCCCTTGCCGACGACATAGACATATTTCCCGAGCTGGCTCGAACCCAGCGCCACCTGCGGCACCATCAGCGCGTCGGGCAGCTGCTTGATGTGCAGCCGCACGCGAACATACTGGCCCGGCAGCAGCGAGAACTTCGCATTGCCGATGGTGGCGCGCGCCGTGATCGTGCCGGTCGAGTGGTCGACCGTGTTGTCGATGAAGGTGAGTTCGCCCTTCTGGCTGGCCTCGGTCTCGCCGGGCAGCAGCACCTCGACCTCGATCGGGCCGGCCGCGCGGGCCTGCTCGATTTCGGCCAAGTCCGTCTCGCTCGGATTGAAGGTGACATAGATCGGGTCGAGCTGCACCAGCGTGTTCAGCACCGTGCCGGCAACGCTGACCAGCGTGCCGACCGAAGCCTGGTTGCGGCCGACGCGGCCGGCAAACGGGGCGTGGATTTCGGCATAGCTCAAATTGAGCTCGGCTGTCCGTACCGCCGCCTGGTTGACGGCAAGCGACGCTTCGGCCTGGCGCAGGGTGCTGGTGCGTTGGTCGAACCCGTCCTTGGCCAGGTAACCACTCTTGGCGAGCTCAGAGCCGCGGCCGAGATTGGAGCGCGCATAGTCGAGCGTCGCCTGGTCGCGTTGTACCGCGGCCTTGGCCTGGTCGAGAGCCGCCTGGAAGTCGTCAGGCGAGATCTTGTAGAGCAGGTCGCCCTTGCGCACATCGGCGCCGTCCTCAGCCGTCTGTTCGTCGAGATAACCGGGCACCCGGGCTTGCAGCGTGATGCTGCGGATCGCCTCGATGCGGGCGGCGTAGTCGAGATAGATCGGGATCGTCTTCTTGACGACGCTCGCCACCGGCACCGGCATGACGAATGCCGCTGGCGCCGGCGTCGCTGCCGCTGTGCCGGCATTGAGGCTGAGATTGCCCATATCGAGGAAGTGAACGCTTGCCACCGAGATCGCCCCCAGGGCGATGGCCGTTCCCAAAGCTATTTTCCATTTACGCATTTTGGTCTCCAATTCTATTCGGCTGCTTCGGCCAGTCGCACGAGCGCTGGGTCGGCAGTCGGTTCATTGTTGTCCTGGCCACTATGATCCTGGTCATGGGCGTCGCTACGCTCGCGGCCTTCGCGCAGCCGTTCGATGACTGCGTAGAAGACCGGCACGAACACCAGCGACAGGATGGTCGCGGCAACCATGCCGCCGAAGACGGTGGTGCCGATCGACTGCCGGCTTGCTGCACCAGCACCCGTCGCAAACATCAGCGGCAGCACGCCGAGGATGAAGGCGAAGGCCGTCATCAGGATCGGCCGCAGCCGGAGCCGCGCGGCTTCCATCGCCGCGTCGACGATGCTCAGGCCTTCCTCGCGCCGCCGCCTTGCGAACTCGACGATCAGGATCGCGTTCTTGGCCGCCAGGCCAATCAGCATGACGAAGCCGATCTGCGAGTAGACGTCGATCTGCATGCCGCGCAGGAAGAGGGCTGCGAAGGCGCCGAAGAGGGCCAGTGGCACCGCCAAGAGCACCATGAACGGCATCGCCCAGCTCTCATACTGCATCGCCAGGATCAGGAAGACGAAGACGATGGCGAGGCCGAAGACGACCGACGCGATCGATCCGGCCTTGAGCTCCTGGAAGGTGATGCCGGTCCATTCGAAACCGAAATCCCTGGGCAGTGCGGTGGCAGCGGCCCGTTCCATCGCGGCGACCGCCTGGCCCGACGAGAAGCCGGGAGCAGCACCGCCATTGATCGTGGCCGAGGCGTTGTTGTTGTAGTGCGGCACGGTTTCAGGGCCGACGAACGGCACCAGCTTGCCCAGCGTCGAGAGCGGCACCATGCCGCCGGACGCATTGCGCACATAGAGCCGCGAAATGTCGGCGGCACCCGCACGTGCATCCTTGTCAGCCTGGATGGTCACCCGGAAGGTGCGGCCGAACAGGTTGAAGTCGTTGACGTAGAGCGAGCCGAGATAGATCTGCAGCGTATTGAAGACGTCGGGCAGGTTGAGGCCGAGCAGTTTGGCCTTGCTTCGGTCGAGGTCGTAGTTGAACTGCGGCGTCGAGGTCGAGAACGGCGAGAACAGCTGCTGCGGATTGATTTCCGGCTGCTTGCGCGCCTCGGCGATCACGGCTTGCGTCGCATCGTTGAGAGCCGCGCTGCCGCGTCCGGTAAGGTCTTCGACGACGAATTCGAAGCCGCCCGTGGTGCCGATACCCGGGATCGAAGGCGGATCGAAGGACAGCGCGAAGGCTTCCGGAATCTGCATCAGCTTGCCGCGCACGTCGGCGACGAGCTTGGACGCGCTCTGGTCGGGGCCGCGCTCCTCCCACGGCTTCAGGATGGCGAACTCGACCGCCGAGTTCGACTGCGCCGCACTGGTCAGGAAGTTCAGGCCGCTGATCGAGCCGACGATGTCGACGCCGGGCGTCGCTTGCAATATGTCGCGCGCCTTCTGCGCCACCGCATCGGTGCGCTCCAGCGAAGCGCCGTCAGGCAGCTGGATGACGACGAAGAAGTAGCCCTGGTCCTCGACCGGAAGGAAGGTCGAAGGCAGCTTTTGCCAGACGAAGTAGGTCGCGACCAGTCCGGCCGCGAACAGGCCGAGCATGATCCAGCGCAGCCGGATGAGGATGCGCACGCCGTGGGCGTAGAGATGCGAGAGCTTGTCGAAGCCGGCATTGAACCAGCGGAAAGGTGCGAATTGCGTCTCGCCCCGATGGCGCAGGAAGGCGGCACTCAGCGCAGGGCTGAGCGTCAGCGAGTTGAAGGCGGAGATGCCGACCGAAATCGCCACCGTCAGTGCGAACTGGTTGTAGAGCTTGCCGGAGACGCCGGGAATGAAGGCGACCGGCACGAAGACGGCCATCAGCACCGCGGTGGTGGCGATGATCGGTCCGGTGACCTCGGCCATGGCGGCCTTGGTCGCCGCCAGCGGTTTGAGGCCTGCCTCCAGTTGTCGTTCGACGTTTTCGACCACCACGATGGCGTCGTCGACGACGAGGCCGATGGCCAGCACCATGCCGAGCAGAGAGAGCATGTTGAGCGAGAAGCCGAGCATCTCCATGACGACCATCGTCGCCACCAGCGACACCGGAATGGCGATGGTCGGGATGATCGTCGTGCGCCAGCTTTGCAGGAAGATGAACACCACGGCCACGACGAGCACCAGCGCTTCGCCGAGCGTGATCAGCACGTCATGCATCGAGGCCGACACGAAGCGCGTCGTGTCGTAATGCATGGCGTAGGAGACGCCCTTGGGGAAACGGGCCGACAGCTCCTGCATCTTGTCCTTGACGCGCTGTTGCAGATCGAGCGCGTTGGAACCGGGCATCTGGTAGACGGCGAGCACCACGGTCGGGTCTTTGCCGAAGAAGGCCGACGACGAATATTGCAGAGCGCCGAGTTCGATGCGGGCGACGTCGCGCAGCCGCACCAGCGAACCGGTGTCCGTATTGGCGCGCACGACGATGTCGCCGAACTCCTTCGGGTCGCTCAGGCGGCCGACGGCGTTGACCTGCATTTCGAAGGCGGTGCCGGCGGGCGCCGGCGACTGGCCGATCTTGCCGGCCGCGACCTGGACGTTCTGTTCCGAAATGGCATTCTGGACGTCGACCGCGGTGATGCCGAGATTGGCGAGTTTGTCGGGATCGAGCCAGACGCGCATCGAATAGCGCCGCTCGCCGAAGATCTGCACATCGCCGACGCCGGGCAGACGCTTGAGCGGATCGACAACCTGCAGATAGGCAAGGTTGCTCAGCGCCACCGGATCGACCGAACTGTCGGGCGAGGTCAGGTTGACGATGAGGACGAAGTTCGGATTCTGCTTCTTGATCGTCACACCACCCTGGTTGACGATCGCCGGCAGCGACGAGGCGGCTTGCGAGACGCGGTTCTGCACGTCGACGGCCGCGGTGCTCAGGGGATAACCGACATCGAAGGTGATGGTGATGGTCGAGGAGCCGTCATTGGAGCTCGACGACGACATGTAGGTCATGCCTTCGACACCGTTGATCTGCTGCTCCAGCGGCGTCGTCACCGTATCGGCGACGACCTGTGCGCTCGCGCCCGGATAATGCGCACTGACCACCACCTGGGGCGGCGTGATGTCGGGAAACTGCGAGACCGGCAAAAGGAAATAACAAATCGTCCCGGCGAGCACCATGATGATGGCGATGGCCGAGGCGAAGATCGGACGATGGATGAAAAAGTTTACCACGACACGCATGCCTCTTTAAATGAATGGGCAGACCGGGACAGCCGCCGACTGCGCGCCGAACCCGGGTCCTGCAAAAAATACGAAGACGGCGCCGCGCCGCTGAGGCCCTGCTCATCGGCCACGGTCCTCAGCATCGCTTCGAAGGCGCGGGGGTTGACGCGGTCCGCCTTCATCACCAGCCGGATCATCGGATCCCGGATGGCTTCATCGATGGTCAAATCCTTGCGCTGCGACATCGGAGCGTCTCCATTCCAGCGATTCGCATCGGATGATCGCGAACCGGTTTTCATCTCTTCACCGGCCGGAGCCGCATGAACCGCAATTTTCACCCTTTGTGATCTGGCAGGACCAGTTCACGGCCTTGTTATTGACGGAAGGCTACATAGGTGTTACCAGTAAGTAACATTCGGATAGTTACAGACCGGTAACACCCTAGTCAAGAGGTGGACCGAAAATTTAGGGAGACAAGGAGACGGCGATGGCAGACGGCATTACGGATCGCGTGCGTCCCCGGGATCGAATCCTGGAGACGGCGCAGGACATGTTTCACAAACATGGCATCAAGGGCGTCGGCGTCGACGCCATTACGGAAGCCGCCGGCACCAACAAGATGACGCTCTACCGTCATTTCGAGTCCAAGGACGAACTCATCATCCAGTGCCTGCGCGCTTCGGCGGCCAAGGGCGCCGCGATATGGGATGAGTTCGAGGCGGAGCACCCCGGCGACAAGCTGGCGCAATTGCATGCCTGGGTCCGCAAGGTCGCCGACATGCTCGCCGCCGACGGTCGCGGCTGCGACATGGCCAACGCCGCCGTCGAACTGACCGAGCCGAACCATCCGGCGAGAAGCGTGATCAAGGAGCTCAAGAGCGCCCAGCGCGATCGCCTTATTACGCTATGCCGCGATGCCGGCATCGGGCAGGCCGAGCTTCTCGCCGATACGCTGTCGCTGCTGTTCGAGGGCGCGCGCGTCAGCGTGCAGACCATGGGCTGCCAAGGCCCCAGCACACAGTTCGTGCGCATGGCGGAAGGCCTGATCAGCTCTTTCAGGGCACGCTGACAGCCAGCGTTTCGCTCGCTGCGCCCGTATGGGGAGCAGCGGTTCGCATCGCCACTGGCCATCCGGGTGAGCAGCCCCGGCTGTTGGCGAGACCTCGCACCTCAGCTTCAAATTCATTTGCAAAAGAAAAAGCCCGCTGCCGGGAGGAGGTGGCAGCGGGCTTGATTTCGAATACGGCGCGGGAGGAGGTGCACCGCACTCAAGGCCGGCATCGCATCTGGGAGGAGTAGATGGCCGACCACCAATACCTACGAGTTGCTTAATGATTCGGCAACCATAAAAGATGCATAGCTGCTGTGCAGATTTGCGGCAGCTACCCCGACTTGTCGTACAAATAGGAAAAGCCGCCACGGCGCAAATTCACTGCACCGGCACGTTCTCCTTGAAGATCAGCCGCGGCTCGATGAACTTCTTCGTCAGATAGGGTGCCGCGGACGCGATCGAGCCGAGCAGGCGGATCACCGATTGCTCGGCGATCAGCCGCGCATTCTGGTCGATGACGACATCGGCGAGATCGTCGACGAGATAACCGCGCGTTTCCTTCGTCAGGTCGTGGCAGATGAACACCGGCTTTTTCTTCGGCCTGGTTTCGAGCAGCGCTCTGGCCACGCCTGAGCGTCCGGCGCCGACGCAGTAGATGCCGAGCAGGTCCGGCTCGTTATGCAGCGCCTGCATCGTGGCAGCATAGCTGCCCTCCGGCTCGTCATTGATCTCGACGGCGCTTGAGACTGTGAGGTTGGGGAACTCTTCCGACAGCACCGAGCGGAAGCCCATTTCGCGCTCCTCATGCCCGCGATAGGAGCGCGAGCCGACCACCATCGCCAGATGGCCCTTATGGCCGTTGAGGAACCGCCCCATCAGCAGCGCCGCGGTACGCCCCGCCACCCGGTTGTCGATGCCGACATAGGCCGAGCGCGGGGCCGCCGGAACGTCTGAGACCAGCGTGACGAGCCGGATGCCGGCCTCGACCACGTCACGCAATATGTTGCGCGTCCTGGGATGATCGACGGCGATGACGCCGACGCCGTTGGCCTTCAGCGACAGATTTTCGACCGCCGCCTGGAGTGCGGCCGGCGAGATGCCGGCAAGGTTGTGGATGCGGCAGGAGGCGACCAGCGGCAGGCGCGCCGCATAGTCCTCGATATGCCCGGCCAGATCGACCATGAAGCCGTTGGCGCCGATCGGCAGGAAGAATTCGAGATGCGCCGGCCGCGATGGCAGCGTCACCTGGTCGACCACCGGCAAATAGCCGAGCTGCTTGGCCGCTTCCATCACGCGCTGCCGGTTGGCGGCGCTCGCGCCGGCCCGGTTGTTGAGCACACGGTCGACAGTCGCGGTCGACAGGCCGCAGCTTCTGGCTATGTCAGCAACGGTGGCTTTCATGGTCACAGTCATAGAGCATGATCCCGAAAAGTGGGAACCGGTTTTGTCGGACAAACGGGAACCGTTTTGTCCAAAGATCATGCTCCACAAAGAGTTAGAGCTGATGCGATCCTGCGCCAGACGGCAGGAAGACGGTTCAGCCGTGCGATGGCCTGCCTTCGGCGATGGCGTCGCGGATTTCCTTGTCCGACATGCCGGTAATGATGCGTTCGACCTCGGCGACGTTGGTCTTCTTCGGGTCGATGTCATCGGCGACCACCTGGCCCCGGCGCATGACGACGATGCGGTCGACCACTTGGAAGACGTGGTGGATGTTGTGGGCGATGAAGATGCAGGAATGGCCGGAATCGCGCGCGTTGCGCACGAAGCTCAGCACGCCTTGCGTCTCGGCGACGCCGAGATTGTTGGTCGGCTCGTCAAGGATGATGAGGTCGCTGTCGAAATGCATGGCGCGGGCGATGGCGACGGCCTGCCGCTCGCCGCCGGAGAGCGAGCCGATCGGCGTCGTCGGCGGGATATTTTTCGAAATGCCGACTTGCTTGAGCAGGTCGCGGGCGACCACGTTCATCGCCTCCTGGTCCATGCGGTTCAGAAAGCGCGGCGGCTTGATCGGTTCGCGCCCGAGGAACAGGTTGCGCGCGATCGACAGCTGCGTGACCAGTGCGGAGTCCTGGTAGATCGTCTCGATGCCGTGCGCGATGGCGTCGCTGGTGCTGCGCAGATTGACCTTCTTGCCGCGGATGAAGATGTCGCCACTGGTCAGTGGCACGGCGCCCGACAACACCTTGATCAGCGTCGACTTGCCGGCACCATTGTCGCCGAGCAGGCCGACGATCTCCCTTTCGTTGACGTGGAAATTGGCGTCCTCGAGCGCCTGCACGCGCCCGTAGGACTTTTTGATGTTGGTCATGCGGATGAGCGGTTCAGCCATGGTTCACGTCCCTGCCTGATGCCGGCGTTCCAGCCATGAATGGAGCGCCATCATGCCGAGAATAATGGCGCCGATGAAGATGTTGTAGGCAAGGCCCGGCACGCCGATCAGCACGATGCCGTTGCGCATGACGCGCAGGATCAGGATGCCGAGCACTGTGCCGATGATGGTGCCGCGTCCGCCGGTCAGCGCCGTGCCGCCGATCACCACCATGGCGATGACTTCGAGCTCGTAGCCGGTGCCGCTGTTGGGGTTGGCGGCCGATGTGCGCAGCGAGGAGATGACACCGGCCAGCGATGCCATCAGCGACGACAGGATGAACAGACCGATCTTGACGCCGTTGACGTTGACGCCGCGGGCGCGGGCGGCATTCGGGTTGCCGCCGGCTGCCTGGATCCAGTTGCCGGTGCGGCTCTGCGTCAGCACGTAGCCGAGTATTGCGGCCGCCGCGATGAACCAGAACAGCGACATGTAGATGCGGAACGGCCCGATGAAGAAATCGCCGACCAGCGCTTCCGCGAGCCGGCTGCCTTCCGCGCTCCAGGTGCGCTGCGGAAAGCCGTCGGTGACAAAAAGCGC
This sequence comes from Mesorhizobium sp. CNPSo 4688, assembly GCF_057784295.1. Classification (NCBI taxonomy): domain Bacteria; kingdom Pseudomonadati; phylum Pseudomonadota; class Alphaproteobacteria; order Hyphomicrobiales; family Phyllobacteriaceae; genus Mesorhizobium; species Mesorhizobium sp. CNPSo 4688. The sequence continues at coordinate 254,653 of NZ_JBWLUY010000009.1, forward strand.
TGTGCCGCGCACCACCAAGAGCATGCCGAGCGTGACCAGGAAGGACGGGATCTTGAGCTGGGTGACGAACCAGCCATTGACCAGACCGATGAGAGCGGCGACCATCAGCGCGGCGAGGAAGCCGACTTCCAGCGAGGTCAGGCCGCTGTTGAACAGCGTCCACATCAGCACCGGCGAGAAGCCGAACAGCGAGCCGACCGACAGGTCGAATTCGCCCGATGTCATCAGCAGCGTCATCGCCAGCGCGATCAGCCCGAGCTCGACGGTGAAGGCCAGCGTGTTGGAGATGTTTTGCGGCGACAGGAAATCGTGGTTGATGCTCCAGAACACCGCGATTTCGACGATGAGCAGCACGAAAGGCCCGAATTCCGGCCTCGCGATCAGGCGTTGGGTGAGCGAACGGTTTTCCACTGATAACCCGCGACAGGAAGGGAAGGGCTGAACCTCCGCACGTGGTGCGAAAGCTTCGGCGAAAAAGACAGTCGCGACCGCGGCTGCGGCCGCGACTGTTGGATATCCAGGTTATTTGCCGGACAGGATGTCGTCGTAGACCTGCGCGGTGTCCTTTTCGTAGAGCGCGCCGGTGATGACGTTGAAGCCCGGAGGAATGCCCGACGCTGCCATGTTGGCGAGCGACAGTGCGACATAGCTGGTCGCCTGCGGGTCCTGCCATTGGCCGGCATTGACGTAGCCGGTCAGCACTTCCTGGGTGGTGTCGAGCGAGTTGCCCCAGCCGACGACCGGGATTTCACCCGGCTTGATGCCGACCTGGTCGAAGACCCGCTTGATCGAGCCGGTGACGAGGTCGCCGAGGCCGATGATCGCCTTGACCTTGGCCTTGTTGGCGGTGAGGTAATCGACCATGCGGTTGATCACTTCGGCCTGGTCGAGCGTCGCCTCGGTGATCTCATAGGTGATGCCGAGTGGCCCGAAGACGCTCTTGATGCCTTCCTCTTCCTGGACGCCATAGGTGGCGCCGGGGATTTCGACCGGCATCCAGACGAAGTCGCCCTTCTTCACCAGCCCCTTGTCGACCAGATACTGCGCCCAGTGCTTGCCGAAGGTGACGTTGTCGCCGCCGACGTAGGCGTTGAAATTGGCCTTGGGATCGGGCGTGTTGAAATTGATGATCGGGATGTTTGCCGCGCGGGCCTCCTTGACGATCTCGACGAGGCTGCCCGGATCGGGGCTGGTGGTGACGATGCCGTCGGCCTTGGCGGAGAGGGCCGCGCGAACCGCTTCCTGCTGCGAGGCGACGTCACCATTGTGGAACGAGGTGTTGACGGTGTTGCCGGTGTCTTTCGCCCATTGCTTGGCGCCGGCGAGGAAGTAGGTCCAGACCGGGTCGGCCGGGCCGCCATGCGAAATCCAGTAGAACGTCTTGGCCTGTGCCGCCGCCGGAATGGCCAGCGCCACAATCAAGCCGAGCACGAGTAATCGTAGCCTCGTTAGCATTTGCTTTCCTCCCATGTTGAAAAACGACCTCCACGTCCGGCGATGATCCGGGCCATGCCCGATCATTTCCTCCTGCCAGCGCCGCCCGGATGCTCAGAGCATCTTCTTTTCCGGCCGATGGCAAGCCTCCATCCGCCCAATGGATGGTGGCGCGATGCAACACGCCATCAGCGATCCCATCAGATCGCATCAGTTCGAGCAAATCCAGGAAAAGTGTGAGGCGGTTTTCCCGGGAAAAGCGCAGCGCCCGAAAAATCAGATAAGGCCGGCCTTGGCGAGGTCGCGCATGAGATGGCTGGCGCCGTAGGTCCAGTGCGGACAATCGGGCGACAGAAGCACGCGATTGACCAGCGCGCCGAATTTCTCCGAGGAGATGGTGACGATGTCGCCGACCTTGTGGGTGAAGCCCTTGCCCTTTTCGCCGCGGTCCTTCGACGGCACGAACATGGTGCCGAGATAAAGCGCCAACCCGTCCGGATATTGGTGGTGCGGCCCCATGGCGGCGGCAACGAGTTCTTCCGGCGAACGGCTGATCTCGGCCATCGAGCTCGCGCCCTCCAGCGAAAATCCATCCTCGCCCTCGACCTTCAGCCGCACAATGGCCTGCTTCACGTCGTCGATCGAAAATGTTGCGTCGAACAGCCGGATGAATGGGCCGAGCGAAGCCGAGGCATTGTTGTCCTTGGCCTTGCCGAGCAGCAGTGCCGAACGTCCCTCGACATCCCTGAGATTGACGTCGTTGCCGATGGTGGCGCCGACGATCTTGCCGCTGCTGGCGGCGATCATGGCAATCTCCGGCTCCGGATTGTTCCAGGTCGACACGGGATGCAGCCCGACATCGGCGCCGAAGCCGACCGACGCCATCGGCTGGCACTTGGTGAAGATCTCGGCGTCGGGCCCGATACCGACTTCCAGATATTGCGACCAGGCGCCGCGCTGGATCAGCTTGGCCTTGATCTCCATCGCTTCCGGCGAGCCGGGCTTCAGCTTCGACAGATCGTGGCCGATCAGCCCGGCAATGTCGGCGCGGATGGCGTCGGCCTTTTCCGCCGAACCGCGTGCCTGCTCCTCGATGACGCGCTCGAGCAGACTGACGACGAAGGTCACGCCCGACGCCTTCACCGCCTGCAGGTCGACGGGCGAGAGGAGATAGGGCTTTGCCGGATCGCGGGTGGCCTGAAAGCTGTTGGCGGCGATCGCCTCGAGCGAGCCGATCGACTTGCCCTTGGCTGAGCTCGCATAGCCAGCCGGGTCGGCCATCTCGCAAATGTCGCGCACAGTGGGCGCTGCGCGAGAGGTGATGTCAAAGACGGTGCCGTCGCGAACCGTGACCACCAGCGGATGCGGGGCATCGTTCGCTTTGGCGCGGCCGATGAAGAGCCCGTCGGCGGGAAGCTGCGTTGGGTTCGTCATGGCTTACGGTCCTTTGACTGATTGCGAATGGGAACTGGCCTGAAGGGCGCGGCACTTTCACCGGATTCCTGCCAAAGGTCTATCCCGTGGCGCAGCCAATTGTCGGTGCTGACATGAAGGCATCTCTTTCAAAAAAATGAAATTGCCACTAGCATTTTCATTTTGCGCCATTCTCTAGGTGAAGCCTTGCCCACACTGTTTTCCGTTCCGATCTGGCAAAAGCCGCAGACCGCATCCACCTTTCAGTCGCTCGTCCCGGATGGCACGCTGGTGGATGTCGTCATCGTCGGCGGCGGCTTCATGGGCCTGTCGACGGCCTTGCATGCCGCCCGGCTTGGTCTCGGCGTGCAGGTGCTGGAGGCCGGCGAGGTCGGGCAGGGCGCCTCGGGTCTTAATGGCGGCCAGGTCATTCCCGGCCTGAAATACGATCCCGAATGGCTGCTCCAGCATTTCGGCCCCGGGCGTGGCCAGGCATTGGTCGATTTCGCCGCCTCGACGGCCGATGCGGTGTTCGATCTCATCCGTGACGAAAAACTGGCGGTGCCGTTCACGCGCCATGGCTGGATCCAGGCTGCGCACACCGAAACCGCTTTGACAGCGGCAGCGAACCGGGATCGGCAATGGCGGGCACGTGGCGCCGATGTCCGGCTTCTGAGTGGAAGCGAGATCGCTGCGATGACCGGCGCGCAAGGCTATCTCGGCGGCTGGCTCGACCGCCGCGCCGGCATCATCGATCCGCTCGCTTATACGCTGGAACTGGCGCGCATTGTTGCCGCAGCCGGCGCCAGCATTGCCGAACGGCAGAAGGTGGTGAAGCTGACCAGGGATGCCGGCTTGTGGCGTGTTTCGACAGAAAACGGCACCGAAGTAAGAGCCAAGGCGGTTGTGCTGGCGACCAACGCCTATACCGATGGACTGCTTCCAGGTCTCGCCGAGACCATCGTGCCGCTGCATTCCTTCCAGATCGCGACCGCGCCACTGTCGTCCAACCTTGCAGCGGCGATCTTGCCGGAAGGGCAAGCGGTGTCCGACTCCAGGCGCATCCTCGTCTACTATCGCAGGAGCGCCGACGGTCGGCTGGTGCTTGGCGGGCGCGGCCGCATGGCCCTGCCAAAGAGCGAGGCCGACTGGGCGCATCTGCAGCGCGCGCTGGTGCGGCTCTATCCGGCGCTCTCCGATGTTCCCATCGAGAAGCGCTGGTTCGGCCGCGTGGCGATGACGCCGGATCATCTGCCGCACATCCACGAGCCTGAAAAAGGCTTGCTCGCCGTGGTCGGCTGCCAGGGCAGGGGCGTCGGCCTGATGAGCGCGCTGGGAAAGCGCATGGCGGGCTACCTTGCAAACGCTGACGTAGCGCAATTGCCGTTCCCGCTGTCGCCGATCCGGCCGATCCCGTTCCATGCCTTCCGCCAGGTCGGCGTCGCCGCGACCATCGCCTGGTACCGGATGCTGGACGCCTTCGAGCGCTGATTGTGCGCCAGCCGTTTAGTTCCGCGGATTCAGCTTGACAGTTTCACGAATATGAAAAAAATTAAGTCGATTTCATAATTCGGTTGAACAGTTTGATGTCGACCATCGTTGCAACAGAAGCACCGGCACAGCCCCGATCCCCTTCAGGCTTCCGCTTCGCCATTTTGCTGCCGGGCGGACTGGTCACCTTCTTCCTGATCCTGTTCGCCCTCGGCCTGGTGCTGTTCCTCGCCTTCCGCGGCAATGACGGCTCGCTGCTCGGCGCCGGTTTCACGGCGGACAATTTCATTACCGTGGTCTCCGATCCGCTGTACTGGACGGTGACGCTGCGCTCGCTGGTGATTGCCGGCCTGGTGACGCTGGCAACCGTCGTCACCGCCTATCCCGTCGCCTACTATCTCGCGTTCCATGCCGGCCGCCGCCGTGGACTGCTGCTGTTCCTGGTGACGCTGCCGTTCTGGACCAGCTATCTCCTGCGCGTCTTCGCCTGGAAGATCGTGCTGGCCTACAACGGCGTGTTGAACTCGGCGCTGATCGAAAGCGGCATCTGGTCGGAACCGACGCTGGCCTTCCTCAACACGCCGGCTGCGGTCGTGGTTACCTTGGCACACGCCTACGCGCCGTTTGCCATCCTGCCGATCTATGTGGCGCTAGACACCATTCCGAAATCGCTGCTCGAAGCCGCGTCCGATCTTGGCGCCAGACCCTTCACTACCTTCCGCCGCGTTGTCTTGCCCAATTCGATGCCGGGCGTGCTGGCGGCAGCCCTGGTCGTCTTTGTGCCGACGGTCGGCGACTATGTCACGCCGGCTATGGTCGGCGGCCCGGCCAGCACCATGATCGGCACGCTGATCCAGTCGCAATTCGGCAAGGCCAATGATTGGCCGTTCGGCGCCGCACTCTCGGTCTGCGTGATGCTGGTCATCCTGTGCGTGGTGCTGGTCGCGCGCTCTGCCGACCGCAAATTCGGCAGCCGCACATGAGCGCGGCGCGCACGGAAGGCGGTCGCTGGCTTGGCGTTTACGTCATCGCCTACTTGGTGTTCCTCTACCTGCCGGTCCTTTTGATCCCGCTGTTCTCCTTCAACAATTCCATCCAGGCAGCGTTTCCGCTGCAGGGTTTTACGCTCGAATGGTATGCCACGCTCTATGGCAATCCGGCGCTGTCCGGCGCGCTTTTGAACAGCCTCGTCATCGGCATCGTGGCCGCCGCCGGCGCCACGCTCTGCGGCATAACCGTCTCCTACATGGACCTCTATGGCCGCTCGCCACTGGCCGCCACCATCAGCGCCATCTCTAGGCTGCCGATCCTGATCCCCGGCGTCATCGTCGGCATATCGCTGCTTATCCTCGTCAACCTCATCGGCCTCGGCCCGTCGCGCATCGCCATCGTTCTCGGCCACATACTGGTGGCGCTTCCGACGACGGTGGTGATCATGCGCAGCCGCTTCGCCGCCATCCCGAAAACCATTCCCGAGGCCGCGCTCGATCTCGGCGCGTCCGACTGGACCACGTTCCGGCGGGTGATGCTGCCGCTCAGCCTGCCAGCGATCATTTCGGCCTTCATGCTGGCGTTTCTGATTTCCTTCGACGAATTCATCGTCGTCTTCTTCCTCGCCGGCACCGAGCCGACGCTGCCGCTCTACATATGGAGCCAGCTGCGATTTCCCCGCTCGCTGCCGACCGTGATGGCGCTGGGGACTGCGATCCTCACCGTGTCTTTCATCATCGCCGGCACAGCCGAATTGCTGCGCCACCGTGGCCTCAATGCAGGCCGGCGGCCAGCGCCTGCCAATCCAGCCTGAAACCATAACAAGAGAGGAGAACCGAAATGGCATTCGACCTGAAATCGATCACCGGAAAGACAGCCCGCACCGGGCTTGCAGCCCTTGCAATCGTCCTGTCGTCGACCGTCGCCTTCGCCGCCGACAAGCTACAATATTTCACCTGGTCGGGCTATGAACTGCCCGACTTCAACAAGAGCTTCCTGACAGCCCATCCCGATGGCGTCGAAGCCTCGATCTTCGGCGACGACGACGATGCCTTCACCAAGGTCAAGGCCGGCTTCCGCCCCGACATAGCGCATCCCTGTTACGACAAGGTGGCGCGCTGGAACAAGGAGGGCCTGCTGCAGCCGATCGACACCAAGCGCATCAAGAACTGGGATTCGATCTTCCCGGTGTTCAAGAACCTGCCCGACATCCAGGCCGGCGACGGCAAGGTCTGGATGGTGCCGTGGGACTGGGGCAACACCTCGATCCTCTACCGCACCGATCTGGTGAAGAACCCGGAAGCAAGCTGGAACCTTCTGTGGGACAAGCAGTATGCCGGCCGCATGGCGACCATCGATGCCGTGCATGACACGCCGATCGTTGCCGCACTGCTCGCCGGCGTCAATCCGTTCGACATGACGCCTGAGCAGATGGACAAGGTGGCGGAAAAACTGCGCGAGCAGCGTCCGTTGCTGTCCAGCTACACCACCGACATGACCTCGGTCGAACAGGCACTGGCCAGCGGCCAGCTGGTCGCCGCCATGACCTGGAACGCGTCGGCCACCTCGCTTAAGAAGCAAGGTGTGCCGGTCGAGTTCATGAAGCCGAAGGAAGGCATGCTGACCTGGGCCTGCGGCTTCGTCATGCTCAAGGACGCCAAGAACGTCGACCTCGCCTATGACTTCATCAACAGCCGGCTCGACGCCGACTCGGGTAAGTACCTGATCCAGTCCTACGGCTATGGCAGCTCGCTCAGCACCGCCTTCGCCGGCGTGGCGAAGGACGAACTGGACAAGCTGCAATTGCCGGCGGATCCCGAAGTGATGCTGAAGAGCACCATCTTCACCGGCCCGATGAAGCAGAATGACGATGTGGCGAAAATGTTCGAGAAAGTGAAGGCGGGCGGGTAAAGCTCCCCCTTCTCCCCTTGTGGGAGAAGGTGTCGCCGAAGGCGACGGATGAGGGGTGTTCCAGGGAACGCCAACGTCTCACTCCGCTGGAACACCCCTCATCCGTCTCGGCGCTTCGCGCCGATCCACCTTCCCCCACAAGGGGGGAAGGAAACAAGACAAGGACCCACGCATGGACATGCTCGACGACGCAACAGAAAAGCCCAAAGACGATGCCGACATCCGCGTCGGCCGCCGTGTGCGGGCGCTGCGGCTGGAGCGCAATCTGTCGCTGGCCGAGCTTGCGGCCAAGGCCGGCGTGTCGATCGGGGCGCTGAGCCAGATCGAGCGCGGCCTGTCCTCGCTGCGCGTCAAGGTGATCTGGCCGCTCGCTGCCGCACTCGACATCGAGCCCTCGGCGTTGATCACGGACGGCAAGGATGCCGGCAACGATCTCTATTGCGTGCGCGCCGACAAGAGGCGGCAGATCCCGGTCAAGTCGGAAGGCATCGCCAAGGCGCTGCTGTCACCGCCGGGCGCGACGCTGACCGGGCTCCTGGTGACAGTAGAGGCCGATGGTGGCACAGCGGAAGCCTATGCGCATATCGGCCACGAGTTCGGCTACGTCCTGTCGGGCGAGGTCGAGCTGGTGGTGGATTCGACAAAATATGTGCTGAAGAGCGGCGACAGTTTTGCCTTCAAGAGCACGCTTCTGCACGCCTTCCGCAATCCCGGCACCGAGCGCTGCCAGATCCTCTGGGTCAACACCACCAAGCCGTCCGAGGTTCGCGATGGCGCCTGATGCGCTGGTCCGTCTGGACAAGGTCTCGAAGGTGTTTCCCGGCGGCATTGTCGGGCTCGATGCCGTCGATCTCGACATAATCAGCGGCGAGTTCATCACGCTGCTCGGACCGTCGGGTTGCGGCAAGACCACAAGCCTGCGTGTCATCGCCGGCTTCGAGAGTCCGTCGAGCGGCAAGGTTCTGCTCGACGGCCGCGACATCACCGCGCTCCGGCCCTTCGACCGTCCCGTCAACACCGTGTTCCAGGACTACGCGCTGTTCCCGCATATGAACGTGGCGGAAAATGTCGGCTTCGGCCTGTCGCTGCGCAAACTGTCCGGAGCCGAACAGGCCAAGCGCGTCCGCGAAGCGCTCGACATGGTCGGCCTTGCCGACAAGCTCGGCGCCCGCGTCTCCGAACTGTCGGGCGGCCAGCGCCAGCGCGTCGCGCTCGCCCGCGCCATTGTCTGCGAGCCGCGCGTGCTGTTGCTCGACGAGCCGCTGTCCGCGCTCGACGCGCATCTGCGCGAACAGATGCAGGTCGAGCTGAAGCGGCTGCAGTCGCGCCTCGGCACCACCTTCGTCATGGTCACCCACGACCAGACCGAAGCCTTGTCGATCTCCGACCGCATCGTCGTCATGAACAAGGGCCGCATCGAGCAGATCGCGCCGCCGGCGACGCTCTACGACCGGCCGGCGACGAAATTCGTGGCAAGCTTCATCGGCACGATGAACTTGCTTCAGTCGCGCTTCCTCGGCCGCGACGGTGATCGTCTGCGCTTTGCTGCCGGTGGGCTTTCGCTGGAGGCAACATCCGAAACCGGCGATACGCCCGCCGAGGGCGCCGAACGCACCATCGGCGTCCGTCCCGAGGATCTGCTGGCCACCACCGACGCCGCCGCCGGCACCGCTCCGGCGCGCGTCAACAGCATCGTCTTCCACGGCCGCACGCTGCGCCTGCATGCCGAACTCGGCCAGGGGCTGCCGGTGGTGATCGACGCGCCGCGCCAGGCCGAAGGTTTTCAATTCAGCGTCGGCGATGTGGCGCATATCAGTCTGCGCCGTGGCGCCAACTGCCCTATGTTGCCAGGCTGATCCGCCTCAAGATCCAGCGGGGGTTGGTCTGCCTTTGCGTCCAACCGCCGGCGGTGAAAAAGGAAGATGGAATTAAGTGTGAATTGACTCGACAAGGAACATATTCCTACCTTGTCTTATGCCCGAACTGAGCACCCGACCGCGCCGAAATGTGCAAACCCTGTGCCTGGCGCACGAGGTCGGGCAGCTAATTCGTATCCGATGCCGGCACTGCAACATCACTCGACACTATCTCCCTGGCGACCTCGCAAAGCTGGTCGGTGATATACCTTTCTGGGATGTGGAACGGCACATGCGGTGTGAGCGCTGCAAAGGTCGCGAGCTTGACGCCAGCATCATCCTGCCTAGCGCAGCCGAGCGTTTGAAAATTCGTGTCAGGCGTCTTGTCGAAATCCGCATGGTTCGCCGGGTGATCTGGCGAGACGACGATTGAGGAGAGCCGATCCCGGCCTAGAACAGAGACCCCTGCGCCGGCGCCAACTGCGTGAACTTGATCTGTGTAACTGGCTTCTCGACGATCACCAACGCGTCGTCGGTCGCTGTCCGCTGCAAATGCCGTGCTTCTGACCATGGCGCTGTCAGCCAAGCCTCGGTCTCTTCCGGCGTGGTTAGGATCACGGGCATCGCCTTCTCATGAATTAGCGCGATGAGGGCGTTAGGCTTGGTTGTCATGAAGGCGAACAACTCGAAGTCGCCGGGACCGTCCTTGACCTTTCGCACGCCCTGCCAGCGGGTCCAGAAACCAGCGAAGAAGAACAGCGGCCGGCTTTCGTCACGGGCAAACCAATAATTGCGCTGGATGCCTGTGTCTGGGTCCTTGTCGTTCGGTGCAGGGCTGGGTTCGGCAAAGCAGGTCACCGGGACGACGCATCTATGCTCTACGCCGACAAACTGCTGCCAGTGCGAGTATTGCGGATTGCGCACGTTGGTAGTGCCGTAGTCGGCTTTACCCTTCATGCGCTCTGGCGGTGTTGGCAAGCCCCAAAGCATTTTCGCCAGCTCACGCTCTCCGTCGGGTGTGTTGCGAACGACCGGACCGGGCTGATTGGGATAGATGTCGACCGAAGGCTCAAGGTTGCCGCTGATATCGCGTAATGTGCGCGTCCATTGGCGGACAGCCTCTTGCGTCGTCGTGATGTTGTAGAGGTTGCACATACACCTAGCATTGCGGAATTGGCTTGTGTCTGCAACCGACGTCGCCGTCGGCGCCGCCCAACTCGTCGTCACATAGTTGCGCTATATCCATCGTCCTGACACGGCTTGTCAGCTGTCGTGCGGGCAGAGGTGGCGGGCCAGCGAGCGCTTCCCTACTTGCAATGCGTCTGAACAGGAGGAACACAAATGACCATCGCGGATATTGCCAAGGACTTCACCGAGTTGCTCCAGCAGGGTGATCATGTCGGTGCTGCCGAGAAGTACAATGCCGATGATATCGTCAGCCTCGAAGCCATGGAGGGGCCAATGGCCATCGCCCGCGGCAAGGAGGCGCTCAGGCAAAAGGGCGAATGGTGGCAAGCAAACAATGAAGTGCATGGCGGCTCGGTCGAGGGGCCCTATGTCAACGGCGACCAGTTCGCGGTGCGCTTCAAGTTTGACATCACGCCCAAGGCCACCGGCGAACGTGTCACCATGGACGAGGTCGGCGTGTACACGGTCAAGAACGGCAAGATCACCGAAGAGCGCTTCTATTACTGAGGCCGGAATACCGCCGGCATCCGGCTCACTTCGCGGATGACCCAAAATCAGGCGGCCGGGACAACGTCCTGGCCGCCATGCGAAAAACTCAAATCGTCTTCACATATTGCGCCAGCTGATCGGCCACCGTGCCCCAGCCGTCGAAGAAACCCATCTCTTCATGGTTGTTGCGGGTCGCCGCATCGCGGTGGATGGCGGTGGCCGTGTAGCGCGTGCCCTTGCCGTCCGGATGCAAGGAAATCACCGCGGTGATGAAGGGCTCGCCCGACGGCCGATAGCCCGGCAGCAGCGCATCCGTCCACACCAGCCGCTCGTTCTCCACGATCTCGAGATAGCAGCAATGGCGGTCGTTGACCTCTGTGCCGTCGGGCGACTGCATGCGTGTCCGGAATAGCCCGCCCGGTCTGAGGTCGATCTCGCAATCGGTGATCAGCCAGGGCTTTGGGGTGAACCATTGCTTGACATGCTCCGGCACCGTCATGGCGCGCCACAAGAGTTCGCGCGGCGCATCGAGCTTGCGCTCCAGCATCAGGTCCAGCCTGGGGTCGGCCTTGAAGGGATAGCTCACTTTTCCTGCTCCTTGAGGCTCATCACATAGGCGTCGAACTGATCGAGGCGGCGCTCCCACAGCGCGCGCTGTTCGGCCAGCCAGTTTTCGGCAAGCTGCAGCGGCTCGGGCGCCAGCTGGTAGGTCCTGGTGCGGCCGATCTTTTCCGAACGCACCAGCCCGCAGCTTTCCAGCACTTTGAGGTGCTCGATGAAGGAAGGCAGCGCCATCTCGAAAGGCTGCGCCAGTTCGCTGACCGAGGCCGGGCTGCGGTTGAGCCGTTCAACCACACGCCGCCGCGTCGGGTCGGCCAGCGCGCGAAAGATGCCGTCGATCGGCGGAGGGCTGGGATTTGCGGTGTGGAGGCTTGGCATGGTCGGTTCCTGAGTTGCCGTTAAAAGCTGCGCAAAAATACTTAGGAAATTTCCTTAGTATTGGCAAGCCCTAAAAATGCACCGATGTCGGCCGGGGTGCTGGCAAAGCGGAAAGGGCGGTTTTAGGCTGTCTGGCGGATTCGACTGTCAGCCCAAGGGAAGCACGCCTTTGACGATCACCATGTACGGCATCACCACCTGCGACACGATCAGGAAGGCGCGCACCTGGCTGGAGGGCCATGAGGTGCCCTACCGGTTCCACGACTACCGGGCCGAAGGGATAGAGGCTGAAAAGCTGGACGGCTGGGTCGGCAAGGTCGGCTGGGAAAAGCTGCTCAACAAGGGCAGCACCACCTTCCGCGAACTGCCGGACAAGGACAAGCAGGGCCTCGACGAGAAGAAAGCCAAGAAGCTGATGCTGGCCAATCCGACGATTATCAAGCGGCCGGTGCTGGAGGTTGGGGATCGGATTTTGGTTGGGTTCAAGGCTGATGTTTATGAGGCGGCGGTGAAGTAGGCGAGACGATGAAGCCGCTAATCTCCCCCCTTGCGGGGGAGATGGCCGGCAGGCCAGAGGGGGATGTGAAGGAACGCGGCTTGGCTCGATTTCTAACGCATACTTTTCTCGGTAAGCATGTGGCCCTAGCTGTCAGGCCGGAGGGACAGCACCCCCCTCTGCCCTGCCGGGCATCTCCCCCGCAAGGGGGGAGATTGGACGTCACCGCGGCTTTCGCCAATCGTCGGCCTGCTACGCCCATTCACCCTTGCGCATCACCGGCACCTTGCGGCCATCCTTGTGGACGCCGTCAATATCGATCTGGTTCGAGCCGATCATCCAGTCGATGTGGATGAAGCTTTTATTGCCGCCACGCTGGGCGATCTCGTCCTGGCTGAGCGAAGCGCCATTGACGAAGCATTTCGAATAGCACTGCCCGAGCGCGATGTGGCAGGCGGCGTTCTCGTCGAACAGCGTGTTGAAGAACAACAGCCCGCTGGCCGAGATCGGCGAGGAGTGCGGCACCAGCGCCACTTCGCCGAGCCGGCGCGAGCCTTCGTCCGTGTCGAGCACCTTCTTCAAAACGTCTTCGCCCTTCGAGGCCTTGGCCTCGACGATCCTGCCGTCCTCGAAGCGCACCGAAATCTCGTCGATCAGCGTGCCCTGGTAGGACAGCGGCTTGGTCGAGGAGACATGGCCGGAAACCCGCCGTGCATGCGGCGTGGTGAAGACCTCCTCGGTCGGGATGTTGGGGTTGCAGGTGACGCCGTTCTTGGCCGTCGAGGCGCCGCCCATCCATTCATGGCCGTCAGCCAGCCCTACGGTGAGGTCGGTGCCTGGGCCGGTGAAATGCAGGGCATGGAAATTGTGCTCGTTCAGCCACTCGGTGCGGCCGCGCAGCGCTGCATTGTGCGCCGTCCAGTTTGCGATCGGATCTTCCACATCGACCCGCGATGCCGCAAAGATCGCATCGGCGAGCTTGACCACAGCGATATCGTCGGCATCGCCAGGAAAGACCTGTTTTGCCCAGGCGAGATCCGGATAGGCGACGATGTTCCAGTTGATGTCGAAGCCGGTGATCTTTTCCAGCGCCGGCTGGTAGGCCATCGAGTTCGCCTTGTTGGCCCGTGCCACCTTCGAAGGATCTTGCGCCGACAGCAGCGACGGGTCTTCGCCGCGCACCGCAAGCCGCGCCGCATTGTTGGAAAAGGCTCTCGCCATGCCCTCATACATCCAGCCGGCGGCGCGGTCGAAGCCCGCGTCCGCGCCGTAGCGGAAGCGCGCCAGCGTGATTTCGTCATCGTTGAAGATCGGCGTTACCAGCCCGGCGCCGGCCTTGTAGGCGTGTTCGACGATGCGCCTGGTCAGCGGCAGGGCTGCGATCGACGAGGTCAGCACTAGGTCCTGCCCTGGCTGCAACTGCAGCCCGACCTTGATGGCGACTTCGGCCAACCTGTCGAGCTTCACCGGGTCGATCGTTGCGGAGACGCCGCGCGAATGTGTGGTCATGATCCTGCCTGCCTTGGTCTTTTGGGGGTGAAGGTTTCAACATAGAGCGGCGCGGCTGTGCTTTCCAGCATCGTCGCGACGCCAGCGTTTACGCAGCGCTATCGAGCGACCGGAACTGCGCCACGGTTGCCGCGATCTCCTCGCGGATCCAGATCTTGAAATCGCGCACCTTGCGGCTTTCGGTTTTGGTCGCCGAGGTCACCAGCCAGTAGCCGAGTCCGCTCTGTGCCCGCACGCCGAAAGGCGTGACAAGGCGGCCGTCGGCCAGCGCGTCGGCGGCGAGCAACTGCCAGCCGAGCATGACGCCATGGCCGGCGATCGCCGATTCCAGGCACAGCATAGGGTCGGTGAAGCGCGCCCCCTTGCGGAAGGTCACCGGCTCGACTCCGGCGGCGGCAAACCAGCTCTCCCAGGTGATCATCGCCCGCTCGTCGGTGATGGCGCAGGTCTGCGCAAGGTCGCCGATCGACTTCAATTTTTCTGCGATCGCCGGCGCGCAGACCGGAAACACTTCCTGCGTCAGAAGCAGCTCTGCCCGTCCGCCCGGCCATTTGCCGTCGCCAAGCCGGATGGCGATATCGATGTCTGAGCGCTCGAGATCGGCCAGCCGGACCGAGGCGTCGATGCGCAGGAGCACGTTGGGATGCCGGTCGAAATGCCGCGACAGCCGCGGCAGCAGCCATTTCGAGGCGAAGGCGGGCGCCACCGAAACCACCAGCGTGCACTGGTGTGCCTCGTCGGCAAGCGCCACCGCCTGCGCAAGTTCGCGAAAACCGGCGCCCAGCCTGGCGGAAAACATCCTGCCGAACTCGGTCAGCACCAGCCCGCTTGCGGTTCGTTCGAACAGCGCCTGTCCGAGTTGCTTCTCGGTGCGGTTGATCTGCTGGCTGACGGCGCTGACCGAGACGTTGAGTTCGCCGGCGGCCGCCGCGAGCGAGCCGAGGCGGGCAACGGTTTCGACGGCGCGCAAGCCGTTGAGATGGACGCGGTTCAGCATAGCCATTTCAGTTTTTCTAAACCGGCTCGGCTGAAATCTCAATTGAAAGACAACCCGACAAGGCAGATTTTAGGGGGGGACAGTCAGACCGAGGAGGCGAGGATGGTGACGCTCCTATCATTGCTCAAGATCTTTGCGGCCGTGGGCGCGCGGCGAGCCCCGCGCCAGAATGGCGATGCCGTCAATTGCGCGACCGATCCGCTGTCTCATCCGGTGCTCGACACCATGTCGGAGCGCGAACTCGGCGACATTCCGTTCCGGTTGACGGCGCGGCGCACCGCCTACGAGACCGGTGCTGTCGGCTGCCACTGAAAATCGCGACCGCGGCAAGAAAGATAGAGGCGATGCTGTCGACGCCGGCACCACCCCTTATTGCGCTGAAGTTTTCGCCAACCACCGGCGCTGCAGGAAAGGGCGCTGAGGCGGCCGATTAGCCCCCTTCTCCCCGTTCTACGGGGAGAAGGTGCCGGCAGGCGGATGAGGGGCGGCGCTGACGCAGAAGTTTTCGCGCCAATCTGTGCAACCGGGCGTTTCGCCAAAGCTGCTGCCCTGGACCAATTCAAGCGCATTGTCTCCCCACCGGGCACCCTTATTGTGCGCTGCAATGAATGCCGCACCGTCACCTCTTCGTCTCGCTCTCGCCGGCATGATTGCCATGGCCGTTGCCATGGGCATCGGCCGCTTCGTCTACACGCCGATCCTGCCCGGCATGATGGAAGAACTGCATCTGTCGCCGGCCGATGCCGGCTGGATCGCCTCGGCCAACTATCTCGGCTACCTCGTCGGCGCGCTCGCCGCAGCTGGCGGCTGGGCGCATGGGCGCGAACGCCTGCTGATGTTTGGTGGCCTTGCCGCCAGTGCTGCGCTGGCCGCCCTGATGGGGCTGGCCGACACGATGACCGCCTTCATCGTCATCCGTTTCCTCGCCGGTCTCGCCAGCGCCTTCGTCATGGTGTTCATGGCCAGCATCGTCTTTGGTCATCTGGCTGCCGCCAACAGAAGCGACCTGCAGGCGCTGCATTTCGGCGGCGTCGGCCTCGGCATCGCCGCATCCTCGGCGCTGATGGCTCTTCTGGTCACCGACCATGCCGGCTGGCCGGCGGGCTGGCTGTGGTCGGGCGCGATTTCGGCTGCCGGCCTGGCGCTGGTCGCCTGGCTCGCCGGTTCCACCGCACCTACCAACGGCGTGGCCGGCCGCGAACCGGCGCTGCCCAAGGATACGTCACTGGTGAAGGTCATCGTCGCGTACGGCCTGTTCGGCTTCGGCTATGTGGTGACGGCGACGTTCCTTGTCGCCATCGTCCGCCAGGGTGGCGGCGGCCGCGTTTTCGAGGCAACCGTCTGGATGGTCACCGGCCTTGCCGGCTTTCCCTCGGTTTGGCTCTGGCAGAAGATTGCGGCGCGGATCGGGCTCTACGCAGCCTATGCGCTGGGCTGCCTGGTCGAGGTGGTCGGGGTCACCGCCAGCGTCGCCATGGGTGGCACCGTCGGGCCGCTGCTGGCAGGCGTCCTGCTCGGCGGCACCTTCATCGCCATCACCGCGCTCGGCCTGCAGACGGCAAGGCTGCTCGTGCCACAGGCGCCGCGCCGCATCTTCGCGCTGATGACTGCGTCCTTCGGCATCGGCCAGATCGTCGGCCCGATCGTCGCCGGCCTGCTGGCGCAGGCGTCTGGCAACTTCTTCCTCGCCTCGATCGTGGCTGCTGCCGTATTGCTGGTATCTGCTGGGATCACCTGGTCGGCCGCGCCAAAATCGCCATGATTGTGGTCTTGCTCGATGCCGGGCATCGGGCACGGGCATTTGCTTTCCACCTAATGTGTGACTTTATGCCCGCTGAACCCCGCTGATTTGCGCATCGACCGAGGAAATCGCCACAGTGTTCGTATCCTTCTTCCCGCAGCCGAAGCTGTTCTTCTCTTCGGCCGCCATCTGGAGCCTTGCCGCAATCCTGTTCTGGTTCTTTGGAGGTGAGCAGTTGGGGGCCTTGTTCGGCATGCCACCGGCCGCCGCCGACGCGCCGCCCATCATCGGCATCGCCATCCTCGTGTCGAAGCCATTCCTTTGGTTCTATCTCTATTTCGCGTTCTGCGTGCTCGTGTTCTACGCGTTCTGGAGCTGGTATTCACCGCATCCCTGGCAGCGCTGGTCCATCCTGATGACGGCGGTCGTCCTGTTCTTCATCTATTTCAATGTGCAGGTCAGCGTCGCCGTCAACGCCTGGTACGGCCCCTTCTTTGATTATGTGCAGGGGCTGATGTCCGGGACGGGAAAGTCAACCAGTGGCGAATTCTACATCGGATTGGCCGACTTTTCATGGCTCGCGCTGGTTGGCATGAATGTGCAGGTGGTCAATGCCTTCATCGTCAGCCACTGGATCTTCCGCTGGCGCACGGCGATGAACAACTATTTCGTCGAGAACTGGGGCAGACTTCGCCATATCGAGGGCGCCTCGCAACGTATCCAGGAAGATACAATGCGCTTCTCGCAGATCATGGAGGATCTCGGCGCTACCTTCGTCCAGTCAATTATGACCTTGATTGCATTCCTGCCGGTGATGATCCAATTGCAGTCCCACATCAGTGAGTTGCCGATTGTCGGTGCGATCCCTCAGCCATTGGTGGTCGCGGCACTGGCCTGGTGTCTGTTCGGAACGATCTCGGTCATGGTCGCCGGTCTGAAGCTTCCGGGACTACAATTCCGTAACCAGCGCGTTGAAGCTGCTTACCGCAAGGAACTGGTCTACGGCGAGGACCATGCGGACAGAGCCCAGCCAGCCACCACTGCCGAGCTGTTCGCGAATGTTCGTCACAACTATTTCAGGCTCTATTTCCACTACATCTATTTCAACGTTGTCCGTTACACCTACCTGCAGGCCGACAACATTTTCTCACTGCTGATCCTGGGGCCGTCACTGGTTGCGCACAAGATCACCTTTGGCGCGCTGAACCAGATCTCGAACGCCTTCGGCAAGGTTACCGGGTCTCTGCAGTTCCTGCTCACCTCCTGGTCGACCATCGTTGAACTTCAGTCGGTTCACAAACGCCTGCGCGCCTTCGAAGCGACACTGCAAGGCGAGCCGCTGCCGGATATTGATCGGCGCTACCTGGAGCGGCAGGGCGCCGAAGATCCTGCCTGAGAAAGGCTGAATTTGTGATGCAAACGGGTGGCGGCTCAGCCGCCCACTAATGCCTGTCTCTCGGCGCCGCCTTGCCGCGAAACATAATCGCGAAAACTGATGCACTCGACATCGGATTTGACGCAGGCCTCGTCGGCAAAGCGTTCCAACGCGGTCCAGTAGGCGCCGTTGTTCATCAGGGTGAAGTGGAAGCTGAGCACCAGCGGAATGCGCTTGCCCTGATATTGCTTGTCGAAGGCGGCGCGGAACGCCTGGTAGGTCCGCTCGCTGAACTCGGCCCCCTGGCTCGGTCGCTCGAAGCCGCCGGAATGCCGGACATAGAGATTGTAGTCCATGGCGATCACCGGCCTCCCGCTCGGGCCTTCCGGGATCTGCGGCAATGAAAAGCGGGTGAGGCCGCCGCTGGTCGGCGGCTCGACCGGGCCTTTTGAAACGCCGCTGGCATCATAGTGATAGCCGGCTGCAGGCAGGGCCTGGTAAAGGCCTTTGCTGGTCGAAAGATACGGCGCGCGGAAACCGGTAACGGCATGGGCAAGATTGCGCCAGCCTGCGGGCTCAGGCGTAATGCCGTTGATCGAATAGGCGTTCTCCAGAATGCGCTCGAACGAGGCGAATTCCTTCAGCCAGTCAGCCTTGCTCCAGTCCTTGCCGTCGAAATGGCCGCAGCCATGGCTGGCAATGTCGTGGCCTTCCGACGCGGCGAGCCCGATCTGGTCGAGCCGGTCGGCGACCTCCTGTTTCGAGGCGGCGAAGCCGATGTTGGATTTGCCGGCAGACTTGCCCGGCGGCGTGTACTCTGCCCGCGTCTGCTGCGACAAAAGGAAGACGCAGGACAGAAAGTAGGTGAAATGCGCGCCGGTACGCTTGGCCAGCGCCCGGCTGCGCTGCCATTGCGAGATCTCGCGGGCGCTGTCGAACGAGATGATGACGATTTGCTTCGGCTTGGCAGGGGCAGGCGGCGCCGGCGGGTCGGCGAAAACAGCGCCCGCCGTGGCAAGCATGGCTGTGGAAAACGCAACAACGCGGGACAGGAGAGGCATCGGCAATCTGCGTTTGATCGGGGGCAGTCAAAGCCGGCTATCGGCAAAATGTGGCGTGGGTACGGTCGGTGCCCGGAGCATGATCCCGAAAAGTGGAGACCGGTTTTCGGAAAAGATCATGCTCAAAAAAGGAAATGGAGCCCCATCCCGACCCCGTCGGGATGGAACAGGCTCCAGCCGCCTGCCCGGCGATTAGCCGATTTTCCTGCCCAGCCCCTTCCATGCCGACAAAATTTCGCTAAAACGCGGGCTCAAGAAGCGCCCCGTCCGGGGCAGCAATGGTTTTGATTGATGTCCGACGACAGTTTTATCCGCGAAGTCAACGACGAGATCCGTCGCGAGCAGGCGCAGGCGCTGTGGGACCGTTTCGGCCCGGCGATCCTTGGCCTTGCCATCCTGGTGGTGCTCGGCACCGCCGCCTTCGTCGGCTACCGCTATTGGGACGAGAGCCGCGCCAACCGCTCGGGTGACGCCTTCTCGCAGGCGCTGAAGCTTGCCAATGACGGCAAGAGCGACGATGCGCTGACCGCGCTTCAGCAGCTGGAAAAGGATGGCTACGGCGCCTACCCGCTGCTCGCCCGCATGCGCGCGGCAACCGTCAAGGCCGACAAGGGCGACTTTGCCGCCGCCGTCGCGGATTTCGATGGCGTTGCCGCCGACACCGCCATTCCCCAGGGCATTCGCGACATGGCGCGCCTGCGGGCTGCATTGCTTCTGGTCGACCACGGCTCTTTCGCCGACGTCTCCAGCCGCGTCGAGGCGCTGACCGCCGACAACAACACGCTGCGCCACACGGCGCGCGAAGCGCTCGGCCTTGCCGCCTGGAAGGAAGGCAAGACCCAGGATGCGCTGAAACTGTTCGACCAGATCGCCGCCGATGACGGCGCCCCGCGCAATGCGCGCCAGCGGGCGACGCTGATGTCGGAACTGATCCGCGGCTCGGGCGCGTCATGATACGCGTCGCCCAAAGCCTGCCCTCGGGCCTGACCCAAGGGTGCGCTGCGGTTTGGGCGATGACATGGATGACGAGGGCCGGATGAGCTTCAAAGTCGCCATTATCGGCCGGCCCAATGTTGGCAAATCGACGCTTTTCAACCGGCTGGTGGGAAGGAAGCTGGCACTTGTCGACGACACGCCGGGCGTCACCCGCGACCGTCGTGTCCACGCGGCCAAACTCTATGACCTGCATTTCGATGTCATCGACACCGCCGGTTTCGAGGACGCGGCCGCCTCGACACTGCCCGGCCGCATGCGCGCGCAGACCGAGATCGCCATCCGCGAAGCCGACCTGATCTTCTTCACCATCGACGCCAAGTCCGGCCTTTTGCCCGACGACCGCACCTTTGCCGAGATTGTCCGCAAGTCCGGCAAGCCGGTGGTGCTGGTCGCCAACAAGGCCGAGGCCAAGGGCGCCCAGGGCGGCATGCTGGAGGCCTGGGAGCTCGGTCTCGGCGAGCCGATCCCGGTCTCGGCCGAGCACGGCCAGGGCATGCCCGACCTGCGCGACGCTGTCATCGAAGCCCTTGGTGAGAAGCGCGCATTCGACGAGGAAGAGAACGACGCCGAGGAAGAGGTCGCCGCCAGCGAGGTGCTGATCGGCGAGGACATCACCGATCCGGACGCTGAAGCAACCTATGACGACACCAAGCCGATGCGCATCGCCGTGGTTGGCCGCCCCAATGCCGGCAAGTCGACGCTGATCAACGCGCTGATTGGCGAGGAGCGGCTGTTGACCGGCCCGGAAGCCGGTATCACCCGCGATTCCATCTCCGTCGACTGGGACTGGCATGGCCGCCGGTTGAAGCTGTTCGACACCGCCGGCATGCGCCGCAAGGCCAGGATCCACGAGAAGCTGGAAGTGATGTCGGTGCAGGACGGCCTGCGCGCCATCCGCTTTGCCGAGATCGTCATCATCGTGCTCGACGCCACCATTCCCTTCGAGAAGCAGGACCTCCAGATCGCCGACCTGATCATCAGGGAGGGCAGGGCGCCGGTCATCGCCTTCAACAAATGGGACCTGATCGACAATCCGCAGGAGCTGCTGGCCGAACTGCGCGAAAAGACCGGGCGGCTCTTGCCGCAGGTGCGCGGCATCCAGGCGGTGACGGTTTCGGCCGAGACCGGCCGCGGCCTCGACAAGCTGATGGATGCCGTCATCAAGACGCACAAGGTGTGGAACAGCCGCGTTTCCACCGGCAAGCTCAACCGCTGGCTGGAAAGCATTCTTGCGCATCATCCGCCGCCCGCCGTCGCCGGCCGCCGGCTCAAGGTCAAATATGTCACCCAGGCCAAGACGCGGCCGCCGGGTTTTGTCGTCCAGTGCTCGCGGCCCGATGCGATGCCGCAATCCTACGTCCGCTACCTCTCCAACAGCCTGCGCGAAGCCTTCGACATGCCGGGCGTGCCGATCCGTATAGCGCTGCGGACTTCGGACAACCCATTTGCCGGCAGGGCGAACAAGCGCAAGTGAGCCTCAGGCCTACGGGCAGTGTGCCTTTGCTCAGGGAATTCTTCGCAACGTCGGCGGGACAGCACCCCTCTCTGCCCTGCCGGGCATCTCCCCCTCGAGGGGGAGATTAGCAGTTCCACTGAAGGCGCTTCTCTTTCAACCCTCGATGATTGGCGAAAGCCCACGTGACAGCTAATCTCCCCCCTTGAGGGGGAGATGTCCGGCAGGACAGAGGGGGGTGTGACGGAACGCTACGCTGGTATTCCGGTGCCCTAAGCAACTGCCCTTAGCCCTTCATTCCCCCGCGCACCCTCCGGCAGTGCCTCTATCGCCGCCTGCAACAATATGTCCGCCAGCCGCGCCGCAACCGGATCCAGTTCGGCGTCTTTCTGGTGCAGCACCAGCGCCATGGTCGGCAGTGCGGGCAAACCGAGCATCTGCGGCGCCATCGCCCTGACATTGGCCGGCAGGCCGATATCTGTGCGGATCGTCAGGCCGAGCCCGGCGGCGACCGCCGCCCATATGCCGCCAAGGCTGGGACTGGAGAACACCATCCGCCACGGCAGACCGGCGCGGTCCAGCGTTTCCGTCGTCACCGTACGCAGCAGGCATGGCGCTTCCAACGCCACCAGCGGCAGCGCCTCGCCCTCGCGCAGGCTGGTCTCGATCAGCTTTGCCGGGCCGATCCAGCGCAGCTGCGCATCGCCGACATGTCGGCTGTAGGGCAGTGCCTGGCCACTGTCCCAGGCCAGCGCAATGTCGAGATTGCCTGATGTGATTCGCTCGGCAAGCTCATAACTGCGTCCGATCCTGGCCTCGATCTTGACCTTGGGGTGCGCGCGGGCGAAGCGCCCAAGCACCTCCGGCAACACCGCCTCGCCAAAATCCTCCTGTAGGCCAAGCCTGACCCAGCCTTCCAGTTCGACGTCGTGAATGGCGGAAGCCGCCTCGTCATTCAATTCGAGCAGCCGTCTGGCGTAGCCGAGCATGGTCTCGCCAGCTTCGGTCAACGCCAGGCCGCGGCCCGATTTGCGGAAGATCGGCGTCGCCGCCTGCTCCTCCAGCTTC
The DNA here is from genome assembly GCF_057784295.1 of Mesorhizobium sp. CNPSo 4688. NCBI lineage: Bacteria > Pseudomonadati > Pseudomonadota > Alphaproteobacteria > Hyphomicrobiales > Phyllobacteriaceae > Mesorhizobium > Mesorhizobium sp. CNPSo 4688. Next base: position 277,060 of record NZ_JBWLUY010000009.1, read on the forward strand.
TTCAATTGCGCGCTGACTGCCGAGGTCGAGCGACCCAGCCGGTCGGCGGCCTTGGCGAAGCTGCCGAGTTCCATGCCGGTGACGAAGCTTCTGAGGACATCGAGATCGAAGGTTACGCGCCGCATGGAAACAATCCTGGTTTCCGGGAATAATAGTCAAAAACTTCCCGATATTCGGGATGAAATTATGGCGGTAGAGACAAGGCGTCAAGGTCCGGAAGGGCCATTACAGGAGTTCCGCCATGTCGATTGCCGACGCAAATTGTGAGCCACGCCGGGTTGGTCGAGCCGCCGCCGTCACCGCCATTTCGAAGGCCGAACGATTTCGCGCCAATCATCGCTGGAAGGTGCTTGGCATCGGCGTTGCCGCCAATGCCAGTTTCTCCGCCACTTTCGCCGGCATACCGGCGGCAGCGGTGTTTCTGCGTTCGGGCTATCAGCTCTCCAACGGCAATCTCGGCCTCGTCCTCGGCCTCCTCGGCCTGGGTGTCGCCTTGAGCGAACTGCCCTGGGGCCTGCTCACCGACCGCTGGGGCGATCGCGGCGTGCTGTTGACCGGCCTCGGCGCGACGGCGGCCTGGCTCGCGCTGATGGCGGTCTTCATCGTGCCGTCGGCGATCTATGTGCCCGGTGTTGCCATGCTCGCCGTATGCCTTCTCGTCACCGGCCTGCTCGGCGGCAGCGTCAACGGTTCCAGCGGCCGCGCCATCATGGCCTGGTTCCACGAGGGCGAGCGTGGTTTTGCGATGAGCATCAGGCAGACGGCGGTGCCGCTCGGCGGCGGGCTCGGCGCGCTGGTCCTGCCGTCGCTGGCCTCAGCCCATGGTTTTGCTGCGGTCTTCGGCCTGCTGGCGGCCGTGAACGCCGTCTCGGCGCTGTTTGCCTGGCGCTGGCTGCATCAGCCGGCGGAAGCCGACAATGCGGGCAGCATGGCTATGGCAAAGCCGGCCGGTCCGGCGCCGCTGCGCAATGTCGAGGTCTGGCGCATCGCCACCGCCATCGGCCTGCTTTGCTTTCCGCAGGTGGCGGTGCTCACCTTCACCTCGGTCTTCCTGCACGATTTCGCCGGCATGGGCACGCTGACGATCAGCGCCAGCCTTGCCGCGGTGCAGACCGGCGCCATGATCATGCGCGTCTGGAGCGGCCGCTTCACCGACCGCCATGGCAACCGCCGCTGGTTCCTGCGCCTCTGCAGCATGACGAGCGCCCTTGGCTTTGCGGCTCTCGGCCTGCTGGTCCTGGCGGCAGGAGCCACGCCGGGCGCGCACGCCGCGCTGATGCCGGCGATCGCGCTGCTGCTGGTCGTTGCCGGCATCTCGGTCTCGGCCTGGCATGGCGTCGCCTACACCGAGCTCGCCACGCTGGCCGGCGCCAGCCGCGCCGGAACCGCGCTCGGCCTTGCCAACAGCTTTGTCTTCATCGCCTTCTTCGTGGTGCCGACAGCCATTCCGGCATTGCTGCTCGTCTGGTCGTGGCCTGGCGTCTGGCTGGTGGGCGCGCTCTGCGCGCTCATCGCCTGGCCGATCCTGCTGCGGCCGAACTGACGATTTTTATCACACCGAACCGGCGTCCCGTTTCGGGCCGGTTTGAAAAAACACCATCGTTAACGTTAACCCCGCATCAAGGTTAATGCTTCACTTTGACTCTCCAGTGGCTCAGTGGCGTTTCTGGAGAGTTCCCCGTGCATCGACGTGTCTTGAAGCGGCTGGCTGCCGCCGCCGGTGAGAAAAAACGTTCCTTCGTATCGCCATTGGTCATCGGGCTCGGCATCTGGATCGGCTTTCCGACCGTCGTTGCCTACCAGGACATGGGCAGCCTGATTTCTGGCCTTGAGGCGTCAGGCACCCGGTGGAACTCTTATGTCGAGCGGTCCGTCGCTGGATCGGTCCATGCCGCCGAAATGCCTTTCATCGATTCCGTCACCACCGGATCGCTTTCGGGCTCGGGCGTGCGCCTGCCTGGCGTCGGCAAGGTCTCGTTTCGCGGCAAGGGCAATGTCGCTGGCGTCACGCCCGACGAAGACCGCATCATGCGTGCCGAGAAGAAGGGCCGCATCATCCAGGTCTCGCCGGTGGCGCCGCCGAAGAACTTCAATGCCGGTTCGATCTTCGAGCGCACCTCTTCGCTGCTGCGGCCGAGCATGGACAGCGGCCTGAAGCTTGCCTTCGCCAAGCCCGGCATCAAGGGCAAGGAAATCCAGATCGCCCAGGCGTTCCACACCCGTGAAGACAAGAAGCCTGATCCCGGCGTGCCGGCGATGCTTGCGGCCCTTGTCAACAACGACAAGCCGGATGTACTGGCCACCGCCTATGCCCAGGCCGAACCCGACTACGCCAAGGCCTCGCCCTTCGAGGCGCTGCTGCAGGACGAGGACCCGAACGATGGGCGCTTCATTCCGCCGATGGCCAAGGGCGATCACTCGTGGATACAGAATCCGCTACCGGCCAGCGTCTTCTCCAAGAAGGAGCAGGCCTGCCTTGCCAATGGCATCTATTTCGAGGCGCGCGGCGAATCCGTACGCGGCCAGGCCGCCGTCGCCCAGGTCATCCTCAACCGCGTCCGCAATCCGGCCTATCCGAACTCGATCTGCGGCGTCGTCTACCAGAACGACAACTGGCTGAACCGCTGCCAGTTCTCCTTCGCCTGCGACGGCCGCAAGAAGCGCATCGAGAGCCCCGCCAACTACAAGGTGGCGCAGGATGTCGCCATGGCGGTCACCGCCGGCAAGATCTTCATTCCGGAAGTCGGCTCATCGACCCATTACTACGCCAACTATGTCCATCCGGGTTGGGCCCGCACCATGCAGAAGATGACCAAGATCGGCCTGCATATCTTCTACCGCACCTATGGCGGCGGCTGGAGCTGAGCCCTTCGGGCTGCCGTCTGTTACGAGCCGCAAAAGCCCCCGGGTGCCGAAATCGGACGCCGGTCGCCGGACGGATTCGGGGCATGTGCCGACCCCATAGTGCCGGGCACGATGTCGCACCTCGGCAAGGGATTGATTTCATTAGAAAAAATACATGACTTTGAAGTCCCGCCCGTGGCTTGACGGGCGCGGACCCTCTAACTATGTTGCCGGCGACTTTAGAAGCGGACGGACGGTAACGGTCTGACCGGGCAGGGGGGTTCGATGGCCGACAAGAATGGGCCACACGGAACCGGAGAAACCGGCCGCGGCGGCAAGCACGAACCTGACATCCGCGATGAAGACCTTGAGCGCCGCCGGCGCGAGCTTGGAGCATCGCTTGCGACAAGACGGCCGGATCGGCTAGAGGGGAATGACGGCGCGAAAGCGACGGCCGGATATGGCCAGGCGCTCAAGCTGTCCAGCGAGTTCATCGCCGGGATAGTGGTGGGTGTGGGCCTCGGCTGGTTTCTGGATCGTGTGGCGGGAACTTCGCCATGGGGTCTGGTCGTCGGCTTGTTGCTCGGCTTTGGCGCCGGGGTGCTCAATGTCCTGCGTTCGGCAGGTGTTGTGGCGGAATTCGGAAAAAGCGAGAAGTCGCGCGATCCGAAAGAATGAACTGGCGCCGCCAATGGCGCATAAGGACACTGAGGCCGTTCGCGGCTTTGACGGGGATGTAAATGGCTGCTGACAAGGTCGATCCGATCCACCAGTTCCATATCGTCAAGCTGATTCCGATCAACATCGGCGGCTATGACCTGTCCTTCACCAATTCGGCTCTGTTCATGGTCGCGACCGTGCTCGTCGCATCGGCGTTCCTTTACCTTTCGACCTCGAGCCGCAGCCTTATTCCCGGGCGCCTGCAGTCGGTCTCGGAAATGGGCTACGAGTTCGTTTCCAACATGCTGCGCGACGCCGCCGGAACGCAAGGCATGAAGTTCTTCCCCTTCGTGTTCTCGCTGTTCATGTTCGTCCTTGTTGCCAACCTGCTTGGCCTTTTCCCCTACTTCTTCACCGTTACCAGCCACATCATCGTCACCTTCGGCCTCGCCGCCCTGGTGATCGGAACCGTCGTTGTCTACGGCTTCACGAAACACGGCCTGGGCTTTCTCAAGCTGTTCGTGCCGCATGGCGTTCCAGTCTTCCTGCTGCCGCTGGTGGTGCTGATCGAAGTGATTTCCTTCGTCTCGCGCCCGGTCAGCCTCTCGGTTCGTCTGTTCGCCAACATGCTGGCCGGCCACATCACGCTGAAGGTGTTTTCGGGCTTCGTCGTCAGCCTGAGCGCGCTGGGCGCTGTCGGCGTCGCCGGTTCGGTGCTGCCGCTGGCCATGGCAGTCGCGCTGACCGCCCTGGAATTGCTGGTCGCCTTCCTGCAGGCCTACGTGTTTGCCGTGCTGACCTGCATGTATCTGAACGACGCCCTGCATCCTGGGCACTGACCAAGAGTTTCCGGCATCGGTCGCCGGATGGAATTGCAACGAATTACAGATCCAAAGGAGTTTTAAAATGGACGCAGAAGCAGCAAAGTACATCGGCGCTGGTATCGCTTGCCTCGGCATGGGCGGCGCGGGCATTGGCCTCGGAAACATCTTCGGCAGCTACCTGGCGGGCGCCCTGCGCAATCCGTCGGCCGCCGATGGCCAGTTCGGCCGCCTGATTTTCGGCTTCGCCGTCACCGAAGCTCTGGGCATTTTCTCGCTTCTCATCGCGCTCCTCGCCCTGTTCGGCTGAGCACTCGAGAAGATTGGACAGGCCGGCCGTTATCCAGCGGCCATGCCTGATATCAGGGGATAGTCCATGTTCGTGACATCTGCCTTTGCGCAAGAGTCCGCACCCGCCACCGAAGGCGCCCACACCGGCACGGAAGGCGACACGCATTCCGGCACCGGCGTGCCTGCCGAGGCGCACGGCACGTTCCCGCCATTTGATCCGGCGACGTTCCCGTCGCAGCTTCTGTGGCTGGCGATCACGTTCGGGCTGTTCTACCTGTTCCTGAAGAAGGTGGTGATGCCGCGCCTTGGCGGCATTATCGACGTGCGCAGTGATCGCATCACGCAGGACCTCGACCAGGCCGCCAGGCTGAAGGGCGAGGCTGACGCTGCCGTTGCTGCTTACGAGCAGGAACTGGCGGAAGCCAAGGCCAAGGCCAATGCAATTGGCCAGCAGGCCAACGACACTGCCAAGGCCGAAGCCGAAGCTGCCCGCAAGAAGGTCGAGGCCGCGCTCGACAAGAAGCTCGGCGAGGCCGAGGCCAGCATTGCTTCCATCAAGGCCAAGGCCATGAAGGAAGTCGGCACGATCGCCGAGGACACCGCTTCGGCCATCGTCGAAGCGCTTGTCGGCGGCAAGACCGGCAAGGCCGAGATCGCGGCGGCCGTCAAATCCGTGGCCCGCTGAGGAGCACATCATGGACGCCACATCGCTCGCGACGCTCTGGGCCACCGTCGCCCTTATCATTTTCCTCGGCATCGCCGTCTACATCAAGGTGCCGGGGCTGATGGCCAAGGCGCTCGACGCCCGTGCCGCCAAGATCAGCAATGAGCTTGATGAAGCCCGCAAGTTGCGCGAGGAGGCCCAGCAGTTGCTTGGCCAGTACCAGAAGAAGCGCAAGGAAGCCGAGCAGGAGGCCACGGCAATCGTCGCCGCCGCCAAGCGCGAGGCAGACATGCTTGCCGCCGAAGCGCACAAGAAGACCGAGGATTACGTTACCCGCCGCACCGCGCTTGCCGAGCAGAAGATCGGCCAGGCCGAGCGCGAGGCAGTCGCCGAGGTGCGCGCCAGCGCCGTCGACATCGCCGTCGAGGCAGCCCGCGCCCTGCTTGCGGCCAAGGTCGATGCCAAGGCCGGCGCCGACCTGTTCAAGTCCGCGCTTCAGGACGTGAAGGCCAAGCTGAACTGAGCGGGTTAGCTCGCTGACATGAAGCCGCCCGGGCGACCTGGCGGCTTTTTTGTTGGGGCAGATAATCTCCCCCCTCGAGGGGAGATGTCGCCGAAGGCGACAGAGGGGGTCGGTTCGACCGGGCGCGACGCCGTTTCTGCCGCGAAAAAGTGGCCAGCGCTTCACGCGCGGCGACCCCCTCTGGCCTGCCGGCCATCTCCCCCTCGAGGGGGGAGATTACCCTCACTCCAACCCGGCAAAACTCTCTTCCTCAGCCACCTCGACACCACCCAGCCTGAACGGCGCGAACGACGCGCGGTGCAGCCTTGCCACCGGCCCATGCGCTTCGATTGCGGTGCGGTGGCGGACCGTGGCGTAGCCCATATGGACTTCGAACCCGTAACGCTCGTGGTGGCTGCCGCAGCCGCACATCATGCGGTCGCGCATCACTTTGGCGACGATCGAGGCGGCGGCGATCGACTGCGAGCGCTGATCGCCCTTGATGAGCGCGCGGCCCTCGCAGAGGAGACCCGGCGGCACGTCTCGGCCGTCGGCCAGTGCAAGCTTGGCCTGGATCGGCAGGCCGGCAAGGGCGCGGCGCATCGCCTCGAGGCTCGCCTTGAGGATGTTGCTGCCGTCGATGCCTTCGGCGCTCACCGAGGCCATCGACACGCCGAGCGCGGAGCCGAGGATTTTCAGGAACAGCGCCTCGCGCTGCAAATGATTGAGCCGTTTGGAATCGTCGAGGCCGTCGGGAATGTTGGCGGGATCGAGGATCACGGCTGCCGCCACCACCGGTCCGGCCAGCGGCCCACGGCCGGCCTCGTCCATGCCTGCCACCGGCCACAGACCTTCAGCCATCGCCTTCGTCTCGAAGGAGAAGTCGGGCTTCTCGACGATTTCGAAAAGAAGCGGAGAATCGGAACGCGCGCGAGCCATGTTGCGGCGAGGTTCGCATCGGCTCCGATTCTCCGCAAGTCCCTCCAGGGTCGAGTGGGGCAGGACCGGGAGGGCACCGTCTGCAGGCCGGGGGACAGGCCGGACGGGATTTCTTCGCCTGCCCAGCCAACGATGGCGGGGCAGGGATGGTCTTCAGAGCAGCATCAGCTGCTCGGTCGCATTGGTGGCGGCGACGAACTGGTCGGTCCTGAGCGTCCGCCGCTCGGCATTGAGGCCGAGCCGCTTGGCAGTAATCTCGAAGCGTCGGCCGATCTGCCAGGCATAGGGTCCGGCGCCTTTCATACGCTTGCCCCACTCTGAATCGTAATCCTTGCCGTCGCGCATCGAACGGATCAGCGACATCACGTGCCGGTAGCGATCCGGATAGTGGCGCAGCAACCAGTCCTTGAAGATCGGCGCCACCTCGAGCGGCAGGCGCAGGATGACATAGCCGGCTTCACGGGCGCCGGCGGCACGGGCCGAATCGAGGATACGCTCCATCTCCTGGTCGGTCAGGCCGGGGATGATCGGCGCCACCATGACCGAGGCCGGAATGCCTGCATCCGAAAGCTGCCTTATCGCCTCCAGCCGCTTGGTCGGCGTCGACGCGCGCGGCTCCATGGTGCGCGCCAGCATGCGGTCCATCGTCGTCACCGACAGTGCCACCTTGGCCAGCCCGCGTTCGGCCATGCGTGACAATATGTCGATGTCGCGCGTCACCAGATGGGATTTGGTGACGATGCCGACCGGATGACCGCGCGCCTCCAGCACTTCGAGGATCTCGCGCATGATCCGGTACTGCTTTTCGATCGGCTGGTAGGGATCGGTATTGGTGCCGATGGCGATGGTGCGCGGCTGGTAGCCGTCCTTAGACAGTTCCTTGTCGAGCAGCCGCGCCGCATCCGGCTTGGCAAACAGCTTCGATTCGAAATCCAGCCCCGGCGACAGGCCCATGAAGGAATGGGTCGGCCGCGCAAAGCAATAGACGCAGCCGTGCTCGCAGCCGCGATAGGGGTTGATCGAACGGTCGAAGGAGATGTCGGGCGATTCGTTGCGGGTGATGATCGTGCGCGGCTTCTCGACCTGCACCTCGGTCTTGAACGGCGGCAGCTCCTCCAGCGAATTCCAGCCATCGTCGAACACATGCCGGCTGACGGGCTCGAAGCGGCCGGACGGATTGATGCCGGCCGAACGGCCGCGGTTGCGGTCCGGACGGACGCGCATGCCGCTCTGTTCGATCATCGCATTGGCCATCTCGGCTCTTCCTGCCCCGAAGGCTGCAATGTCCGCACGCACGATATGTTCCACTTTCGCCCTCTCCCAGGGACTGTCGGTCGGCTGTCGATTCGGTCTGTTCATGAAAATAATCCTATTTTGCCGATGAGAACAAAGCAAGAACTTTTTTGCTGTGCAATGCAAAACTGGCGCTGCGCCAGGCTTTCCGCTATTCGGCTAAATATGTTCAGCGTTCTCATCGAAACCCGTGATGACGAAGAGGGCCTTGCCCGCACGCTCGCCTCGCTGATCGGCGGCGCGGTCGAGGGCGTGGTGCGCGATGTCATCGTCTGCGACACCGGCTCGACCGACCAGACGCATCGTGTCGCCGATCACGCCGGCTGTCACTTCGTCGCCGGCGGCATTGCCGCCGGGATCCGGCAGGCGAAAGGCGACTGGCTGCTGTTTCTGGAGCCCGGCGCGCGGCTTTCGGAAGGCTGGATCGACGACGTTGTCGCCCACACGGCGCGGCAGACCATGCCGGCGCGCTTTTCCCGCGCCCGCGGCAGCCGCACGCCGTTCCTGGCACGGGTGCTCCAGGGAAACCGGGCGCTGGCCGAAGGGCTGGTCATCAGCAAGCGGCAGGCCGCTTCCCTGTCGAAGAACGCGCACAGCGCCGAGGCTCTTGCGCGCGGTCTCGCCACCAGGCGGCTGGACGCCGAAATCTGGGTGGCGCCGAAGAAGTGACTCCCGCTCTCGCCCTTGGTCGGAGCGAGGGATTGAACTTTCTACTTTAGCACGTCGTTATTGTGCATTGCACAAAAGTAGACGCGGGGTTAGCATTCCATTGATGTGGGACAATTGGGTTTGGGTAGTGCCGGAGCGGTAGCAGGCGACGCGTCGTCGGCTGCCATTCATATACTGAGGACCTCGATGAACCTTTCGACCCCTGACAAATCCGGCGCCGCCAGCCTGGAAGCCATTGCCCGCAACGGCAGCCTGCTCCGCCGCATCGCCGTGCGCATCCCGACCTATCTCAAGGATATGCGCGAGAACCCGGCCTGGCTGCCAATGTTCATGCTTGCCCGCACCATGCCGGCGCGCAAGCTGCACTGGCTGGGCGCCAGAGCCGCGCGCCCGGCGCAAAATGCCGGAGCAACGATGTTCAGGGGCGTCGAGCTCAAGTCGATCGTCGAAACGCTGCGCAGCGATGGGTTGTTCTCAGGCCTGGTCCTGCCGCAGGCGATCCATGAGGAGATCGCCAGCTTCGCACAAAGCACGCCGTGCTTCGGCAATTTCGATCGCCGGCTCGAATTCATGCCAGGGGATCATGCCGAGGCGGAGCAGCGTTTCGGCCGCTCCTTGCTCAGCGGCCACTATTTCGAGCGCATCCTCGGCTGCAAGGCGGCGCTCGCTATCCAGAACGATCCGCTTCTGCTCGACATCGCCCAGCACTATCTCGGCGGGCAGGCAAAGCTGATCACCACGCGCGTCTGGTGGAGCTTTCCGACCGGCGAAGCCTCCGATGCCGACAAGAACCTTGCCTCCCTCGGCAAATACCATTTCGATCTCGACGACTGGCGGATGCTGAAATTCTTCTTTTATCTGAAGCCTTGTGACGCCGGCACCGGCCCACACGTCTATGTCAAAGGCAGCCACAACAGGCGCAGCCTCAAGCACCAGCTGACGCTGCTGGTCGGCCATCCGGCGGAAGAGGTGCTCAAGGTCTATGGCGACGACAGCCCGGTCATGCTGACCGGCGAGGCAGGTCTCGGCTTTGTCGAGGACCCATTCGGCTTCCACATGGGCACCGTGCCGTCGCGCACCCCACGGCTGATGATGGAGGTCGGCTTCGGCGTGTCGCCGCCCTCGCGCCGCCGCTTCCACGGCGAACCGGTCATCCGCTGACCTTGATCTCGACCGGCATCCAACGCGCCTGCCGCCGGGCCATGCGGCCCTCTTTGTTCTCGGCATCGTAATCCATTGGGACCGGCTCGCGGCTGAACCGCAGCCGGTCGTCCAGCGCATTGACGATGACGATCGCTTTGGGGTCGCCGCCATCGGTGGTCACGGCCGCGACATAGACGCCGCAATCGCGGCAGATGAGATAGTCGGCGGTGCGCAATCCGAACCGGTATCGGTGCAGTCGGGCTTTATCCTCGACGGAGACGATCAACCGACCCTGCGGATCGGCGGCAGCGCGCGAGCCATGCCGGACGCAGAAGGCGCATTGGCAGGCGCGGATCTCCATCTCGGACGGCTCGATCCCGGTTTCGAATGTCAGGTGGATGTTGCCGCAATGGCAGCCGCCCGTGTGCGTGCTCATCGTATCGTTCCGCCTTCAAAGCAATTCCAGGAAAAGTGTGAAGCGGTTTTCCGTCCGGAATTGCGTCAACAAAGAGGACTTGGCGGCAGACTACGCCTTAGGCAACTCGCAGGAAATGACCTCTCGAAGGCGTAGCTGCCATTCCGCCTGACAAAGGCAGCGCTGAACCGCTATCCGCCTTGCTTTACGAGCCGGCCTTGCCGCGGCGCAAATGCTCGTCCAGGCGCGGCATGATCTCGACGAAGTTGCAGGGCATGTGGCGGTAGTCGAGCTGCGGTTTCAATATGCCGTCCCAGGCGTCCTTGCAGGCGCCGGGCGAGCCCGGCAGCACGAAGACGAAGGTGGCATTGACGACGCCGCCGGTCGCCCGGCTTTGCACCGTCGAGGTGCCGATCTTGTCGTAGGAAATGCGGTGGAAGACTTCGGAAAAGCCGTCCATGCGCTTTTCGAAGATCGGCTCCAGGGCCTCCGGCGTCACGTCGCGGCCGGTGAAGCCGGTGCCGCCGGTGGTGATGACGACATCGATGTCCTTGTCCCGGGACCACGCCAGGACCGTATCGCGGATCTTGTCGCGGTCGTCGGTGACGATATCGCGGGCGGCCAGTACATGGCCGGCTTCCGTGATGCGGTCGGCCAGGGTCTGGCCGGATTTGTCGTCGGCGAGGCTGCGCGTATCGGAAACCGTCAGCACCGCGATGCGCACCGGAATGAACGGGCGGCTTTCGTCAATTTTGGCCATCGGTTCCCTCCGAAGCGATGCTTCGTGTCGCGGCGACAAACCAGTTCGGTTCGCGGCTGCGGATCTCGGCCGCGGCGCGCTTGGCGACATTGCCGGTCTCGAACAGCCCGAAGCATGTCGCGCCGGACCCCGACATGCGCGAGAATCCCGACCCGGCCCGGTTCAACAGGGAAAGCGCCCTGCCGATGGGAGGCTGTATTGCCAGCGCCGGTGCCTCAAGATCGTTGCGGGTGACCTCCAGCCAGTTGCGGATACTGTGGAAGTCGAAACCGCGCGGCAACGGCGGTAGTGCTTCATTGTCGCGTTTGTCGAGGGCGTTGAACACCTCAGGCGTTGAAACGGCGACACCGGGATTGACCAGCACCAGCGCCAGTGCCGGAAAATCCGCCACCAGCGACAGCTCGTCGCCGACACCGCGCGCGATCAGTGGTTTTGCCGCAAGGCACATCGGCACATCGGCGCCGAGGGTGAGACCAATCCGCGCCAGTTCGGCTTCGCCGATATCGAGCCCCCATGTCCGGACAAGACCGCGCAGCGCCGCCGCGGCGTCACTCGAACCGCCGCCGACGCCGGAGGCGACCGGCAGGTTCTTTTCCAGCCGGATGGCAACCGGCGGCGTGCTCTGCTGGCCTGCCCGGCTGCGCAGCGCTTCGCGCGCCTTCACCACCAGATTGCTGTCGTCTATTGGCACCGAAGTTGCGTAGCGGCCCGCTATGGAGAAGCGGTCGCTGTCGGCAGGCTCGATCTCCACCCTGTCGCCGAAGCGGGTGAAGACGACCAGGCTTTCGAGCAGATGGTAGCCGTCGCCACGCCTGCCGGTGACATGCAGCGCCAGATTTATCTTGGCAGGCGCAAGCCATGTCTGGCTCACGGCATCCACAGTGTCGGCTGCAAGCGGGATGGGGTTCAGTCCTTGGCCAGGCGGTATTCGCCGGTCTTCGGATCCTTGACCAGCGTGCCGTTGGCGCCGTTGGCCGCCTGCTTTTCGGTGCGCCGCACCTTGGCCGTCACGCGCTCGGCTTCGCGGATGAAGGTGCGGTAGCCGAAATAGGCGGCGGCGCCGACAATCGCGAAGAAAATGATCTGCGGCATCTCAAAACTCCTCCCTCGCAAGGCGGCAAAGGCGGCCGATCGGGTCGGTCAGGCTGTTATGCTAGACGGTTTCCCTGCTTTTTCAAAGCCCGAAGCGCGCCCACAATGCGCGCTCTTCCGCCGCATCGATCACGCCGCTGGCGGCAGCGGCCGCAATCTCGGGCGCTGAAAAGCGTGAGCCGAACAGGCCGATGCGGCCGAACAGGGCACGCGGCGCGGTAACCAGCCTGAGCTGGGTTTTCGCACCGAAGCGGGTCTTCAGCACCGTGCGCATGTCGCTCAACGCATCGACGAGGCCAAGCTCCAGCCCCTTCTTGCCGGTCCAGAACAGACCGGTGAACAGGTCCGGATCGTCCTTCAGCTTACTGCCGCGGCGCTCCTTGACCAGGTCGATGAAGGTATCGTGCACCTCAAGCTGCAGCGCCTTCAGGCGCTCGACATCTTCCTTCTTTTCCGGCTTGAACGGATCGAGCACAGCCTTGTTCTGGCCGGCGGTGTGGACGCGGCGCTCGATGCCGATCTTCTTCATCAGTTCGGGAAAACCGAACGAGGCAGAGACCACGCCGATCGAACCGACGATGGAGGATGGATCGGCAAAGATCTCGTCGCCGGCAACCGCGATCATGTAGCCGCCCGAGGCCGCCACGTCCTCGACGAAGACCAGTACCTTCTTGTTCTTCTCGATCGCCAGGTCGCGGATGCGCTTGAAGATCAGCCGAGACTGCACCGGCGAGCCGCCGGGCGAATTGATCGAGATGGCGACCGCGGGCGCGTCGAACAGGAACGCCTTTTCGATGAGCGCGGCTGTGGAGGCGAGCGACAGGCTCGGTCGGAACTGGCCGCCACCGGCCATGATCGTGCCGTGCAGCCTGATGACGGGAATGGTGACGACGCTGGATCGCCAGGATTTCGGCAGCAGGCGGTTGAAAAGGCGTTTCACGAGGTGGCTGTCTCCAGTGGCAAAAGAGCAAGATAGATCAGTTTTGGAAGAAATTCCTCGGGCGGCGCGGATCTTGCTCTGGCATGTAGGGATTTGCTGGCCAACGGCAATGCCGCGGTTTTGGGGCGAATGCATGTCGCGCTGCTGCTTTTGCTGCAACGGAATGCTCAGCCCCAAATCAATCGCTGAACAGCGATGCCAGTCCGTTGTTGATCATCTCGGTCCGTTCCGACGGGCCGTCGCCCGTCTCGGCATGCAGCATCAGCGGCGGGCGGATCGACAATTTTCCACGCGCGCCGAGTGCTGCCCGCACGACAATGCGGATTGCGGCTGCTTCCGGGCGTGGGTGGACGGCCAGCATCTCTGCGTCGCCGAAGCGGCCCGACAAGGCATCGAGGAGGTCGCGGAGCTGTTCAGGCCGTGCGATGACGGCCAGGCCACCGCGGGGTTTTGCGACGGCAGCCGCACTTCTGATCCAGCTTTCGAACAATCCGTCTTCCATGACATGCGCCTGCCTGCGCAGCGGGTCAGGTGTGGCGCGGTCCTCGGAGGCGTTGAAGGGCGGGTTCATGATGACGAAATCGAAGGAATTGTCGGCAAGGCCGGCCTGCGTGCGCGCCCGGCCCGACAGCGTGACATCGGCTGTCAGCACCGAGGCGCGGTTGCCGAGATGCGCATTGCCGGGATGGGCGAGTGTCGTCGCGGCGAACCCCGCCATCTCGGTCGAGCGTTCGACAAGCACGACCTCAGACGCTGGGCAACGAGACAGCACAGCAAGGCCCGCCGCACCCGCGCCGGCGCCGAAATCGGCAAGCCGTCCGGCAAAGGCGGACGGCACCGCCGCCGCCAGCATCATGGCGTCCATGCCGGCGCGATGGCCGGTCCTGGGCTGCACCAGCCAGAAGCGCCCGCGATGGAAGGCATCGACCGTGTGGGCCGGCGTGTCATTGGCGAAGGCGCTCGCTTCAGCCATTATTTCTGGCGGATTTCGTTCTCGATGCCGGCGTCTTTCAGGATGCGCCGCGCCTGATCGGCCTGGTCGGCGTCGACCATGACGCGCTTCTGCAAAAGACCGATCGACCCTTCGAGAATGCTCATATTCTGATCGGCGACGAAGCAGGCAATCCCGGCATCGCGCATCAGCGATTCGACAAAGGAGATGATCACGGCATCGTTGGTGCGGACGAGTTCTATCATCGGATGAAGTTCGCAGGTTGCGGCGTTGATGTAAACGCTGGAGCATGGTGCCGAAAAGTGTGAAGCGGCTCTAGGGGTTGACACGCCGTCACCGCAGCCGCGCCAATTCGCCTCTTGCCGTGCCGGTATGTGCCGCCCTAGAGTCCTTGCAGGGACCAGGGTGCCGTCGCACACGTGATCAAGACGGGAGTGTTTGTTGGTGGGTGTCGTTCTCAACATCGAAAACGGGAAGCGGGAACCCGCTTCCATCAAGGATCTCATCGAGCTGACATCAGCCGATATGGGCCGCGTCAACGAATTGATCCTGTCCAAGGCCGGCTCCGACGTCGAGATGATCCCGGAGGTCGCCAACCATCTGATCTCGTCGGGTGGCAAAAGGCTGCGTCCCATGCTCACACTCGCCGCCGCCCAGATGTTCGGCTATTCCGGCGAGGGCCACGTCAAGCTCGCCACCTCGGTCGAATTCATGCACACCGCCACGCTGCTCCATGACGATGTCGTCGACGAGAGCGGCATGCGTCGCGGCAAGAAGACCGCCCGCATGATCTGGGGCAACCAGGCCAGCGTGCTGGTCGGCGACTTCCTGCTCGGCCAGGCTTTCCGCATGATGGTCGATGTCGGCTCGCTCGAAGCGCTCGACATCCTGTCCAGCGCCGCCTCCATCATCGCCGAGGGCGAGGTGATGCAACTGGCCGCGGCCAAGAACCTCGACACCACCGAGGACGAGCATTTCGCTGTCATCAAGGCCAAGACCGCCGCCCTGTTCTCGGCCGCCGCCGAGGTTGGCCCAGTCATCGCGCTGGCGACGCGCAACGATCGCGCCGCACTACGCTCCTACGGCATGAATCTCGGCCTTGCCTTCCAGCTTATCGACGATGCGCTGGATTATGGCGGCTCCAGCCAGGAGCTGGGCAAAAATGTCGGCGACGATTTCCGCGAGGGCAAGGTGACGCTGCCGGTGATCCTCGCCTACCGGCGCGGCACCAAGGCCGAGCGCACCTTCTGGAAGCGCGCCATCGAAGACAATGTCACCGACGATGCCGGGCTGGAAAAGGCGATCGGCCTGATGACCCGCCATGGCGCGATCGCCGACACTATCGGCCGAGCCCGCCATTTCGGCGAGATCGCCCGCGACGCGCTGGCGCCGCTGGAAGCGACGCCGCAGAAATCGGCGCTGATCGACGTCATCGACTTCTGCATCAGCCGGGTGAACTGACCGGCGCCTGGCGCGCCGAGCGATTTTGCCGCGAAATCGCACAGCGGCCGGCTCGACAAAGCGGCACGCCGCAAATTATCTATAAAACATGGCAAAGACCGCAGACGACACCATCGCCGTGCGCATCAGCAAGGTGCTGGCCGACCGCATCATATCGGGCGCGATCGAGCCGGGGGCCCGGCTGCGGCAGGATCATATCGCCGAGGAGTTCCAGACCAGCCATGTCCCGGTTCGCGAGGCCTTCCGGCGTCTGGAGGCGCAAGGGCTGGCGATCGGCGAGCCAAGGCGAGGCGTGCGCGTTGCCGCTTTCGATCTCGGCGAGGTCAGGGAAGTCGCCGAAATGCGGGCGGCGCTCGAAGTTCTGGCGCTGCGCCATGCCGCGCCGCACCTGACGGCGGCCATTCTCAACCTTGCCGAAGAAGCCACAAAGGCCGGCGACAAATCCCGCGATGTCCGCTCCTGGGAGGAGGCCAACCGCACTTTCCACCGGCTGATCCTGGCGCCCTGCGGCATGCCGCGGCTCATCGCGACCATCGATGATTTGCATGCGGCAAGCGCGCGCTTCCTGTTCGCCGCCTGGCGCTCGGAATGGGAAATCCGCACCGACCAGGATCACCGCGCAATTCTCAGCGCGCTCAGGCAAGGCAACATCGAATCGGCCGCTGCCACCCTTGGCCGGCACGTGCAGTGGATCGGCCAGAAACCGGTCAAGACCGCGTCAGGCAAGATGCGTGAAGCGTTTGCTATTGTTGGGTAGGCGGCAGCACTCAATTCCTCATTTCTCCAATTCCTCATTTCTCCAGTTCTCCAATTCCCCAGTCTTTTCCCAGCCACCCCTTGCCATCCCCGTGCAAATATGGATTCGATAATAGATCGAACAACAAAATTATCTATAATTTGAAACCAGCCAGGGAAGCCCGCCATGACCGACATCGTCTTTTCGCCCGCCAAGCCCTCCTTCAGCCCGTTGCGCCTGCAAACCCGCTCGCTTGGCTGGCAGGCCGGAGCCGTCGTTCTCGGCACGCTGTTTCTGGCGCTGTCGTCCTACATCGAAGTGCCGATGGTGCCGGTCCCGGTAACCATGCAGACCTTCGCCGTGACGCTGATTGGCGCGCTCTATGGCTGGCGGCTTGGCGCCATCACCATTGCGGCCTGGCTCGTCGAGGGCGCCGTAGGCTTTCCGGTTCTGGCCGGAGGGGCAGCGGGTGCGTCGCATTTCGTCGGACCAACGGGCGGTTATCTCTTCGCTTTCCCGCTTGTCGGCGCGCTCGTCGGCTGGCTGGCCGAACGCGGCTGGAACGGCAACCGGGTAATGCTCGCCTTCGCCGCCATGGTCCTCGGCAATCTCGCCTGCCTGGTTCTCGGCACCGCCTGGCTCGCCGTCATGATCGGCCTCGAACAGGCCATCACCTTCGGCTTCCTGCCCTTCCTCGTCGGCGGCTTGCTGAAATCGGCGCTCGGCGCCGCGACACTCAAGCTGTTTTCGGGCAAGGCCGAACCGGCTCGGAAGGCATCATAAGGACCGATGACCGTCAGACTGCGCTCCCATCACCTGCTTTGCCTGCTGACCTATGTCGGCAAAGGGTACAGCGCAGCTTTCATCGCCAATTATGACGCGATCGCGAAACGTCTTGGCCGGGGCGAGGATGTTCTGATCGTCTCCGGCCCAGACGACATCTGCCAGCCGATGCTCGGCGAGGCCGAATCCCACTGTTCGGGGGAAAGCGCCGCCGGCCGGGACGAACTGGCAGCGCGCGACGTCGGCAAACTGTTGGCCCGGCCGATCCAGGACGGCGCCCGCTTCAGCCTCGACGCGGCAACGCTTGCGAGCCTGCGCGCGGCCTTTTCAACCGGCGTGACGCGTGAGGCCTGCCAGGGTTGCGAATGGGCCGGCCTGTGCACCACTGTCGCGGCAGGCGGATATCGCGATGTCAGGCTGTAGCTCCCAACCCCGATCTGCTATTATCCCGAAACTGGCAGTGTGGGCGTCGCCATGGTTTGTTAATCGGGTGACCCGATTGTGAATTCGGCCCGGATTGAAGCCTGACCCCAAAAAGGCCATGCTTTGTCCGGAAACATCGAGTCTACGGCGGTCCCGCCTGTGTGCGGGTCGCGTCTGGCTGAAAGGGATACGATGCGGCAAGGACGTGCGCGCTGGCTCGCAGGGCTGGCAATTATGGCAGGGATGGCGATTTCTCCGTTGCCCGCCTACGCCAAGGAATCGACCGACCCGGTCAAGATCACCTCCTTCTCGGGCGCCTATCTCGCCGCCCGCATCGCCGAAGGCGACAACGACCTCGACAATGCCATCGCCTATTACAAGCAGGCGCTGGCTTTCAATCCCGGCGACACCTCGCTGCAGCAGAGCTTGATGCTGTCGCTGATCGCGCAGGGGCGCTTCGAGGAATCGCTTGTCTATGCCGACAAGCTCAAGGAAGTTCCCGATGTCGAGCGCTTCTCGCGGCTGGCGCTGGCGGTCGACTCCTTCCACAAGAAGGATTTCACCAAGGCGCAGTACTGGCTCAAGCTGTCGCTCGAATCCGATCTCGATCGGCTGATTTCCGGCGTCATGTCCGGCTGGGCGCAAGAGGGCGCCGGCAATGCCACCGAGGCGATGGCCTCCATCGACAAGCTGCAGGGGCCTGACTGGTTCGGCCTGTTCAAGTCCTTCCACCGCGCGCTGATCGCCGATGCCTCAGGCATGTCGGACAAGGCCGATGCGCTCTATGACGCGACCTTGACCGACACCACGGCCGGAGGTGCTGCGCCGGAGACATGGATGCGCAACGCTCAGGCCTATGCGTCTTTCCTGGCGCGCAAGGGCGACAAGAACAAGGCGCTCTACGTGCTCGACAAGGCCGAGGCGTTCGCGCCGGGCAAGCTGGACATCCAGGCGCTTCGCGACAGGATCAGCAAGGGCGACAAGATCGAGCCCTTCGTCTCCAGCCCGTCGGAAGGCGCCTCCGAAATCCTGCTCGACCTCGCCATCGCGCTCAATCGCGGGGGCGGCGAGCCGTTCGTGCGCCTTTATCTGCAATATGCGCTGGCACTGAAGCCCGACAGCGACGCCGCTTTGGTACAGCTTGCCGCCGTTGCGGAGCAGCTGAAGGACGGCGAAGGCGCCATTGCGCTCTACCGCCGTATTCCGGCCTCCTCGCCGCTGAAGGAGCTTTCCGACCTGCAGCTCGGCCTCAACCTTGCCGATCTTAACCGTCACGACGAGGCGATCGCCCATCTGAAGGCCTTCGTCGACGCCCACCCCGACGACATGCGCGCCTATCTGGCGCTGGGCGGGGTCTATGCCTCGAAGGAGGACTTCCGCTCCGCCGCCACCCTCTACGACAAGGCGGTCGCGGTGCTGAAGACGCCGACCAATGCCAACTGGAACATCTATTACCAGCGCGGCATCGCCTATGAGCGGCTGAAGGAATGGCCGAAGGCCGAACCGAATTTCCGCAAGGCGCTGGAACTGTTCCCCGACCAGCCGCAGGTGCTGAACTATCTCGGCTATTCCTGGGTCGACATGAACATGAACCTCAAGGAAGGCCTGGCGATGATCCAGAAGGCCGTCGACCTCAGGCCGAGCGATGGCTACATCGTCGATTCGCTGGGCTGGGCCTATTTCCGCATGGGCCGGTTCGACGACGCCGTGCGCGAAATGGAGCGCGCCGTGTCGCTCAAGCCGGAAGATCCGGTGCTCAACGACCATCTCGGCGATGCCTACTGGCGCGTCGGCCGCAAGCTCGAAGCCACCTTCCAGTGGAACCAGGCGCGTGATCTGAAGCCCGATCCCGATGTGCTTGCCACCTTGCAGCAGAAGCTGATGAAGGGCCTGCCGCCGATCGAATCCAACACCGCGCAGGAGACCCCGAAGGTCAAGCCGGTCGCACCGGCGCCTGCGCCGAAGGGGTGAGGCAAGTCATACTTCTGATTAAACGGGGCTCGCTGAGCCCCGTTTTATTTTCAGAACATTTTTCGATAGACCACAAACCCCGATAGCTCGCCGATCTTGTCGTAGAGCTTCATCGCCGTGTGGTTGGTCTCGTGTGTCAGCCAGTACACCCGGCCTGCGCCGGCTGCTTGCGCCCTGGTATAGACGCCTTCGATCAGCGCCCGGCCAACGCCTTTGCCGCGCGACGCTTCGGTGGTGAAGAGGTCCTGCAGATAGCAGTTCGGCGAAATCGCCGTGGTGGTGCGGTGGTAGAGATAGTGCACAAGGCCGAGAAGCTTGCCTTCGCTCTCGGCGACCAGCGCATGCATCGGCTCATAGGCATCGAAGAAGCGCGACCAGGTCATTGCGGTGACGTCGCCGGGCAGGGCGGTTTCTCCCGAGCGGCCGTAAAAAGCGTTGTATCCGTCCCACAGCGGCAGCCATTGCTCGTAATCCTGCCGGGTGACGGGGCGTACGGTGAGCTGGCCTTGCATGGCTGAACCTTTGTCGGTGGAACTGAGTTCAGCAGAGGGCCGCCGGCGCCGTCCGGCAATGGGCCAGCGAGAAGCAAAGCGTTCAACCTCTCGGGCAAGGCGGCGCAAGGCGCTGCCTTGACGCTTGCCGGCCCGGCAACTGGATCGGGCCGACGTTCGGTTGAATCGTCGACCTGATCCAGTTGCTTTTTAGAGCATGATCTTTTCCGAAAACCGGTTTCCACTTTTCGGGATCATGCTTTAAGGGAATGTCTTCTTTTTCGCGCTTTGCGAGGCCGCCGTGACGTCAGACCATATGCATCCCAGCCGCTCGTTCCAGGGGTTGATCCTGACCCTGCACAATTACTGGGCCGCCTATGGTTGCGTCATCCTGCAGCCCTACGATATGGAGGTCGGCGCCGGCACCTTCCATCCGGCAACCACGCTGCGCGCGCTCGGTCCCAGGGGTTGGAACGCCGCTTATGTCCAGCCTTCGCGCCGACCGAAGGACGGCCGCTATGGCGAGAACCCCAACCGGCTGCAGCATTATTACCAGTACCAGGTCATCCTGAAGCCCAACCCGCCGAACCTGCAGGAGCTTTATCTCGGTTCGCTCAAGGCAATCGGCGTCGATCCGCTGCTGCACGACATCCGCTTCGTCGAGGATGACTGGGCAAGCCCGACGCTGGGCGCCTGGGGGCTCGGCTGGGAGTGCTGGTGCGACGGCATGGAAGTGTCGCAGTTCACCTATTTCCAACAGGTCTGCGGCATTGAATGCGCGCCGGTGGCGGGCGAACTGACCTACGGCCTGGAGCGGCTGGCCATGTACGTGCAGGGCGTCGACAATGTCTACGACCTCAACTTCAACGGCCGCGAAGGCGCTGAAAAAGTCACCTATGGCGAGGTCTTCCTGCAGGCCGAGCAGGAATATTCCAGGCACAATTTCGAATATGCCAACACCGCCATGCTGCTCCGGCATTTCGAGGACGCCGAAGCCGAATGCAAGGCACTACTCGCGGCCGGCGCCCCGGCCTCGAACGACAATCTGCCGATGCACCGCATGGTCTTCCCGGCCTATGACCAGTGCATCAAGGCCAGCCATGTCTTCAACCTGCTCGATGCGCGCGGCGTGATTTCGGTGACTGAGCGACAGAGTTACATCCTGCGAGTGCGCAATCTTGCGAAAGCCTGCGGCGAGGCGTTTTTGCTGACTCAAGCCGGCGGACTGGCGGCCTAGCTCAAGGCTGCGATTTGGATGGTGGCGGCGCTCGGCTTTGCGCCTTGAGCGCTTGCGCTATCGATCGTCCGCATGGCCTGCCGCACGCCCGGCATCGAGAAGGCGCCATGGGCCTGCGCGGCGAAACAGGCGCTGAGTGCGAGTATCTGGAGAAGTCTCGATGCCGTTTTCATGGTCGTTCAGCCAATAGGTCCCTGCCTGAGCGTTGGTCGCTTCAGCGCTGCGTTTGGTTCATGGAAATCTTTGATCCAAGGACGGGCGGGCTGGCTGCGGTCCGACAGGGTGCTGAGAATTTCTGGAAATTGACGGTGAGCCGAGTTGTTATGCGCCCCTACCTCCCCCTAGATGGGGGAGGTCGCCGCGAAGCGGCGGGTGGGGGTGACAGCGCGACGTCCCATGCCAAAACTCGATCGGTTCAAGCTGCAGTCTGCAAAAAGGCTCCGCGCGGCGATGACAGACGAGGAGCGCACCCTGTGGCGACATCTCTGGCGCATTCCTGTCGAAGGTACGCATTTTCGCAGGCAGGCGTCGGTAGGGGTCTATTTCCCTGATTTCATCTCACACCGGTTGAAGCTGATCATCGAAGTTGATGGCGACCATCACAGTTTTGATGACCAGCAGCGCCATGATGAGCGCCGCACGAAATGGTTCGAGAGTCAGGGCTACCGTGTCATCCGCTTCTGGAACCATGAAATCAAAAACGAACTGGATTCCGTGCTCGATACGATCTATGCGGCGGTGGAAGAACAGAAATCACACCTGCATTTGCGCGATGGTGCCGAAGGTATCGGCGGCTGAGAGGCCGCCACCCCACCCCGGCGCTGCGCGCCGACCCTCCCCATCAAGGGGAGGGTGGGAGCCTGACCATGCCTGACCTGCTTCTAGAACTTCGCTCCGAGGAAATACCGGCCCGCATGCAGCGCAAGGCGGCGGGCGATCTCAGGAAGATGCTGACCGAGGGGTTGGTCGAGGCGGGTCTGACCTATGACGCGGCGCGCGAATATTGGACGCCGCGGCGCCTGGCGCTCGACATCAGGGGCCTGACCGCGCGCTCGAAGGATATCCACGAGGAGATCAAGGGGCCGTCGACGACGGCGCCGGAACAGGCCGTGCAGGGATTTCTGCGCAAGGCAGGCCTGGCCTCGGTTGCCGAGGCGCATGTCCATTCCGACCCGAAGAAGGGCGATTTCTACGTCGCCCATATTTCGAAGCCCGGCAGAGCCGCGGAAGCGATCATTGCCGAACTGGTACCTACCATCATCCGCAACTTCCCGTGGCCGACATCGATGCGCTGGGGGCCGGCTTCGGCAAAACCCGGCTCGCTGCGCTGGGTGCGGCCGCTGCAGACGATCCTGTGCACCTTCGGCCCGGAGACCGAGGAGCCGGTCGTGGTCGATTTCGAGATCGACGGCATTCGCTCGGGCAATATCACCTACGGCCACCGTTTCATGGCGCCCGGTGAAATCACAGTGCGCCGCTTCGACGATTACGTGACCAAGCTGGAAGCGGCCAAGGTCGTGCTCGATGGCGACCGTCGCAAGGAGATCATCCTGGCCGACGCCCGCAACCTCGCCTTTGCCAACGGGCTCGACCTGGTCGAGGACGAAGGGCTGCTGGAAGAAGTGTCGGGCCTTGTCGAATGGCCGGTGGTGCTGATGGGCGAATTCGAGCAGGCTTTTCTCGCTATTCCGCCTGAAGTGGTCCGGCTGACCATCCGCGCCAACCAGAAATGCTTTGTCACCCGGCCGCAGGGCGATGGCGAAAACCTCTCCAACAGTTTCATCCTCACCGCCAACATCGAGGCCAAGGACGGCGGCAAGGAGATCGCGCACGGCAATGGCAAGGTGGTGCGCGCACGCCTGTCGGACGCGCTCTATTTCTGGAAGACCGACCAGGGCGACCTGCCCGATCTGGAGCAGCTCGAGGCATCGGCGAAAAAGTTCGGGCTCGACCTGAAAAAGCCGCTCGACCAGCGCATGGCCCGCCTCGACCATCTCAATGTGACCTTCCACGCCAAGCTCGGCACGCAAGGCGAGAGGGTGGAGCGGATCAAGCGGCTGGCGCAAGATATCGCCGACACCTTGTCGACGCAGCCGAAATTCTTCGACGGAAAGCTTCTGTCGGCCGACGACCTCAACACCGAGCAGAAATACCTGCACGAGCGCGCCGGGCGTGCCTCCGTGCTGGCCAAGGCCGATCTGACAACCGAAGCAGTGGGTGAGTTTCCCGAACTGCAAGGCGCCATGGGGCGCAAATATGCGCTGCTGCAGGGCGAACATCCGTCCGTGGCCGCGGCCATCGAGGAACATTACAAGCCGCAAGGTCCGTCGGATCGCGTGCCGACCGATCCCGTGTCGATTGCCGTCGCGCTGGCCGACAAGCTCGACACGCTGGTCGGCTTCTGGGCGATCGATGAAAAGCCGACGGGGTCGAAGGATCCTTATGCGCTACGGAGAGCGGCTTTGGGTGTGGTGAGGATGCTGGTCGAGAACGGCATCCGTCTGGCCCTGTCGTCCATTTTCGATCGCGCTGCCGCCAATTTCAAGGACAGCGGTGCAGGCCAGTCGACCGATCTCCTGGCTTTCTTCCACGACCGCCTGAAAGTCTACCTGCGCGACCAGGGCGCCCGTCACGATCTCATCGACGCAGTGATCACGCCGCAGTCCGATGACCTCCTGCAGATCGTGCGCCGCGTCGAAGCGCTCGGCTCCTTCCTCGACACCGAGGACGGCAAGAACCTGCTCGCCGGCACCAAGCGCGCGGCCAACATTCTGGCGGCCGAGGAGAAGAAGAAAACAGTCGTCGGCGAAACTGTTGAGCCGGCACTGTTTCGCGAGGAGGCTGAGAAGTCGCTGTTTGCCGCGGTGAATCAGGCTGAGAAGCAAGCCGGCGAAGCGATTCAAAAGGAAGACTTTTCCGCCGCCATGCTGGCGCTTAGCGTGTTGCGTGAACCGGTTGATTCATTCTTTGAACGCGTTCTCGTGAATGATGAGGACCAGGCCGTGCGCGCCAACCGTCTGGCGTTGCTGGCCCGCATCCGCGCGGCCACCGACCAGGTCGCGGACTTCTCCAGAATAGCTGGCTAAAGGCGCGGGAATAACGCTAAAAATTTTCTCCCCCGCCGGCCGTTCGAGCCGGCTTACAGTCATATGGCGATGATCTCTCCGTGGCAAAAAGGACATGTTCCCAACCCCCACGGAGGCTTCCATGAATTCCGCTCACGACATCGAAGTGACAGAAGAAACCTCGGGCACTCCCGAGGCGCTTGAATCCGCTTCCGAAAATAGTCTCGACCATGCCGCCGCCACGGCGGTCGAGGCCGCCGACCTGTCGGATGACGAGGAAGGCGATGACGAAGACAGCGACGAATCGGACGAGGAAGAAGGTGCCGAAACCATCGCTTCTTCCGACGACGATGAGGACGAGGAAGACGACGAAGATGAAGACGACGACGGCGTGAAGGCCGAAGCCCGCGGCGCTGACGAGACCGAGGAATCCGACGACGAGGAAGAAGCGGCCTGAGCTTTCAGGCGACTGACATCAAACGAAAAGGGCGGCGTTCACACGCCGCCCTTCTTGTTATCGAGGCCGACCTTGTCGGCCCTCTTGAAACCGACTCCGTCAGTCTTCCCGGAAACTGACTCCGTCAGTCTTCCCGAGGTTGACGAAGTCAGTCCTCCAAAATGCTCACATGCACGCTGTCTGGATAGACGTCGACCTGGATCAGCGGCTCGCCATTGACGATGGCGCGCCGTGTCGAGGAACTCATCGCGCCGCCGCGCTTCAGCAGGCGCTCCAGATACGCGCGGTCTTCATTGCTGCGGAACCAGTCGTCGCCCTGGTCGTCGGCATCGCGCCGGTGGAACTTGTGCCAGTTGGCGCGGTCCTGCCGCACCATCTGCGCCGCGCTGCTCAGCTCGTAGCCGTCGCTGGCATGGTGGTCGCGATCGGAAATGCGCGCGACATAGGAGCCCAGCATGTCGTCACCGGCCTGCGCGCTGCCGACGCCCAGAAATGACGCCAACAACAGGCCGGCCACGGTCAATGATTTCGCCTTGTTCATGATACCCCCTTGCTCACTTGAAACCCGGCGCGCTCGTGCCAAAACCGATTGGCGAAATTGGGGCCGCCGCCGCCGGGCCGATCGTGCGCCGGGGCGTCGATCGGCGTAAAGCGGACTGGCCGACTGTTTCGGCCGAATGGCTTACTCGGCTTTGCCGACGCCCTGGATCGGCTGCTGCGGCGTTGCCGCCGGCTGTGGCGCTGCCGGTTCCGACTCCGGCTTGCCGTTCGATGCCGTCGCAGTTCCTGCGGGTGCGGTCTCTGCCCCGGGCTTCGTATCCGCTGTGGGTGCCGCGGTAGCGGTGGCGGCTGGCTTGGCCGGCGCCGGCGAAGCGAAGGCGCCGCCGACGACGCCGCCGCGAATGATCATCGGGGCCTGTCCGTGCCTGGGCTTCTCGGGGATCGCCGCGACCTTTTCATAGGTGACGTCGGGCTGGGCATCGCCGAGCGCCACGATCGATGGCGCCGAGGCGATCTTCATCGGTTGGGGTGTGCCGACCTTGATGACCGATGGCGTGGATTTCGAGACGCCGAGAAAGACGATCGACGAGGCCTGTGCTCCACCGGTCATCGCCGCCAGGGTGAAACCAAGCGCTCCAAGCACACGCATCGACATCGAAACCATCCCCTTGCCCAACAAGCCGGTAGCCTATCCCCAGTGGATTGATGCCGGCTTGCAGGGAAACATAGCATTTTAGGCATTGATAATTCACCAACGCCGGCTTGCCCGAAAATCACTGCCGTACTAGGTCCGGCGCCTGTGAGGTGATGCAAGTGGCTGAGATATTACCCGTCGGCGAAGCGATGGAGCGGGCGCTGGCGCTGCTCGAGGGCGGCGACGTCGTCGCCATCCCGACGGAGACCGTCTACGGACTGGCCGGCGATGCGACCAATGGCGTCGGCGTCGCCCGCATCTTCGAAGCCAAGGGCCGGCCGCGCTTCAACCCGCTGATCGCCCATGTCGCCGATCTGGCGATGGCCGAGCGCATTGCGACCTTCGATCCGCTGTCGAAACGCCTGGCCGAGGCGTTCTGGCCGGGGCCGCTGACGCTGGTGCTCGCACTGCGGCCCGGCAACGGCATCCATCCACTGGTCACCGCGGGGCTGGATACGATCGCGCTGCGCATGCCGAAGGGGTTCGGCGGCGAGCTGATCGCCAGGCTCGGCCGGCCGCTGGCCGCGCCCAGCGCGAACTCTTCGGGCAAGATCAGCGCCACCACGGCGCAGGCCGTAGCGGCCGATCTCGGTGCGAAAATCCAGCTTGTCGTCGATGGCGGCGCAACCCCGGTAGGGCTGGAATCGACCATCGTCAAGGTCGAAGGCGATACAGTGCGGCTGCTGAGGCCGGGCGGCATTGCCGCCGCCGACATCGAGGCGGCCGTCGGAACCAAGTTGCTGCGCGGCGCTATATCAGGCATCGAGGCGCCCGGCATGCTGGCGTCGCACTATGCGCCGGGCGCATCGGTGAGACTCAATGTCAAAAGCGTAGCCAAGGGGGAGGCCTTGCTGGCCTTTGGAGGCCACCGCGCCGAAGGCTGGCAAGCGGCCGTCGCCTTGCGCAACCTGTCCGCGTCAGGCGACCTGCGCGAAGCCGCAAGCAATCTGTTCGCCTATCTGCAGGAACTAGATCGCAGCGGCGCGGCAACGATCGCCGTCGAGCCGATCCCGGTCGAAGGCTTGGGCGAGGCGATCAACGATCGGCTGTTTCGTGCCGCTGCCCCACGTGACAAGCTCGACTGAGCGCCATAGTTTCTGCCCATGAACGACGCCCCTTTCGATCTCGACCCCGCCCTCATCGACCGCTTCGCCGCAATCGTCGGCGACAAATATGCATTGCGCGACCAGGCCGATATCGCGCCCTACCTCACCGAGCGGCGCGGGCTGTGGCACGGCAGGACAGGGCTGGTCCTGCGGCCCGGCAGCGTCGACGAGGTCAGCCGGATCATGCGGCTGGCGAGCGAGACGGGAACGCCGGTCGTGCCGCAGAGTGGCAACACCGGGCTGGTCGGTGCCCAGGTGCCCGACGCGTCCGGTCGCGAGATCGTGCTGTCGCTGTCGCGGCTGAACCGCATCCGCGAGATCGACGTGTTCTCCAACACGGTGACCGTCGAGGCCGGCGTTATCCTGCAGACGCTGCAAGAAGCGGCCGATGCCGCTGACCGTCTGTTTCCGTTGTCGCTTGCCGCGCAAGGGTCCTGCCAGATCGGCGGCAATCTATCCTCCAATGCCGGTGGCACCGGCGTGCTTGCCTATGGCAATGCGCGCGAACTCTGCCTCGGCGTCGAAGTGGTGCTGCCGACCGGGGAGGTGTTCGACGATTTGCGCAAACTGAAGAAGGACAACACCGGCTACGATCTGAAGAACCTGTTCGTCGGCGCCGAAGGTACGCTCGGCATCATCACTGCCGCGGTGCTGAAACTGTTCCCAAAGCCCAAGGGCCGTGAAGTCGCCTTTGCCGGCCTGTCGTCGCCGGAAGCCGCCCTTTCACTGTTCAGCCTGGCGATGGACCGGGCAGGGGCGGCACTCACCGCCTTCGAATTGATCGGACAGCGCCCTTATGATTTCACGCTGCGCCACGCGCAGGGCGTCGCCCGGCCGCTGGCCGAAGACTGGCCCTGGTACGTGCTGATGCAGATCTCATCGGGCCGCTCGGCCGAGGACGCCAGGGGGCTGATCGAGGAGGTGCTGTCGGAAGGCCTCGAGCAAGGCATTGTCGGCGACGCGGTGATCGCCGCAAGCCTGGCGCAGGGCGACGCCTTCTGGAATTTCCGCGAGGTGCTGCCGGATTCGCAAAAGCCTGAAGGCGCCTCGATCAAGCACGATATTTCGGTGCCGGTGGCATCCATACCGGCGTTCATCGCCAAGGCTGCCGGCGCTGTCGCCTCGGTCAGCCCGCAGGCGCGTGTCGTCTGCTTCGGTCACATGGGCGACGGCAATCTCCACTATAACATCTCGCGGCCGGAGGGTGGTGACGACGAAGCGTTTCTCGGCCTCTACCACGCCATGAACCATGCCGTGCACGATGTCGTGCGCGCCTTCCACGGCTCGATATCGGCCGAGCACGGCATCGGCCAGTTGAAGCGCGACGAACTGATCGCCACCGCGCCGCCAATGGCGATCGATCTGATGCGCCGGGTGAAGGCCGCCTTCGATCCGGCGGGCATCATGAATCCCGGTAAGGTTATCTGATCCTTTCAACATCTTGGGGCTGGTCTCATTCCGATAACCATCCCCTGAGATCAGCAAAATTTAACTGACTTTCTTAAGCGCAGCGGTAAGGAGCCCGCGCTACTGTTTCGCATAACGAGGCCGGGAAAACTGGCCCGGTGAGAACCGCAAAACGGCTCTCAGGAGAAACACAGGAAGGCAGTTGATGAACAGTGTACTGAAGCCCGTCTGGGCCGGGCGCAACATGCGTCTTGACCCATTCCGCCTGCCGCAAGTGGTGAGCTATGCCACGCGCGACGACTATGGCGACGTTACCTTCACCATCGACCAGCGAGGCGCCGTCATTCGCCGCACGCTCGAGATGAGCGGCCTGCCGGCGATCATCGCGCTGCCCGCCAATGCGTTTCGCGGCGTCGCCGCCCGCGCGATGGAGGATCCGGAAGGCAATGTGACGGTAACCCTGGAACTGCTGCACAACGACCCGATGCTGTCGGTGCCGCTGCTGGTGGCCGACGATCTCGACGACGTCGCCGCCGACTGGCGCGCCTGGGCCGATGCCTATCGGCTGCAGATGCTGCTGATCGAATCCGACGGCATTGCCCGCACACTGGAAGAATCGCTCGGCGCCGCCATCAAGGCGTTGCCGGCCAAGGATCGCCGCAAGGGCCGGGTCTCGACCACGCGCCGTCCGCGCTTCCTCGCCCGCCGCAGGGCCGGCGACCTCGGCCTGCGACTGGTTATTGATGGCGAAGAGATTATTTCGCGGGAGTAGTTTTTGCTTTACACGCGTTGGCGATTGGCGAACCGCCAATGACCGCCTCTTCTCCCCGTCACTATACGGGGAGAAGTGCCCGGCAGGGCGATGAGGGGCGGCGCTGACCAAGCCGGTTGTCTACTTCAAAAACCTGATCTAATGCGCGTGCCATCGCCGCTGTGCATCTCACCTTAACTGCAAAGGTTGGCGCTGCCCCTCATCCGGCTGCCGCCACCTTCTCCCCGTACAGAGACGGGGAGAAGGGAGCCTACACCAGCGGCTTCAGCGCCACCCACAGTGCACCGCCGATCAGGCCGACGAAGATCAGCCAGCCGACCTGGTTGTTCGATTTGAACAGCCGCAGGCACTGGTCGGCATCGTCGATATCCAGCACCGCTATCTGCCGCGCCATATGGGCGCCGGCGGCGATCAGCCCGGCCAGCGCCACCACCGGCGCCTGTGCCGAGGCAAAGGCGATGGCAAAGCAGACCAGCGTGCCGCCATAAAGCCCGACCAGCCAGGTCTTGGTGTTGTCGCCGAACAGCCGCGCCGTCGAGCGTACGCCGACAATGGCGTCGTCTTCCTTGTCCTGGTGCGCGTAGATCGTGTCGTAGCCGATCACCCACAGGATCGAGCCGATATAGAGCATGACGGCCGGGCCATCGAGATCGCCGAACTCGACCGCCCAGCCCATCAGCGCGCCCCAGGAGAAGGCGAGACCAAGCACGAATTGCGGCCAGTTGGTGAAGCGCTTCATGAAGGGATAGACGGCGACGATGACCAGCGAGGCAATGCCGAGCGGAATGGCGAAGTCGTTGAACTGCAACAACACGACAAGGCCCAGCAAGGCCTGGATCACCAGGAAAATCCAGGCCTGGCGGCGGGTCACCTTGCCGGCCGGCAGCGGCCGCGAGCGCGTGCGCTCGACCTTGTTGTCGATGTCCTGGTCGACAATGTCGTTATAGGTGCAGCCGGCGCCGCGCATGGCGACGGCGCCGACAAAGAACAGGAACAGGAACCACGGTGACGGCAGCAGCGTCAGCAGCGGGTCGGTGGGGCGCGGATAGGCGCTGGCCGCAAGCGCTGCCGACCACCAGCAGGGCCACAGCAGCAATTGCCAGCCGATCGGCCGGTCCCAGCGCGCAAGCTGCGCGTAAGGCCAAAGCCAGCGCGGCAATATCTTGTAGACCCAATGGCCGCTCGGCGCGTCGGCGACGCGGCCCTGGGCCGCTTTCGACTGGATGGTTTCCATCGTGCTGGAGTGGCAGCAGCAGCAGGCGCCGTCAAGCGGCCGCATTGTCGCTCAGGCGGTGAAAACATCGTGGCTGGCGAACCATTCCTTCGCCACTTCGATGAAGGCCAGCGCCGCCTTCGACAGCCTTTGCCTTGTGTCATGGGTGAGGATGATGCGCTGCATCGGCAGTGGATCCGACAGCGGCTTGCAGACCAGCGGCCGGCCGTCATAACTCCTGTCGCCAAAGGGCCTGGTGTAGCTCACCGCGACGCCGAAGCCGTTGGCGACCATGCTGCGCTGCAGTTCGAACGAACTCGTCGTCGATTGCGAGACCGGCGACAGGCCGCGGCTGAGGAACAGGTCCAGCATGTGCTGCCAGCTGTGCGGCTGGTCGGTGGTGATGAGAGGATGGGTCGCCAGCTCCGCCAGGCTGACGCTCGCCTGGCTGGCCAGCGCGTGGCCTTGCGGCAGCAGCGCGTGCGGCCGCAGCTCATGCAGCAGGATACGGGCGAAGTGCACGGGCAGGCCGAGATCATAGGTCAGGCCGAGATCTATTGCCGCATCGCCGAGGCGCCGGCCCAGCGTCTCAAAGGTCTCGTCGCGCACGACCACAGTGACCGCCGGACAGCGCTGCGAAAAAGCGCGGATCAGCGCCGGCGCGAAATAGGGCGCCAAATCCTCGAAACAGCCGAGCACCAGCTCGCCGCCGACATCGGCGTCACGCGTCCCCAGCCCAACCAGTTCGTCCGCCTCGGCCAGCACCTGCTTCGCCTTCGCCACCGCGCCGCGACCGAACGAGGTGAGCGCGATGCCGCTGCCGCGCTGGCGCACGAACAGTTTCTGGCCGAGCGTCGCTTCGACATTGTCAATTGCCACCGAGATCGACGGCTGCGAGACGTTCAGCATCCGGGCGGCCGCGGTGACGCTGCCATGCCGGGCGACGGCAACGAGATAGCGCAATTGGGTGAGAGTCAGGCTCATAGGCCAAAGCTATAAGAGGGATGAGAAGTTATTATTTTACGCGATGTGCGGCGGCTGCGATAGTCGATCCAAACAGGGGAGACATGAGATGGCCACCAGACATATCGATGCCGCCGCGATTGCCGACTACCAGCGCGATGGCGCGGTCTGCATACGCGGCGCCTTCAAGGACTGGGTCGGCACCATCGCCGCCGGCATAGAGCGCAACATGCAAAATCGCAGCGCCACAGCGTCTGACATCGCCAATGGCAAGGGCAGCTTCTTCGACGATTATTGCAACTGGGAGCGCATCCCCGAACTCGTCGATGTCGTGCGCAATTCGCCGGCCGCCGAACTGGCAGCGGCGGCGATGCAGTCGCGCAGCGCGCAGTTCTTCCACGATCATGTGCTGGTCAAGGAGCCAGGCACGCAAAAGCCGACGCCCTGGCACCAGGACATCCCTTATTACTTCGTCGACGGCACTCAGACCGTCAGCTTCTGGATCCCGATCGATCCGGTCAAGGAAGCGACGCTGCGGCTGATCGCCGGCTCGCACAAATGGGACAAGATGGTCTTGCCGGTGCGCTGGCTGAACGATGACAATTTCTACGCCGGCGAGGGCGACTATCGGCCGGTGCCCGATCCCGACAACGACCCGTCGCTGAAGGTGTTGGAATGGGAGATGGAGCCGGGCGACGCCATATTGTTCGACTTCCGCACCGCGCACGGTGCGCGTGGCAATTTGACGTCGGCGCGGCGCCGGGCGCTGTCGCTGCGCTGGGTCGGCGATGACGCGCGCTATGTCGAGCGCCCCGGCCGCACCTCGCCGCCCTATCCCGGCCATGACATGAAGCCCGGCCAGAAACTGCGTGAGGACTGGTTCCCCGTCATCTACCAGAGCTGATCCGGCCGGGAACGTTGTGCCCTCCGCGCGACGTTCCCGTGCGCAACCGGCATCGCGCAAGGTAAAACTCTTGACCCGCTGCGCTTGGCGCAATAGCGCAGTCCCTGTCGTGAAATGACAAGGGACATCGGCATGCGCGTTTTGTTGATCGGCTCCGGCGGCCGCGAACATGCCCTGGCCTGGAAGATCGCTGCCTCGCCGCTCTTGACCAAGCTCTATGCCGCGCCCGGCAATCCCGGCATCGCTCGCGAGGCGGAACTGGTCAAGCTCGACATCGCCGATCATGCCGCCGTCGCCACCTTCTGCAAGAACAACGCGATCGACCTCGTCGTCGTCGGGCCGGAAGGCCCGCTCGTCGCCGGCATTGCGGATGATCTGCGCGATCAGGGCATCCGCGTCTTCGGCCCGTCGAAGCGGGCGGCACGGCTCGAAGGCTCGAAAGGTTTCACCAAGGACCTCTGCGCGAAATACGATATCCCGACCGCCGCCTATGGCCGCTTCACCGATCTCGCCGCGGCCAAAGCCTATGTCGAAAAGGTCGGCGTGCCGATCGTCATCAAGGCCGACGGGCTCGCCGCCGGCAAGGGCGTCACCATCGCCATGACGCTGGATGAAGCGCTTGCTGCACTCGATGCCTGTTTCGACGGCGCCTTTGGCGAAGCCGGCGCCGAAGTGGTGGTCGAGGAATTCATGACCGGCGAAGAAGCGAGTTTCTTCTGCCTGTGCGACGGCACCACAGCACTTCCCTTCGGTACCGCGCAGGACCACAAGCGCGTCGGTGACGGCGACACCGGCCCCAACACCGGCGGCATGGGCGCCTATTCGCCGGCGCCGGTGATGACGCCTGAGATGGTCGAGCGCACCATGCGCGAGATCGTCGAGCCGACCATGCGCGGCATGGCCGAGCTTGGCGCACCCTTCGCCGGCATTCTGTTTGCGGGGCTGATGATCACCGACAAGGGGCCGAAGCTGATCGAATACAACACCCGCTTCGGCGATCCCGAATGCCAGGTGCTGATGATGCGGCTGAAGGACGACCTTTTGGTTCTGCTCAACGCCGCTGTCGACGGCCAGTTGGCGCACAGCTCTATCCGCTGGCGCGACGAGGCGGCGCTGACCGTGGTGATGGCGGCGCGCGGCTATCCCGGCACCCCGGAAAAGGGCTCGGTCATCCGCGGCCTCGAAGAAGCCGCCGGCGACAGCGTTGAGATCTTCCATGCCGGCACCGCCATCAATGGCGGTGCGCTGGTCGCCAATGGCGGCCGCGTGCTCAACATCACCGCGTCAGGCAAGACGGTCGGTGAAGCGCAAAGCCGCGCCTACGCCGCGCTCGATCGCATCGACTGGCCGCAAGGCTTTTGCCGCCGCGACATAGGCTGGCAGGCGGTGGCGCGGGAAAAGGCCGGCGCGGCCGGGTAAGCAATTCCAGGAAAAGTGGAAACCGGTTTTCCGTCCGGAATTGCGCAAAAACAAAGAGTTCAGCGCTCGCGAACGAACTCCGTCGAAGCGGTGCTGACCGGATCGGCGGCCTGGGAGAAGGCGGCCTCGAGCAGAGCGTCCGAGCGATACGCGGTCCGCTTCCACGCGACATATTCGGCAATGCCGAAGCGGGCGCGGCGCGGCACCGTTTTGACCACCGGCATGCGGAAGGCGGCGCGGAATGTCTGCCAGCGCGCGCCGAGCACCGCCACCATTTCCTCGACGGTCGGCGGCGTCGCCACATCGGCATAGGTGATGGTGACTTTGCCGGCCAGCCCCGCCTCACGCGAAACCGGCACCGGGATCGAGGCGAGGTAATCGGCCGGCACATTGATCAGGCCGCCAAAGGGCCATTGCTGGCGCAGCACGGCTGCATCCATCGGCGCGACGTTGACGTCGATGTCGTTGGGCGTGCCGGCGACCCGGTAGGGGCAGCGCAAACGTCCGCAATTGGCTTGCGCCGAAAACTGCCACAGCGCATAGCCCTGCCAGTTGCCCATCGGAAAATGCACGTCGATGTCGGGCTTGTAGCGCGCATACCAGAGCGGCAGCCGCGACAAGAGCCGATATTGATAGCGGTTGTCGGCGATGAACTGGGCGGTCTTGCCATTGGCGTAGAGTATCGGGAAACGGCCGATACGCCGGTGCACCTGGCGCACGAATTCCTCGGCATCGTCCAGCGACATCCACTGTGTCGGATCATTGCCTTCGAGGTCGAGGGCCATGAGATCGTCCGGCGCCGGTTCGGCAAAATCGATGAAATTGTTGGCCTGCTGGACCGGATTGCCGGGGCGGGCAAGATGATAGGCGCCCCATTTCAGGCCGAGCGCCTTGGCCACTACCTTGCGTGTCTGGAACAGCTCGCGCGTCACCGCATAGCGTTTCCACAGCGTCTTGCAGAGTTTGACCGTAATCTCGTCGCCATAGCAGAAATAGGGCGGCGGCAACCCGTCGGAGGCCTTGTTGATGAAGCCGACAATGCGCTTGTCGGTAGCAAGCTGCGACCAGTCGATGGAATTGTATTCATAGGCGTCGACAACGAGCGCGCGGTCGCCGTCCCGCCACGGCTCCGAGAAATCGGAAGCTTGTGCCGCAGATATCAGCGCCATCATCGCCGCGAGAGCGATCGCTGAGCGGCGAAGAAGATGCGCCGGCGTTTTCAAACAGGGAATCCCCGCTGACCAAACACCGATGGTGAACTGCTATGGTTAAGGAAATGCTTTCAGGGCGACATCCGATCTCCCCCACGAGGGGGGAGATTGCCAGCTCCGGAATTCAGCGACGCGTGATCGGCTGCACCTCGAACGGATCCGGCGCGGGCTCCTGCTGCAGTGTGCCTTCGGCAGCGCGCTTGCGGTGATGGGCAAGCGAGCATTTGGGCGAGCACAATATGCCGCGATCGGTCCAATAGGCGGGGCCTCTTTCGAGCTCGCCGTGATAATACCAGAAGCCGCTTGCCTGATACGGCAACCCGCATTCGATGCAACGGTAAGTCTCGGGTCTGGCAAGCATGGCAGGTTCCGGTTCGCTCTGGCGCCGGGGCGTCAACGGTCGGCTGCCCGGAGTCTAGCGCGGCTGGCAAAGATTGCAAAATCCGCGTGACAAAGTTTGACGTTTACGTAAAAAGAAAGTCGCAGGCCGCCCAAAGGCGGATGGTTTTGCGTCGTCCCGGGTCCTAGGATCGAGAGGGCGAGAAGCGGAGGAGAAAGCGGCATGTACAAGGCGCCGGTCGACGACATTTCGTTCACGCTGAAGCATGTCGCCGGCCTCAAGCCGGCGCTCGACAGCGGCGCGTTCGGCGACCTCGGCGAAGACCTTGTCGACGCCGTCCTGTCCGAGGCCGGCCGCTTCGCCAGCGAAGAGGTGGCGCCGCTCTACAAGATCGGCGATGAGCACGGCGCGGTGCTGAAAGATGCAGCCGTCACCACGCCGCCCGGCTGGAAGGCGCTCTACCGCAGCTGGGTCGACGGCGGCTGGAACGCGCTGTCGGGGCCGGAAGAATTCGGCGGCCAGGGCCTGCCCACCATGCTCGGCGTCGCCGCGCTCGAAATGTGGAACTCCGCAGCCATGGCCTTCGGCATCGGCCCGACGCTGACCATGGGCGCGGTCGAGGCGCTGGACAAGCACGCCTCCGAGGCGCTCAAGGCCAAATATCTGGCAAAGCTCGTCTCCGGCGAATGGATGGGGACGATGAACCTGACCGAGCCGCAGGCCGGTTCCGATCTCGCCGCACTGCGCAGCCGCGCCGAGCCTGCCGGCGACGGCACCTACCGCATCTTCGGCCAAAAAATCTTCATCACCTATGGCGAGCACGATTTCACCGACAACATCATCCATCTGGTGCTGGCCAGGCTGCCCGATGCGCCGGCCGGCACGCGCGGCATTTCGCTGTTCCTTGTGCCGAAACTCCTGGTCAATGATGACGGGACGTTGGGCGCGCGCAACGACGTCTTCTGTTCGGGCCTCGAGCACAAGCTCGGCATCCATGCCTCGCCGACCTGCACCATGATCTATGGCGATGGGTTCCGGGGTGCTGCGCCCGGCGCCATAGGCTGGCTGATCGGCGAGGAGAACAAGGGGCTCGCCTGCATGTTCACCATGATGAACAACGCTCGGCTGTGCGTCGGCATGCAGGGCGTAGCGGTTGCTGAAGCCGCGACGCAGAAGGCGATCGCCTATGCCAATGAGCGCCGCCAGGGCAAGGCGTCGGGCTATGCCGGCGCCGGCATGGCGCCGATCGTCCATCACCCGGACGTGCAGCGCAATCTGCTGACTATGAAGGCGCTAACTCAGATCGCCCGCGCCATCTCCTATTCCTGCGCCCACGCCATCGACCTGGCGCGGGTTTCGGCCGGCGATCAGGCCGCGCATTGGCGCGACCGCGCCAATCTCCTGACGCCACTGGCCAAGGCCTTCTCCACCGATGTCGGCGTCGACGTCGCGTCGCTCGGTGTCCAGGTGCATGGCGGCATGGGCTTCATCGAGGAGACGGGCGCGGCAGCGCTCTATCGCGATGCCCGCATCGCGCCGATCTATGAGGGCACCAACGGCATCCAGGCGATCGACCTGGTAGCGCGCAAACTGCCGCTCGGCGGCGGCGAACATGTGCATGGCTACATCGGCGAACTGAAGGCGGTCGCCGACGAGGTGCGGACCTCGAACCTGCAAGGGTTCGGCCGCACCGCCGAGACCCTCGACCGCGCGCTCGACGATCTCACCGAAGCGACGCGTTTCCTGCAGAAGCTGCTGGCCGAAGGCCGTCTCGACGAAGCGCAGGCCGGTGCGACGCCCTATCTCAGGCTGATCTCGCTTGCGGCCGGCGGCGCCTATCTGGCGCGTGGCGGGCTTGCCGAGCAAAACCGTATCGCCCTTTGCCGTTTCTTCGCCGAAAACCTGCTTGGCGAAGTCGGCGCCTTGAAGGAACGCGTCATCGATGGCGCCGACAGCCTCGCCGCCGCCGGCAAGACGCTGATATCAGCCTGAATACCTAA
Source organism: Mesorhizobium sp. CNPSo 4688 (assembly GCF_057784295.1). Lineage (NCBI taxonomy): Bacteria > Pseudomonadati > Pseudomonadota > Alphaproteobacteria > Hyphomicrobiales > Phyllobacteriaceae > Mesorhizobium > Mesorhizobium sp. CNPSo 4688. Next base: position 314,199 of record NZ_JBWLUY010000009.1, read on the forward strand.
AGCGCTCACCAGGGAAAGATGACCGTGACAGACCATATTCTCGTCGAGCGCCAGGGCGCCATTCAGATCATCCGCATGAACCGCCCGGACAAGAAGAACGCGCTGACGCGCGCCATGTACGCGACAATGTCCACGGCACTGGCCGAAGGCGACGCCGATCCGGCGGTCCGCGTCCATGTCTTCCTCGGCGTGCCGGGCGCCTTCTCGGCTGGCAACGACCTCGCCGACTTCCTGGTCATCGCCACCGGCGGCGAGGGCGGCAACGAAGTCTGGGACTTCCTGATGGCGCTGGCCAAAACCGAAAAGCCGATGGTCTCGGGCGTCGACGGCATCGCGGTCGGCATCGGCACCACGCTCAACCTGCATTGCGACCTGACCTTTGCCACGCCGCGCACCGTGTTCCGCACGCCCTTCGTCGACCTCGGCCTGGTGCCGGAGGCAGGCTCCAGCCTGCTGGCGCCGCTCGTCCTCGGCAGGCAGGGCGCCTTCGCGCTGCTTGGCCTCGGCGAAGGCTTTTCCGCCGAGCGCGCCAAGGCCGCCGGTCTGATCTACGAGGTGGTCGAGGAGGCTGCGCTCGAGGCCGCTGTGCTGGCTGCTGCCGGCGCCATCGCCGCCAAGCCGCCGGAAGCGCTGAAGATCGCGCGTGACCTGATGCGCGCGCCACGCGACGAACTTCTCGCCCGCATCAAGGTGGAGAGCGAGCATTTCTTTGAGCGGTTGAAGTCCGATGAAGCGCGCGCCGCGCTGACCGCGTTCATGACGCGCAAGAAGGCAAGCTGATCTCACGGCACTGTCAGCTGCTGGCAGCTTCGAACGAAACACACGTCAGGCGCGTGTTTTTGACCTGTACACCGCAGTTTTCACGTCCTATCTCACTAGTCCGGCGGGCGGGGGGCTTAGAGCAATTCCAGGAAAAGTGTGAAGCGGTTTTCCCCGGAGAAAGCGCATAGCGCTTTCCCGAAGGGAATTGCGTCAAAGCTAGGAGATAGAGCGGTTTGCCGTTTCCCCGAAACGGTAAACAGCTCTAGTCGGTGGAGAGGACATGGCCCGCAACGTCGCTGCCAGCAATGCAACCTTCCGAGATGCCAAGAGGCCTGCATTGACGGATTGAGCGTCCGATGCTTGCCGATGTCTTGAAGCCGCTCGGCCTGACATTCAGGCTCTGGTGGCGCTTCTGGCCGCAACTGGTCGCCATGGTGCTGCTGGGCATTGTCGGCAGCGATCTGTTCATGCAGATCGCCGCGCGCACCGCCTTCCTCAACCACATGGCCGGGCTGGCGCTGCTGACGCTGGTGGCGCTGACGCAGCTCATCGTCACCGTCGCCATGTTCCAGACGCTGCTTCCCGGCCTGCCGGCGATCCGCGCCGCGCAGCAGGCGGCTCGTGGACAGGCGTCCGGCGAGACAGGTGCCGAAACGAGCAGCGGTGCTTCGCGGCTGGCGCGCATGGTCACCGTCGCGCTGCTGCCGTTCTTCGCCTACTACGCCGCCTGGGGCTTTCTCGGCGACACGGTGCGGCAATATTCGCGCGTCACCCTCGACATGGCGCCGTTCGGCGAAGGCGCGGGCAACGTGCTGGATGTGCTGGACTCGCGCTGGCTGGTGTTTTCAGTCGTCATCTCCTGGCTGGTCAGGCGTCTGGCCCAGGCGATGCAGAAACGCGGCGGGGCAAAATCCTTCTGGCAGATCGTCGTGGTGATCTGCGAAACCAACTGGATCTTCGTCGGTCTCTACGTCATCTCGCGCTGGAAGGACGACATCGTCGGCTGGATCATGAGCCGCAACATTTTTTCCGTCCTGCAGGCCGCAGCCGACGGCGTGGCCAACCCCGTCGCAAAAGCCTTTGCCGATCCGATGGTTCCGGTCGAGGTCACCTCCATCGACACGACAACAAAACTCATCGCGCTGTTCTTCTTCATGCTGCTGCCCGTGATCTGGCTGGTCATGACGGCGCTGATCTATGGCTACGACGTGCGCGACGACAAGGAACTGCTTCGCGTGCACGAACGGGTCGAGCGCCTCGGCGCCCGCTACCGCACCATTCCGAAATTCATGCGCGACTTCGTCGAGCACTTCATCTCGGGCTATCGCTCGCGCTATCTGCCGATCGCCAATGGCGTGCGCTTGACGCTGAGCTCCGGCTTCGTGCTCATCGTCACGCTTGTTGTCGGCTATCGGCTGATCGATTGGTTGGCGGCCTGGGCGTGGCTGGGCGCGACCCGCATCATCGGCCCGCACGATCTCGACACCTGGCAGGTGCTGTCCGAGGGTGTCTCGCTGCTGTTCGGCAGTGCCTTCCAGGACTCTTCGACCGGCATTCTGGTCGAGCCGCTGCGCATCTGCTTCCTCGCCGCGATCCTCGAAACGGCCTTCGCGTTGACCAAGCGCCAGACCGGCGGAAGTGTGCAACAGGCCGGTCCGGCGAGGGCGGCGCAGGATGCTTGAGACCGCCCGCTCCAAGCTGAAAGCATGGCTCGCCGCCGGCATCGGCACGGCGGCGGCGATTGCCGTTGCCGGTGTGCTCGGTGCCTTCGAGGCAAGGCATGCGCAAGTACCGGTTCTGGCTCCTGCTGGCCCGATCGAAACCGGGCAATGGCTGCTGCAGCCGGTGAAGGCCTATGTCAGCGCAGAGAAATATGTCTACGGCACGTTGCGCAAGCCCGGCACGAAAGCGCTGGTCTTCGAGGTCGACATGACCAACCGTACGGCCCAATCGACGAAGGATTATTTCGAGCTCCTCCAGGCAACCCGGCCGCTGTTCGACCCGGCAACAAAACCCTACATCGTGCTGACGCGCGACGAGACGCTGTCGCCGGAACTGCATCCCGGCATGACGGAGCGCATGGCCTATGTCTGGGATCTGCCGGAAGGTGGCGCCGTGCCGGCAAACCTTGGCCTGACGGTCATCCGCAAGATCTACAAACAGCGCGACAACCTCTACGGCCTGCCCGGCTGGTTCAATCCGAGCCCGGTCGGCACACTGATCATTCCTGTCGCACCCGATACTGGAGGCCAGCCATGATGCGCAGACTGGCCAATCTCGTCCTGCTGCTTGTCGCCGTGGCGTTCTGCTACGGCCTGCAGATGTCGAAGCCGCATTATGCCGACCTGATCGGCCCCATTCCCGTATGGGGCAAGGTGGGAGATACAATCGTTGGACGCAGCTTCGAGGTTCGCGCCGAAAAGCTGGAGTTTGCGCGCAAGCTCAAGACGGACCGGTTCGGCGAGACGAAGGTGTTGACCACCGGCGGCGTGTGGGTCGTGGTCACGGTGGCGTTCGCGGCCACAGACAGATCGACATCAGTCGCGGTGGCGTCCTGGCGCGGACCAACGGGGCTGACCTACGACCACACCGAGCGGCTGTCCTTCATCAACAACGGCTTTCTCCCCGTGACGATCGATCCCGGCCTGCCGCGGAAAGCGAGGCTGGTCTTCGAGGTGAGACCGGAGGACGTCGGCAACGCGACGGTGCTGATCTCGAGCAAGCTGCTGGCGGCGCTCGATTCACAGGCCGAGATTTCGATCGGACCGGTCGCTGCCGGTTCCGACGGCATGCCTGTCGGCACCGTCGACACGCTCGATCTGTCGCAGCCGATTGATGGGCAACCGAAATGACGGCGCAGAGTGTGGTTCAGGACAATGGCGTTGGGGAGAAAAAGTGGCGGCGCCGCAGCCTTTGGGCGCTGCTTGTGCTCATTCCACTGACCCTGGCTGTGGAAGCCTACGACAGCGTCAAGGCGCTGCTCGGCGACAATGATCTGTTTGGGCGCCGCGTCGCCTGGGGCCAGAGTGCGCATTTCGGCGGCAGCGACTGGAAATTGACCGACCTGCGCGGCGCCTTCGGCATGAAGAACCTGCCGCCCGATTCCGAACCGGTGCTGGCCGATTTTTCGGTGACCGTGGGCGATCCCGACCTGCAGAAGCGATGGCTTGGCTGCAAGGTGATGCTGATCGATGGCGAGGGACGGCGCTGGTCGCCGACGTCTATTGTCTCACTGAGAACGCCGGACAATGTGCAGACCTGCGTTTCGGCGATCTTCTCCGGCGCCAAGACCGGCGACACGCTCAATCTGCGCGAGACGTTCCTGGTGCCGAAGGAGGCGACCAAGACGATACGTCCGGCGGTCGGGCTCGGCAGCGAACGGCCGCATTTCCTGCTGTTTCAGCTGGAAAACGATTGATCCCGCGCTGTCGCAGTAATTCCCGGATCATCACGCCATTCAACCCGCCGCAGAAAATGGCATGGTTATGGGCCTGATGCCGCCTGGACGGATGAGCCGCTACCGGTGTTCGGCGGCGATGCGGATACCCAAGCCGATCAGCACAATTCCGGTCACGCCTTCGATGGTGCGGCGGATCGATGGCCGGCGCAGGAAATCCCCCGCTTTGGCCACGACCGTGGCATAGAGCGCCAGCCAGGTGAAGGTCATGACGGCGAACACCACGCCGAGACCGAGCAGCGCCGCGAAGCTTTCCCCGCCGGGCGGTACGAATTGCGGCAGCAGGCTGGCGAAAAACACCGCCATTTTGGGATTGCCGAGATCGCTGATCAGCCCTTGGCGGTAGGCGGTCGCCGCCGTCAGCCGCCGTGCCGGCCTCGTGACATCAGCCATGTCCTGCTGGTGGGACGGCCATAGCGCCTCCTGCAGCGCCCTAAATCCGAGATAGACGAGATAGGCGGCACCCGCATATTTGACGGCAAGGAACAGCGGCTCCGAAGCAACCAGCAGGGCGACGATGCCGGCGCTGGTGGCCAGCGCCCAGATCGTCTGGCCGCTGGAGATACCGAGCGCGGTGAAGACGCCCGCCGCACGCCCGCCAAGCAGCGTGTTGCGGATGGTGATGGCGGTGTCGGGACCGGGCGTCGCAAGCACGATGAAAGAGACACCGAGAAAGGCCAGGAACAGGCTCATTGGATTCTCCCTTTGCAGCCAGATCAGTTTAGGATCGCCGCGCCATTTCACAAGCGTCAGGGGTAAAGCCGCGTCTTGTCCCAGCCGCCTTCGGCGTTGCGCGAAAAGACCAGGCGGTCGTGCAGCCGGAACGGCCGGTCGTGCCAGAACTCGATCGCCTGCGGCACGATGCGGAAGCCAGACCAGTGCTTTGGCCGCGGGATCTCGCCGATCGGGTAGCGTGCCGTGTACTCGGCCACCGCTTTTTCCAGCGCGAAGCGGCTTTCCAGCGGCCGCGACTGCTTCGAAGCCCAGGCGCCGATGCGGCTGCCGCGCGGCCGCGTCGCGTAGTAGGCGTCCGCTTCGGCGTCGCTGACGATCTCCACCGGACCGCGTATGCGCACCTGGCGGCGCAGCGATTTCCAGTGAAAGCACATCGCGGCCTTCATGCTGCCAAGAATCTCGCGGCCCTTGGCGCTCTCGAAATTCGTGTAGAAGACAAAGCCGCTTTCATCGAACCCCTTGAGCAGCACCATACGCACATCCGGCATGCCGTCGGCATCGACGGTTGCCAGCGCGACGCCGTTGGCATCGTTGATTTCGCTCTTTGTGGCGTCCTCCAGCCAGGCGGCAAAGAGCCGGAACGGCTCGGCGGCCTCGGTAAAGTCACCAGTTGTTAACTCAGTGTCACTCATAGTTTTTCTCAAATTGTCTCGAAACTCAGGAGGTTGCCGATTGTCGCGTATCGCGCAAGCTTTTGACAGCGGTCAATGGAGCGCTTTCGCTTCGGCCAGTTCGAAAGCCGTGATCGTGATCGTCGCCTTGCCGCTTGCCGCCTGCGGCGCCGGCGGCTTCAGCCTGGAAAAAGCCGAGGTCGACCGCTCCATCGTCACCTCGAGTGCGCCGGCGCAGGCGACATCGACGGACGCCGATAACGCTTCCGACCAGACCACGATCGGCAATGCGGTCTCTTCAGCCGACTTAGAGGAGCTTCGCGGCCAGGCCGTGCCATGGGCGAATGCCGGCACCGGTTCGCGCGGTTCCATCACGGAACTCGCCGAGTTGCAGGACAATGGCCAGACCTGCCGGAGCTTCACCGCCTCGCGCGAAAGCTTCGACGGCGTCGCTTTGTTCAAGGGAGAACTGTGCATGGCCGGCGCCGGCGGCTGGCACATGCAGGACTTCAAGGCGCTTTAAGTGTTCCAGACCGCATGTTTGGCCCACATCGATAGGGCGACTGTGCGCCAAGAGCTGACCTCAAGTGGCCTCGACACCAATGTCTGCTTTCCGAAGGCCTGAGCGAGTCATTGGCTGTCCGTTCGGCACGCCCAAATCCCAGTAAAGTCCTGCCATCAGCCCCAAGCCTTCTCGGGCAATGGCAAGCGGCAGATGCTCATTGGGTGCGTGCTGCGAACACCCCGGATAAGAATGCGGAACCCAAATGGTAGGCATTTCAAGAGTTTCGGAAAAGACGTCGTTCGGGAGTGACCCGCCGAGGCTTGGCAGAATAGCGGGTTTCTTTCCCGTCGTACGGGCGATCGAATCTACCACCCAATTGACCCATGGATGGTTCGGATCGAGCCGCGTCGCGTGAAAAACTTCGTCGCGTGCTTTCGCAATCTGCACGGTCGAAAATCCGTTGCGGTCCAGATGACGGCGCAAGGCAGGGAGGATTTTCTCCACGTCCACGCCGATGACGAAGCGAAGCTGGCAACGCGCCCAGGCTCGGGATGGGATGGCGCCAACAGGCGTCCTTGGGTTCCCCGCCTCGAGAGCCAGAACCGAAAATGAGCACCACGCAAAAGCCTTCTCCGCAGAGGTCAGCCCAGGCTCGCCCCAATCGGGATCGATTTTGGGCTCGTCCGTGCCGTTCTCCACCTCACAGTCCGCAAGTACGCGTCGTACATCGTCGGGAATGCTTGTCGGAAGCCACTCCGGAATCCGAATTTTTCCAGTCGGCTCGGTGATGCTCGCAATGGCATGGGCAAGTTGAATGGCGGGATCCGAGAGGAGACCGCCCCAGTTTCCCGAATGATGGCTGCCCTTGCGCGCGTCGATCCAGATGTCGAAGGAGATAGAGCCGCGCGAGCCCAAAAAAACGGTCGGCCTTTCGGCGGTGAGGCGGGGACCATCCGAGGCGATCAGCACGTCCGATCGAAATAATTCCTTGTGGGTCTTGGCCAGTTCCCGCAGGCCAGGCGAGACCCGTTCTTCCCCCATTTCGATCAGATACTTGGCATTGAAGCCGAGCCTTCCGCGCGTCTCGATCACGGCTCGAAGAGCGCCGACGTTTATCGAATGCTGACCCTTGTTGTCGGCGACGCCGCGTCCGTACCATTTGTTGTCACGTTCGGTCAGACGCCACGGGGAAAGTCCCTCGTCCCACTCGTCATCCAACCCGCGAATCACGTCGCCGTGGCCATAGCCAAGTACCGTCGGACGTGCCGTGTCTTCTGTGCGTTCGGCGAAAAAGAATGGCCAGCCGTTCTGGCTAAGCGTTCGGCAGGCAAAGCCAAGCAGTTCGAATGTCGGCTTTATCTCAGCCTCGATATATTCAACCAGCACATGTTCGCGATCAGGGTTCTGACTTTCTGTCGGCATGCCAACCCGACGGGCCAAATCCTCCCGAAAAGCGCCTGAATCGAAGTAGGCCTCCGATCGAGCTATCGCAGCCTCGCGTGTCATGCCTTCAGCCTAGCATCGGTGGTCTTGGACGGCCAGTCGTGCTTCAATTTCGCCGTCTATGTGGCTATGCGCCACTGGAATTTCTTCCTATGCGAGCGCATATAGGGGGCAACGTGGATTCACTCTTTTTCCAGGGCAGGACGCATGCGCGACCCCTATGAGGTGCTGGGCGTTGCCAAGAACGCATCGGCCAAGGACATAAAATCGGCCTACCGCAAACTCGCCAAGAAGCATCATCCGGACCAGAACCCGAATGATCCAAAGGCGAAGGACCGGTTTGCCGCGGCCAACCAGGCCTATGAGGTGATCGGCGACGAGAAGAATCGTGCGGCGTTCGACCGCGGCGAGATCGACGCCGACGGCAAGCCGAAATTCCAGGGTTTTGAGGGCGCAGCCGGTGGCGGCGATCCGTTTGGCGGCTTTCGCCGCCAGCAGGGCGCCGGCGGCTCGCGCTTCGAATTCCGCTCGGGCCGTCCAGGTGGCGATCCGTTCGACGGCAACAGCGACATTTTCAGCCAGATCTTTGGCGACGCTTTTTCCGGCGCGCGCGGCGCCGGCGACCGCCGCCAGCCGGTGCAGGCAGCGGACCTCAACGTGACGCTCGACGTCACCATCGAGGAGATGGCGACCGCCGAAAAGGTGACGGCTATGTTCCCCGACGGCCGCAAGATCGCGGTCAAGCTGCCGGCCTATGTCGAGGAGGGCCAGACCATCCGGTTGAAGGGCCAGGGCGAGCAGGGACCGGGGCAGCCGGGCGATGCACTGGTCAAGATCCATATCCGCAGGCACCCACGCTATCGCATCGAGGGCCGCGATCTGCATGCCGATCTGGAGGTGGCGTTGGCCGATGCGGTGCTGGGCGCCAAGGTACCGGTCGACACGCCCACCGGCAGGCTGGCGGTCAATGTCCCGGCCTGGTCGAGCTCGGACAAGGTTCTGCGTCTCAAGGGCAGGGGCTTGCCGGAAAAGGCCGGTGGCCATGGCGATCTCTACGCCCATGTCCGCATCATGCTGCCGGAAGGTGGCGACAGCGAGCTCGAAGCGCTGATGCGCGGCCGCAAGGGCTGACGCGGCTGCATTTCGCCTGCTAGAGCAATTCCAGGAAAAGTGTGTGCGGTTTCCCGGAAAAGCGCGTAGCGCTTCCCCTTGGGAATTGCGTAAAAACAAAGAGATAGAGCGGTTCGCTGTTTCCGTGAAACGGTGAAACGCTCTAGGCGTCGGGCGCTGCTTCCTCCATGCGCCGGATGGTTTCGCCGAAGCGGCGCAAGGCCTGCCGCACCGGGACATGCGGGCTCTCGATCTCCAGCAGGATCATCGTCTCGCTGCCAAGGAAGGCCGCGCTGACAAGGCTGGTCACTTCGGCGGCGGAGAATGGCCCGAGGCCGCCGAACCGCCGCTCCGCCTCTTGCGCCAGTCCGTCCAGCAGTTCGAACCAGCCGCGCAGGTCGCGGCGCACCGCCTTGGCGATTTCGGGGCTCGACAGGCCTGCAGCGATCATCTCGTGCAGGATCCGGACATAGCCGGACGCCAGATCATCATCGAGGAAATCACAGGCGCGCTCCCAACGCCGCCACAGCGGCATCGGTGCTGCAAACGTCTCCGCCTGGCGCTTTAACAGCCCCTCGTTCAGATGGTCGAGCAGGGCCAGGAACAGCCGTTCCTTGGAACCGAAATGATAGTGGATCTGGCTGAGCGGAACGCCGGCGATCTCGGCAACCCGGCGCGTCGACAGGTCGGCATAGCCACCTCGATACAGGCATAGTTCGGCTGCCGAAATCAGTTCGGCGCGCGTGTCGCGCTTTGGCTTGTTCTGGGGCGGGGCGACGGCTTTGACAGCGTCCGTCATACGGTGTGCCTGCCGTTGGAATCGGCACAATCTGGGCGGGTCATCGGTTCTCCTGTCCGAGGCTGGGCGTCTCGCCACCATATCTCGGTCGAGCGACCGATCAAGTTGACTCGCTAGTAAATTTGTGGTTTTTGACCATGAATTCGGTCGACCGACCGAATCTTGATGCTTGGCAGGAGGGGCAGTCATGGCGGGCGTAATCACCCTTATCTACGGCGTTGCCGCATACCTGATATTTCTCGGTTCGTTTCTCTATGCGGTTGGTTTCGTCGGCAACATTGCCGTGCCGAAATCGATCGATTCAGGGATCGTGGGAAGTCCGGTCGAAGCTGTCCTCGTCAACGCGCTGCTGCTCGGACTTTTCGCCGCCCAGCACAGCATCATGGCGCGGCCGGTTTTCAAGCGCTGGTGGACGCGGATTGTCCCGCACGCGGCCGAACGCAGCACCTATGTGCTTTTGGCCAGCCTCATCCTGCTTTTGCTCTACTGGCAATGGCGGCCGGTCCCCGGCCCCGTCTGGACGGTCGAGAACCCGTTCTGGGTCGCCGTCCTCCATGGCGTGTTCTGGCTCGGTTGGGCTGTGTTGCTGATCAGCACCTATCTGATCAACCATTTCGAGCTGTTCGGCCTGCGCCAGGTCTTCGCGGCTTTGCGCAAGGGCAAACTGCCGGAGCCGGTGTTCAGGACGCCGCTTTTCTACAAATGGGTCCGGCACCCGATCTATGTCGGCTTTCTCCTGGCCTTCTGGGCGACGCCGTCCATGACATGGGGCCATCTGCTCTTCGCAGCGGGCAGCACCGGCTACATCCTGCTCGGCATCTTCCTCGAGGAACGCGATCTCGTCGCGATGTTCGGCGATCAGTACCGCCTCTACCGCAAGCGGGTGGGCATGCTCATTCCCTGGCGCAAAGTCGCTGAATAGGGTCGCATCCGATGCCGACCGGCCGATTCGGCTGGTCGGTCGCGGACCTGTGCCGTCGAGGCGCGCTGGCCGCAGTGAGCCATTTGAAGCTCACAAACACGTTACATACCCCTAATCGTTGTTTGCCCAGTGTCTGAATTGAACGCGCGGCCCGTCTGCGCTTGATGCGCCTTTCTGCCTGTGCGATAGGCACTCCAAAGCAGAAAATCTTTCGGAGAGCGCTGACATGGCGGGTGGACAGGGCCTTATGGCCGGCAAGCGCGGGCTTATACTGGGCGTCGCCAACAACAGATCGATCGCCTACGGCATCGCCAAGGCCTGCGTCGACCACGGCGCCGAGATCGCGCTGACCTATCAGGGCGAGGCGTTCAAGAAGCGCGTCGAGCCGCTGGCGGCGGAACTCGGCGCCTTTGTCGCCGGCCATTGCGATGTCACCGACCCGGCGAGCCTCGACGAGGTTTTCGCCAATGTCGCCAACCATTGGGGTGGCAAGCTCGACTTCCTCGTCCATGCCATCGCTTTTTCCGACAAGGACGAGCTGACCGGCCGCTATGTCGAGACGACTCGCGACAACTTCCTGCGCACCATGGACATTTCGGTCTATTCCTTCACCACCATCGCCAAGCGCGCCGAGGCCTTGATGACCGATGGCGGCTCGCTGCTGACGCTGACCTATTATGGCGCCGAAAAAGTGATGCCGCATTACAACGTCATGGGTGTCGCCAAGGCCGCGCTCGAAGCCAGCGTGCGCTATCTCGCCGTCGATCTCGGCGGCAAGAAGATCCGCGTCAACGCCATCTCGGCCGGGCCGATCAAGACCTTGGCTGCTTCGGGTATTGGCGATTTCCGCTACATCCTGAAGTGGAACGAGTACAACTCGCCGCTGAAGCAGACCGTCACCCAGGAAGAAGTCGGCGATTCCGGTGTCTATTTCCTGTCCGACCTGTCGCGTGGCGTCACCGGCGAAGTGCACCATGTCGATTCCGGTTACCACGTCGTCGGCATGAAGGCGGTCGACGCGCCGGATATTTCGACCGTCAAGGATTAGTTCTGCCGCTATCTCTGCCCGTCTGTCCTGCTTTCCGGAAGACCTGATGGTTCCGCTCGTCTACATCGTGCGCCACGGCCAGACGCAGTGGAATGCCGAGTTCCGGCTGCAAGGGCAGGCCGACACCGATCTCAATGAACTCGGCCGCGAGCAGGCGACCCGCAACGGTCGACGGCTGGCCGAACTGATTGAGAAGCCCGAAGATTTCGACTTTGTCGCCAGCCCGATGAAGCGGACGCGCGAGACGATGCAGCGGCTACGCTTGGCAATGCAGCTCGATCCCGACGCCTTTCGCACCGACCCGCGCCTGGTCGAGGTGCATTTCGGCGACTGGCAGGGGTTCACCTTTGCCGAACTCGAGGCGCGTAGCCCCGGCTCGGTCAAGCCGCGCCGGCGCAACAAATGGAATTTCCAGCCCCCGGGTGAGGGCGCCGAAAGCTACCAGATGCTGCTCGAACGGGTGAAGCCGTGGTTCGAAGCGCTGGACCGCCAGACGGTCTGCGTCACCCATGGCGGCGTTGTCCGGACCCTGTTTCGGATGGTCGAAGGTGTTTCCGAAGACGAAGCGGCGAGGCTGGAAGTACCGCAGGACCGCGTGCTCAGGCTGCAAGACGGGCGTCTGGAGTGGCTTTAGGCTAAGCAATTCCAGGAAAAGTGTGAAACGGTTTTCCGTCCGGAATTGCGTGAATCAAAGAGATAGCCGGAGCATCGAGCGGCCGAACAAACAGGACGTCCGTCCTGTTTTGTCCGCAGAGCGAAAAACCCTGTTCGATGCCGGTCCTATTCGGTGTCGGCCTTACTCGGTGTCGGCCTTACTCGGTATCAGGCAGTTCCATGTCGGTGACGACGTTCTCGCCATTCGTCACGTCATAGGCGATCACGATATCCATGCCGGGCTTCAGCGAGTCGAGATCGGTCTCGGCGTTGAGCTTGTAGGACTTGCCGTCCTCCAGCGTCAGCGTCAGCGCGTCCTTGTCGACCTTCTTGATCAGGCCTTCGGTCTGGCCGGCATAGGCGGCGGTGGAAATCAGCAACATGGCGGCAGCAGCGCCGATCAGGGTACGCATCGTCGTCCTCTTTGTCATTGCGCCTGCACGGGTGGCGGCGAGCTTTCAACGGGCGGATGGAAGAGAGCAGAAACCAACCGAATGTGTCAAAACTAAAACCGCCGGATCACAGTTTGACCGCTGTGGAAAACGCCAATAGAAGGCACCCTTGATCCGGTTCCGCTGCCGGGCAGGGCAAAATTCCATGTCTCACAACACGTTCGGCCATCTCTTCCGCGTCACCACCTGGGGCGAAAGCCATGGCCCGTCGCTCGGCTGCGTCGTCGACGGCTGCCCGCCCGGCATCCGTTTCACACGGGCGGAAATCCAGGCCGAGCTCGACAAGCGCCGTCCCGGCCAGTCACGTTTTGTGACGCAGCGCCGCGAACCGGACGAGGTGAAGATCCTGTCCGGCTTCATCCTCGACGAGGACGGCGAGACGATGATCACCACCGGTACGCCGGTCTCAATGCTGATCGAGAATGTCGACCAGCGCTCCAAGGACTATGGCGAGATCGCCCGCCAGTACCGTCCCGGCCACGCCGACTACACCTATGACGTCAAATACGGCGTGCGCGACCATCGCGGCGGCGGTCGTTCCTCGGCGCGCGAGACGGCAGCGCGCGTGGCTGCCGGCGCGCTTGCCCGCAAGGTGGTGCCCGGCATGGTGGTGCGCGGCGCGCTGGTCTCGATGGGCGAGAAATCCATCGACCGCGCCAACTGGAACTGGAATTTTATTGGCGACGCCGAAAACCCGTTCTTCACCCCTGATCCTGCTTCCGTTCCCGTCTTCACGCAGTATCTCGACGGCATCCGCAAGGCCGGCTCCTCGGTCGGCGCGGTGATTGAGATCGTTGCGGACGGCGTTCCGGCAGGCCTCGGCGCGCCGATCTATGCCAAGCTCGACCAGGACATTGCGTCGGGCCTGATGTCGATCAACGCCGTCAAGGGCGTCGAGATCGGCAATGGTTTCGAGGCCGCCCGCATCACCGGCGAACAGAATGCCGACGAGATGCGCATGGGCAATGACGGCAAGCCGGTCTTCCTGTCCAACAATGCCGGCGGCATTTTGGGCGGCATCTCGACCGGACAGGCGATCGTCGCCCGTTTCGCCGTCAAGCCGACCTCGTCGATCCTGACGCCGCGCAAATCCATCGACAAGGACGGCAACGACGTCGATGTCATGACCAAGGGCCGCCACGACCCCTGCGTCGGCATCCGCGCCGTGCCGATCGGCGAGGCCATGGTTGCCTGCGCGATTGCCGATCACTATTTGCGGCACCGAGGACAGACGGGAAAGGGAGGGGCATAGGGCAGTAAGGCAGTAGGGCAATATGTTACGCAGCCCGCCGAACACAGCCAGATTTTCCTTTTCCCTACTGCCTTACTGCCCTATTCCCCTACTGCCCTGTGAGCGAAGCGAGCCAATGCCTTACGACCAGAAGAAAATCGTCGAAGCCCTCCGCGCTTTCGAGCGCGGTGAGATCGTTGTCGTCATGGACGATGACGGACGCGAGAACGAGGGCGATCTGATCGTTGCCGCCGTCCATTGCACGCCGGAGAAGATGGCGTTCATCATCCGCCACACCTCCGGCATCGTCTGCACGCCGATGCCGCGCGAGGAGGCGAAGCGCCTGAACCTGTCGCCGATGGTCGCCGACAATGATTCCGCCCACACCACCGCCTTTACCGTCAGCGTCGATTTCAAACATGGCACTACGACCGGCATTTCAGCCGACGACCGCACGCTGACCGTGCGCAACCTCGCCAACGGCAATGTCGGCGGTTCGGATTTCGTCCGTCCCGGCCACATCTTTCCGCTGATCGCCCGCGAAGGCGGGGTGCTGATGCGCTCGGGTCATACCGAAGCCGCGGTCGACCTGTGCAAGCTCGCCGGCCTGCCGCCTGTCGGCGTGATCTCGGAACTGGTCAACGACGACGGCACCGTCAAGCGCGGTCCGCAAGTGGCGGCCTTCGCCGAAGAACATGGCCTCAAGCAGGTTTCGGTCGCCGACCTCATCGCCTACCGGCAGCGCAAGGAAACGCTGGTCGAGCGCGTCGCCTGTTCCGAAATCGATACGCTCGGCGGCAAGGCGCAGGTTTTCACCTACACGTTGCCCTGGGATTCCATGCACCATGTCGCGATCGTCTTCGGCGATATCCGCGACGGCGAGGACGTGCCGGTGCGGCTGCATTCCGAGGATGTGGTGACGGACGTATTCGGCACCAGCCACCGGCTCGACGGCATCATGAAGGCGATGGGCGAACGCAAGCGCGGCGTCATCGTCTATCTCCGGGAGGGTTCCGTGGGCGTCGCCCATCAGGAGCGCAAGCGGCCGCTGAGCGGCGACCGCGAGGACCATGAAGAGGCACGACGCCGCGAGAACGAATGGCGCGAGATCGGTCTCGGCGCGCAGATCCTAAAGGATCTCGGCATTTCCTCGATCAACCTGATCGCCTCGCGCGAACGCCACTATGTCGGCCTCGAAGGCTTTGGCATCCACATCGCCAAGACCGAGATTATCTAATCCCAAGCTTCGGGTTGGCGGATCGGAACCAGCCGCACCTAGCAATCGCATGCTTTGGAGATTGGCGTAAAACGCCCATCTCTTCGTCATCCACGGGCGAAGCAAGGAGCGTAGCGACGCGGCGCAGACCCGAGGATCCATGCCGCGACTTCCACGTGCCGCCACGGTGCAGGATCCTGTTCCGTTGTACCCTTCGCCTTTGGTCGCGGCATGGATCCCAGGGTCTTCGCGACGGAGCTTCGCTCCTGCTTCGCCCTGGGATGACGACCGCGTAGAGGCTTCAGCCAATCGCGAACGTCGTCACTATCGAAAACAAACGGCTGGATGCTTGTCCACGTCACTCCGCAGGAACGGCGGCCGCGTCGCATCCGTCCAGCTCGCATTCATGGGTGGCCAGGCTGCGCTGGCCGGCGAGCACCGTGACCAGAGCGATAGTGCCGGCCGCCACCGAAACCCAGAACCCGTTCCGGGCGCCGAACTCATCCACCACCGCGCCGGCGGCAAACGAGCCGAGCGCCATGCCGATGCCGATACCGGTCATCACCCAGGTGATGCCTTCGGTCAGCATCGCTTCTGGCACGTGCCGCTCGATCAGGCCGAAGGCGGTGATGAAGGTCGGCGAGATCGCCACGCCGCTGACGAACACGGTCAGCGCCAGCTGCGGTACCGTGCCGGCTGTGAGCGGCAGCAGCGTGCCGAGCGCGACGAGGGCGACCGCGATGGCCAGCTGGCGTTGCAGCGGCGCCTTCAGGCTGACGGCGCCGACGACGAGGCCAAGCACGAACGATCCCAAAGCATAGACACCGATGACGAGGCTGGCGGCGCCGGGCTGGCCGAGCTCCTTGGTGATCGCAACCGTGGTCACTTCCGTCGTGGCGAAGGTGGCGCCGACGAAGATCAGGGCGAAGGTGATGATCTGCACCGGCCGCAGCCGGATTGCCGAGCCGCTCGAGACATGATCGACCGGCCGGACTTGCGGTTCGGTCGAGCGCTGCAGGATGAAGGCTGTCGAGCCGATGGCGAGGAACAGCGTGCTCACCAGAACACCAGCTTCCGGGAACAGGGCGGCACTCAACCCCACCGACAGTGATGCCCCGGCGATGTAGACCAGTTCGTCCGCCGCCGACTCGAAGGCGAAAGCGGTGTTCATCTGCGGCCGGCCGCGAAAAATCTCGGTCCAGCGCGCGCGCACCATGGCCGGCATGCTGGGCATGGCGGCGGCCGCCAGCGCCGACACGAACAGTGTCCATACCGGCCAGTCCTGATTGGCCGCCGCAATCAGGATCGCAAAGGCGAGCACGGTGACGATGGTGGTGGGAACAACGATGCGCGTCTGGCCGAGCCGGTCGACCAGCCTTGAGATTTGCGGTGCAACGAAAGCATTGCTCAGCGCGAAGGTCGCCGCGACGGCGCCGGCCAGCCAGTATTCGCCATGCGTTTGCGACAGCATCGCCACGATTCCGATCGGCGCCATGGCGATCGGCAGGCGGGCCAGGAAGCCGGCAGCGGCAAAGCCCTTGGCTCCTGGGGCGCGAAAGATTTCGGCGTAGGGGTTTTGCATGGCTTGATTCCTCGACAAAGGCCAATTCGACAATTACATACGATGCGTATGATTATTAGATAGAGCATACGCATCGTATGTCAATTGGCATACGGAGCGTATGTTAATAAGGCCAGAACCATGCACAGACCCCGCAAGGAGATGATCGCCGAGACGCGCGCCAAGCTGATCACGGCGGCCCGCAATGCCTTCGGCACGATCGGCTATGCCGAGGCGTCGATGGACGATTTCACCGCCTCGGCCGGGCTGACGCGTGGCGCGCTCTACCATCATTTCGGTGACAAGAAGGGGCTGCTGCAGGCGGTCATCGCCGAAATAGACGGCGAGATGGCGGTTCGCATCAATGAGATCGCGTCGAAAGCGCCGACCCGCTGGCAGCATTTCGTTGACGAATGCACGACCTATATCGAAATGGCGCTGGAGCCCGAAATCCAGCGCATAATGTTCAGGGATGGCCCGGCCGTGCTGGGGGACCCGGCGCAATGGCCGAATGCCAATGCCTGCGTCGGTTCAATGACCGATCATCTGACCAGTCTGCAGCAGGAGGGGGTGGTCGTCCCCGGCGTCGATCCCGAAACCGCCGCGCGGCTGATCAACGGCGCCAGCAGCCAGGCGGCGCAGCGCATCGCCAATTCGAACGACCCCGAAGCGACATCGAAGACGGTGGTGGCGGCCTTCAAGCAGCTGCTCGAAGGGTTGCTCAAAAAGCAGGATTCGCAGCCGGTCTGAAGTCTCACCAGCCAATACCCGGCATCTGCCGAGATTGACAATTTTCGGCCCAGGCTCATCCTTCCCACCCATCTCTGAGGGGAGATTCGGGCATGTGGGATTTCGATATCGGCAGGTCGGTGTCCATGATGATCAGGACATGGCCGTTCATCGTCTTTCGCATGATCGTCTATTTCGGCATCACGCTCGCCTACATCGTGGCGACCGGAAGCGGCGCCTCCGTTGGCTATGGCGTCGGCCATATCTCCACCGATCCCGACGGGCCGCTTTCCTTTGCGCTCTGGGGCGGCATCGTCGGCATCGGTGTCGTTTCGATCGCGCTTTATTGGATCCGCGAGTACATCCTCTACGTCGTCAAGGCCGGCCATATCGCCGTCATGGTCCATCTGATCGACGGCCGCGACGTCCCCAATGGCCAGGACCAGATCGCCTATGCCCAGGATGTGGTGAAGGAGCGTTTCGCCGAGGCCAACATCCTTTTCGTGCTCGATCAGCTGGTCAAGGGTGCCATCCGCGCCATCACCGGCCTGATCGGCGGCATCGCCGCCTTCCTGCCCATTCCCGGCCTCAGCGGTCTGGTCGCCTTCATCAACACGGTGATCCGCCTGTCG
Organism: Mesorhizobium sp. CNPSo 4688; assembly: GCF_057784295.1. Taxonomy (NCBI): domain Bacteria; kingdom Pseudomonadati; phylum Pseudomonadota; class Alphaproteobacteria; order Hyphomicrobiales; family Phyllobacteriaceae; genus Mesorhizobium; species Mesorhizobium sp. CNPSo 4688. The sequence goes on from NZ_JBWLUY010000009.1 coordinate 332,066, forward strand.
CTGACCTATGTCGACGAGATCATCCTCGGCTACAACATCCGCATCAACTCGTCCTCGCCCTTCGAGACGGCGCGGCAAGGCGTCGTGCTCTATGCCCAGAACGGCAAGATCATGGTCAAGAACGCCGTCTGGCTGGCTGTCATCATGTGGGGCGTCTCCTTCGTCATCTTCCTGCTGATGCTGGCGCCGGCCGCCGCCATCATGTGGTTCATCCCAGGGCAGCTCGGCGGCTGGGCCTTCGTGCTGGCGATCCTGCTGGCCTGGGCCTTCAAGGCGGCCTTCATCGAGCCCTTCGCCATCGCCTGCCTGATGCAGGTCTATTTCAAGACCATCGAAGGCCAGGTGCCGAATGCCGAATGGGACCAGCGGCTGGCCGAGGCCTCGTCCAAGTTCCGGGAGCTCAAGGACAAGGCGCTGGCCTCGTTCGGCGGCTCGCGCTGGACGCAGCCGAGCACCTAAACCCTGTTGAACGTCGGGGCGGTGTGGCCTGAAACCATGGTCAAAGCGGCCGGGCGCGCCTATATCGGGTCATGGTCACCAGGCTCTACACCCATCCGATCTTCCTCGAACATCTGACGCCGCCCGGTCATCCGGAGCGGCCAGATCGCTTGCGCGCCATAGAGCGCGTGCTCGACGACGAGGCCTTTGCCGCGCTCGACCGGGTCACGGCGCCGCAAGGCGACGAGGCCACCATTCTCTATGCCCACCCCGAGGATTTCGTCGCCCGCGTCCGCGCCGCGATCCCCGAGAGTGGCATTGCCTCTATCGATGCCGACACCAGCGCCAGTCCGAAAAGCTGGCAGGCGGTGGTCACCGCCATCGGCGCGGCCAACGCCGCCGTCGACGATGTCTTCGAGGGCCGCGTCGCCAACGCTTTTGTTGCCGCGCGTCCGCCCGGCCACCACGCCGAAAAGACCACGGCGATGGGGTTCTGCCTGTTCAACACCGCGGCCATCGCGGCGCGTTATGCGCAGAAGAAACACGGCGCCGAGCGCGTCGCTATCGTCGACTGGGACGTCCACCACGGCAACGGCACGCAGGACATTTTCTGGGACGATCCGTCGGTGCTTTATTGCTCGACGCACCAGATGCCGCTCTATCCCGGCACCGGCGCCAAGAACGAAACCGGCGCCGGCAACATCGTCAACGCGCCGCTGGCGCCACAGACCGGCTCGGACATGTTCCGCGATGCCTTGCTGTCGCGTGTCCTGCCGGCGCTCGACAATTTTGCGCCGGACCTGATCATTATTTCCGCCGGCTTCGACGCCCACCATCGCGACCCGTTGGCCGAGATCAATCTCAGCGAGGACGATTTCGACTGGGCAACCGGCCAACTGCTGGAGCGCGCCGGGCGCCACAGCGGCAACCGGCTCGTCAGCCTGCTCGAGGGCGGCTACGATCTGCAGGGACTGGCATTTTCGGTCGCAGCCCATGTCGGGCGGCTGATGAAGGGATAGAGTATGGCTGGCGAAGCAAATGAAGACGTCAAGGCGATGAGCTTCGAGCAGGCACTCGACGCGCTGGAAAAGATCGTCGATGATCTCGAACGCGGCGACGTGCCGCTCGACCAGTCGATCAAGATCTATGAGCGCGGCGAAGCGCTGAAGGCCCATTGCGACCGGCTGCTGAAGTCGGCTGAAGACAAGGTCGAGAAGATCAGGCTGTCTCGTGACGGCAAGCCGGTGGGAACCGAGCCGCTCGACGCGGAGTAATTTGTCAAACGGGGCGGGCAGAGAAAGCAGGTAAGGAGTTCAAGCATGTGCAGAAACATCAAGACCCTGTTCAATTTCGATCCGCCGGCAACCCATGACGAGATCCGCGACGCCGCCCTTCAGTTCGTGCGCAAATTGAGCGGAACGACGCGGCCCTCGCAGCGCAACCAGGCGGCCTTCGACCGCGCCGTCGAGGCGATCGCTGAATCGGCGCATGAATTGCTGCATTCACTTGAAACCAACCATCATCCACGCAATCGCGAAGAGGTGGCGGCCAAAGCAAAAGCCAAATCGGCGCTGCGCTTCGCCTGAGGAAATCCAGATGAGCTTCTTCCCCGGCAAGGACCCTGAGCCTGGCGACGCCTTCGCCAGCGATCAGATCGAGCTGATGGTCATTCCGAACGCCAAGGACATTGGCGGCTTCCAGGTTCGCCGCGCTCTGCCGACGGCAAGGCGGCGGCTGGTCGGTCCCTTCATCTTCTTCGACCGCATGGGTCCGGCCATATTGCGCGGCGGCCAGGCAATGGATGTGCGTCCGCACCCGCATATCGGGCTTTCCACCGTCACCTATCTGTTCGACGGCAAGATCAGGCACCGCGATTCGCTCGGCACCGAAATGGTCATCCAGCCCGGCGACGTGAATTTGATGACGGCCGGCCGCGGCATCGTCCATTCCGAGCGCACGCCCGAGGAATTGCGCGGCGCGCCGATGTCGATCTCCGGCCTGCAGACCTGGCTGGCGCTGCCCGACGGCAAGGAGGAAGTGGCGCCGGTGTTCGAGAACACCGCAGCGCTGCGTCTGCCCGAAATCGACGCCGAAGGCGTCAGCGGCCGCGTGGTGATCGGCGATTTCCAGGGGCTGCGCTCGCCGGTAAGAGCTGACACCGAGACGCTCTATGCCGATCTGCGCCTGGCGCCCGGCGCCAGCGTGAAAATTCCAGCCGACGCCGAGGAACGCGCCATCTACACGCTGGACGGCGATGTCTCGATCTCCGGCGACCGTTTTCCGGCCGAGCGGCTGCTGGTGTTCCGGCCCGGCGACGAATTCGTCGTCTCGTCCGAGCGCGGCGCCCATTTCATGCTGTTCGGCGGGGCATCGCTCGGCTCCCCACGCCACATCTGGTGGAACTTCGTCTCGTCGTCGAAGGAGCGCATCGAACAGGCCAAGCAGGAATGGAAGACAGGCCGCTTCGATATCGTTCCTGGAGATGAGGAAGAGTTCATTCCGTTACCGGACAATTAACGTCAGCAACACCCGCGTCACTGACACGCATTTACATTCGGCGGGCGGAGGCATATTTCGCCCATGATCAACGCGCATGAACGAAAATAGCTGGGCAGGCTCCTAAACAGTGAACGCAACGCTGCATACGCCGCTTCTCGACAAGGTTCGCATTCCAGCCGACCTGAAGAAGCTTGACGAAAGCGAGCTGCCGCAGCTGGCCTCGGAGCTGCGCGCCGAGCTGATCGATACCGTCTCGCATACGGGCGGCCATCTCGGCGCCGGCCTCGGTGTCGTCGAACTGACCGTGGCGCTGCATTATGTCTTCAACACGCCGGAAGACCGGGTGATCTGGGATGTCGGCCACCAGGCCTATCCGCACAAAATCCTGACCGGTCGCCGCGACCGCATCCGCACGCTGCGCCAGGAGGGCGGCCTGTCCGGCTTTACCCGCCGCGCCGAGAGCGAATACGACCCGTTCGGCGCCGCCCACTCCTCGACCTCGATTTCCGCCGGCCTCGGCATGGCCATGGCGCGCGACCTCTCGGGCGGCAACAACAATGTCATTGCCGTCATCGGCGACGGCGCCATGTCGGCCGGCATGGCATTTGAAGCATTGAACAATGCCGGCGCGCTCGATGCCCGGCTGATCGTCATCCTCAACGACAACGACATGTCGATCGCGCCGCCGACCGGCGCGATGAGCGCCTATCTGGCGCGGCTCGCCTCAGGCAAGACCTATCTCGGCCTGCGCGATTTCGGCAAGAAGCTGACCTCCTATCTCGGCAAGCGCGCCGATCGCGCCATCACGCGGGCGGTCGAGCATGCGCGCGGCTACGTCACCGGCGGCACGCTGTTCGAGGAGCTTGGCTTCTACCATATCGGCCCGATCGACGGGCACAATCTCGAACACCTGATCCCGGTCTTGAAGAATGTCCGCGACAATGCCGACGGCCCGGTGCTGATCCATGTCGTGACCCAGAAGGGCAAGGGTTACGGCCCAGCCGAGGCCGCGCCCGACAAATATCACGGCGTCAACAAGTTCGACGTCATCACCGGCGCGCAGACCAAGGCGCCGGCCAATGCGCCGGCCTACACCAAGGTGTTCGCCGAAAGCCTGATCCAGGAAGCCCGCTTGGACGACCGTATCGTCGCCGTCACCGCTGCCATGCCGAACGGCACCGGCCTTGATCTGTTCGGCGAAGTTTTTCCGACCCGGACCTTCGATGTCGGCATCGCCGAGCAGCATGCGGTGACGTTTGCCGCCGGCCTCGCCACCGAAGGTTACAAGCCCTTCGCCGCCATCTATTCGACCTTCCTGCAGCGCGCCTATGACCAGGTCGTCCATGATGTGGCGATCCAGAAATTGCCGGTGCGTTTCCCCATCGACCGCGCCGGCTTTGTCGGCGCCGACGGCGCCACCCATTGCGGCGCCTTCGACACCACCTTCCTGGCGACGCTGCCGGGCTTTGTGGTGATGGCGGCAGCCGATGAGGCGGAGCTTCGCCACATGGTGCGCACCGCCGCCTGGTATGACGAAGGCCCGATCGCCTTCCGTTATCCGCGCGGCAACGGCGTCGGCGTCGACATGCCGGAGCGCGGCTCGGTGCTCGAAATCGGCAAGGGCCGCATCGTCAGGGAAGGCACCAAGGTGGCGCTGTTGTCCTTCGGCACGCGGCTGCAGGACTGCCTGATTGCCGCCGAGGAACTCGGCGCGGCCGGGCTTTCGACGACGGTTGCAGACGCCCGCTTTGCCAAGCCGCTCGACGAGGATCTGATCCGCCGGCTTGCCCGTTCGCACGAAGTGCTGGTGACCGTGGAAGAGGGCGCTGTCGGCGGCTTCGCCAGCCACGTGCTGCAGTTCCTCGCCCATGAAGGCCTGCTGGAAAGCGGCCTGAAAGTGCGGCCGCTGGTGCTGCCCGACGAGTTCACCGACCACGCCAAGCCGGAAAAAATGTATGCAGACGCCGGGCTTGATGCCGCCGGCATCGTGCGCACCGTATTCGTTGCGCTTGGCCACTCAGCCCGCGCCCAGCGCGCCTGAATCAAAATCTCAAGCCTTTGAAGCGGTTTGCTGACTTTCTGTCGTAACGCTCTGTTAACGCTTCTGTTTGGCGTTTCGCTTACCCTGTCTTTTGGCCGTTTTTCAACGCCGCCCTGCTAGAACCCGACCAAGGCAGGGAGTTAAACAACAATGCGAACGCTTCTGTGCGGCGTGGCCCTTTTGGCCGTCATCGCCGCGCCGGCCGTGGCCGAAACCCGCTATGACCGCAAGCTCGAACAGGCGGTCGTCGAGATCGTCGCCGGCAAGATGGGCAACATCAGGGGCGGCTTCTCCTACAAGCAGGTGCCGCAGCTCGTTGTCGTGCCGGATGCGCCTGTCGTGCCTGTCGAGACGCCGCGCAAGCAGGCTTCCGGCGACGCCGGTGATGGGCTGACGCCCGCCGTCGAGCGTGAGGTTTCGCGCACCATTTTCTAGAACCACATATCGCGCACGCAGCGCCCATCGCGCGGCAGATCGTCAAAAGTGTCCAGCCCGTCGAAATGATCGATCGGCAGGTCGGCGACCGCCTCCGGCGGCGCCAGCCTGACATTGACGGCGATCCGTGTGCGGCCGCTGGAACCGGTGCGCAGGCCGCGCCACGCAAGCACGCAGGCACAGGTCGGGCAAAACAGGATCTCGAGCGAGGACTCGTTTTTCCCAGCGCGCGCATAGGAACGCAAAGGTCCTGCAACGCGGATGCGCTCGTCGACAAAATCATACGCCCAGAGTGTGCCGTAGCGGCGGCAAAGCGTGCAGTTGCAAGCGGTGATCGGGCCGGGGTCGCCCTCCAGGGTCCAGTGGGCGGCGCCGCAATGGCAGGTTCCCGTCAGCATTCCTCCTCCTCCGCATTGCCTGAGCCATCCCGCCCGGGCATCTTGCCGGACTGGGTGCGATTATCAACTGGCGGCGGGCCGGCCGGCTTCTCTCGTCCCAATGTCCTTGCCTTCGCGGCCGGCTTTCGCCATGAAGGCCAATGAACTCCCCTCTGCCAGCCCGCACACGCCAGCGGCTCGACGAAGTGCTCGTCCAGCGCGGCCTGTTTGCAAGCCGCTCGCGCGCCCGCGACGCGGTCGAGCGTGGCACCGTCACGGTCGACGGCGTGATCGCCCGCAAGCCCGGCCAGACCGTTTTGCCGCAATGCCTCATCATCATCGACGATCCCGCGCAGGGCTATGTCTCCCGCGCGGCGCTGAAGCTGATTGCCGGGCTCGACCATTTCAGTTTCGATCCGGCCGGCAGCGAGGCGCTCGATATCGGCGCCTCGACCGGCGGCTTCACGCAGGTGCTGCTCGAACGCGGCGCGGCCCATGTCACGGCGATCGATGTCGGCCACGGCCAGATGCATCGCAATGTCTCGTCCGACCCGCGCGTCACCGTGATCGAGGGCTTGAACGCCCGCGAGCTCACCGCCGCTGATCTCGGCGGCCGCATTCCGGATTTCATCGTCTCCGATGTCAGCTTCATTTCGCTGAAACTGGCGATGCCGCCGGCGCTCGCCATCGCCAGGCCGGGAGCGCGTGCCGTGTTCCTGGTCAAGCCGCAATTCGAGGCCGGCCGCGAGGCGATCGGCAAGGGCGGCCTGTTGAAAGACCCCTATGACGCCGCCCGCGTTGCCGGCCTGCTGCAGGAATGGCTCGAAGGCGTCCCAGGCTGGCGTACACTGGGTCTGCACATGTCGCCGATCGAAGGCGGCGACGGCAACCGCGAATTCCTGCTCGGTGGGATCAAGGACCGATGAGCACGCGCTTCACCATCAAGAGACTGGGCTCGCAAGGCGATGGCGTCGCCGAGACGGAAACCGGCGAGCTGTTCATTCCCTTCACGCTGCCCGGCGAAACCGTCACCGCGGCGCGCGAAAGGGATCGCGCCACGCTGATGGCGGTGCTGGAAGCCTCGCCGTTGCGCATCGACCCGGCCTGCCGGCACTTCACCGAATGCGGCGGCTGCGCCGTCCAGCATCTGCAAGCCGACGCTTACCAGCAATGGAAACGCGACAAGGTCGTGCACGCCTTGAAAGGCATTGCTGGCGACATCGGCGCATTGGTGCCGTGTGCACCCCACACACGCCGCCGCGTCGTGCTTGCTGCCCGGCGCGCCGACACCGGCATGCTGCTTGGCTTCCATCGCCATCTGTCGCCGGAAATCATCCCCATCGAGGAATGCCCGATCTCGCTGCCGGAGATCGTCGCAGCACTCGATCGCTTGCGATCGGTCGCCGACCTGGTTTGTGCCACCACCAAATCGTTCCGCATGGTGGTCACGGTGACGGGTTCGGGCCTCGACGTCGCGGTCTATGAGTCAGGCAAGCTGGGAGAGAACCAGCGCCGGGTCGCCTCCAACTTCGTCATGGCCAACGGTTTTGCCCGGCTTTCGATCGATGACGAGATCGTCATCGAGCCGAAAAAACCGGTGGTCATGTTCGGCACAGTCGCTGTCGCCGTACCGCCCGGCGCCTTCCTGCAGGCAACCGAAGCCGCCGAACAGGCGATGGCCGATATCGTTGGCGGACATCTGAAACGCGCCAAGAAAGTCGCTGATCTGTTCGCCGGCTGCGGCAGCTTTGCGCTTCGGCTGGCGGCGAAATCCGAGGTGCATGCGGTCGAAGGCGATGCGGCGGCTCTGTCGGCGCTCGACCGCGGATCACGCTTCGCCACCGGCCTGAAGCGGGTAACCGGCGAACGCCGCGACCTGTTTCGGCGCCCGCTGACGTTCAAGGAACTGAACGCCTTCGATGGTGTCGTCTTCGACCCGCCGCGCGCCGGCGCCGAAGACCAGTCGAAGCAGATCGCCCGCTCCGACGTGCCGTTCGTCGCCGCCGTCTCCTGCAACCCGGTGACGCTGGCCCGGGATTTACGCATCCTCATGGATGGCGGCTACATGCTGAAAAGCGTCACGCCGATCGACCAGTTCCTCTGGTCGCCGCATGTCGAGGCGGTGGCGCTGCTGGAGAAGCCAAAGAGACGGCGGTAGAGCAATTCCAGGAAAAGTGTGAAGCGGTTTTCCGCCCGGAATTGCGAAAAACAAGGGGCCTAGCTTGGCGACATCCGTTTCGGCGTGCCGCCGCGTTGGTTGATCGATACCCATGTATTTGGGTTCTGCTGCGACTGGCGTTTCAGGAAGTAATAGCCCGTCGCGTTCCAGGGCCTGATCTCATCGACCAGATTGTCGAGGACAAGATCGCCCTTGTCGGTCTTCACCGTCAGGATGGTGTGGCCTTCATTGTTGAGGTCGCGCACCACCGTCATCAGCAGCGCCTGCCGCGGGAATCCCGCTTGCAGAAGCAGCTTGCGCTTGTAGAGCGCGTAGATCTTGCAGTCGCCCTTGCCGTCCACAGGATAGTCCCAGTGGTCCTCCATCGTGCCCCAATGATCGAAATTGCTGACCGGCTTGATCGACCTGTTCGCCTTCTGATTGACCCGCTTGAGAATGCTCAGCTTCTGCGGGGTCAGCTTGACATCGGCGGCCGGCAAAGCAGGCACCTTGCACTCTTTTGGCCGGCGGTGGCAGAAATCGACCCAGCCGTAGGGGACGCTGGTGCTTCCGCCGACAGCGGCGGCGGACTGGGTCGACCGCGCCTTGAACCATGTCGACTGTGCTGCCGCCGGACCGGCTTGCAGCGCTGTCGCGCCAGTCAACGAAACGAAGCCAAGGAGGAGAGCCAGGACGCCGGGCCGCATTGCCATCACCAACACCGCAACGAGAAGGCCGGTACTGCCAAAACGGCAGCCCAGGCAATTGAACAGTTACTAATTTCCTAATGTGAATTGTGTTCGCTTCAAGGTGCCGGCTGAGATTTGAAGCGTGTTACCGGAATACGCTCAAACCCTGGTGCCGCCCACCGTCATCTGGTTCATCCTGAGATGCGGTTGGCCGACGCCGACCGGCACGCCCTGGCCGGCCTTGCCGCACATGCCGATGCCGTTGTCGAGCTTCATGTCGTTGCCGATCATCGACACGCGGTGCATGGCGTCTGGCCCGTTGCCGATCAGCATGGCACCCTTGATCGGCTGCGTCACCTTGCCGTTCTCGATCATGTAGGCCTCGGTGCAGCCGAACACGAACTTGCCTGAGGTGATGTCGACCTGGCCGCCGCCGAAGGAGACGGCATAGATGCCGTTCTTGACCGAGGCGATGATCTCGTCCGGCTCCATGTCGCCCGATGTCATGTAGGTGTTGGTCATGCGCGGCATGGGCTGGTGCGCATAACCTTCGCGCCGGCCATTGCCGGTCGCCTTCATGCCCATCAGCCGGGCGTTCTGGCGGTCCTGCATGTACCCGACCAGTCTGCCGTCCTCGATCAGCACGTTGCGGGCCGACGGCGTGCCTTCATCGTCGACGGTGAGCGAGCCGCGCCGCTCGGGCATGGTGCCGTCATCGACCACGGTGACCCCCTTGGCCGCCACCTGTTGGCCGAGCAGGCCGGCAAAGGCCGAGGTCTTCTTGCGGTTGAAATCGCCTTCCAGCCCGTGGCCGACGGCCTCGTGCAACATGACGCCCGGCCAGCCGCTGGACAATACGATGTCGAACGTGCCGGCTGGCGCCGGGATGGCTTCGAGATTGACCAGCGCCTGCCTGAGCGCCTCTCGTGCCGCATGCTTCCAGCTGTCCTCGACCAGGAACTCGCCGAACGCCTTGCGCCCGCCCATGCCGTAGGAGCCGCTCTCCTGGCGGTCGCCGTCGCCGACCACGACGGACACGTTGATGCGGACCAGCGGGCGGATGTCGCGCACCATCTGACCATCGGCGCGCACGATCTCGACATGCTGCCAGGACGCCGCGAGCGAGGCCGTGACCTGGCGCACGCGCGGATCCTCGGCCCGAAGCCAGGCGTCGATCTCCTGCAACAGCTTGGCCTTGACCTCGAAGGAAGGCGAGGGGATCGGGTTCTCGTCGCCGTAGAGATGGCGGTTGGTGCGGGCGGGTGCCGCGGCAAGCGTGCCGGAATAGCCGCCCTTGACGGTCGACACGGCGTCCGCCGCGCGCAGCAGTGACGCCTCGGAAAGATCGCTGGAATGGGCGTAGCCGCTGGCCTCGCCAGCCACCGCACGCAGGCCAAAACCCTGGTCGGTGTTGAAATTGGCGGTCTTCAATCTGCCATTGTCGAACATCAGCGCTTCGCTCTCGCTGTATTCGAGGAACAGCTCACCGTCATCGGCGCCGTTAAGGGTGTCGGCGACGATCCGCTTGATACGATCGTCGGAAATGTCGAATTGGCCGATCAGGCTGTTCATGGCAGGTCCGTTCACAGGAGGAATGGTGTTGCCACGATGTAGGCGCGAAGACGCGCCTGCACAATCCGCAATGACGATCCGCAGCCGACCGTGGAGCGCGCGGCCCTATTTCCCGTTCACGAATTCTTTGATGTCGCTGGTCATGGAATCCCAGTTCGAGAACTGCTCCTCGAGATAGGAGCGGGTAACCCCGCCCCTGAACATGACATCCATCTTGAAGTTCGACCCGTCACCGGAAAAGGCCTTCACCCAGCGGTATTTCTTGTTCCATTCATTGGCCTGGTCGGCTGTGAAGGCATCCGTATAGCCCGACGAGAACTGGATCGACTTGCACTTCTCATGGTTTTCGCAACCGTAGAAGTAGATGACATACTTCATGCCTTGGAGCCGGCCGGAAACCATCGGATCGCCGCCGTCGTCCTTGTCCATCTTGGCCGAGCCATAGCCCTTGGCAATTTCGAGAATGACCGCCGGGTCGGGCGCCGTGATGATTTCGACATCCTCGGCAAAGGCGACGGAAATTGCGCCGGTCAGGATCAGACCGGTCGACAGAAGCAGGGAAAAAGCGCGTATGATGACCCCCGCAGCCAAAAATCAAACCCGTGGGAACTCTGCTTCAGGCCCCGCCTTTTCGCAAGCATCAAGCTCAGGGCAGGGCGGCAAAACCGTCGGCGAAGCCCTTGAGGTCGACAGGGATGCCGATGCCTTCTTCCGGCGTCTGGAAGACGATGAAGGTGGCCGACGTGCCGGTCTTCAGCGTATCGAGCAGCGGCTTTTCAAGAATGACCTCGGCGTAGCAGCCGTCCTGGAAGCAGCGCACGAAATAGGCGCGACCGATATCCTTGCCGTCGACATTGAGGCCGAGCCCGTTGGGCAAAAGCACGCCGAGCGGCGCCAGCACGCGCAGGATCTCGGCCTTGTTGTCGGCTGTCCGCAGCACGACGACCGAAAGTCCCATTTCCGGGCGATCCTCGGCGACGACGTTCTGCATCATCACGCACTGTTCCGAGGTGGCGCCGGCCGGTGTGTCGCAGATGATCGACCACGCGCCATGCGTCGACTTGACCGTGCCGCTCGGCTGCGCTGCATTGGCAGTGCCGGTTGCGGACGAGCCGATACCGATCAGGGCGGCGAGAACGATGACCTTCGCCCCGCTTCTCGAAAGCCAGGAGTTTCTCGAAAGCCAAGAGGTCATGACGGCTCCATTAGCGAATCACGGCACTTTAAGCCGCGCCAAGGCCAAGTAAAGGATAGGGCGACCGCCGGTCAGCCCCGGCAAGCGCAATAATGCGCTTTTCCCTAGCAAATTCGCCCGAATTGCGACCGTCGGGCGCATTCCGGCCGCAAGCCCGCATAGCCCATCTGTCGACGATCCGCGCAAGCCGCGAGGCCGTTGAAACGGCGCGCTCGCGCTTGCGCGCAAAAATGCCGCACGGTTTTGCCCGCTCCTTTCTTGCGGAGGGAAATAGAGTATGGTTTGAACCAGCCTTGGGACTGTCCGGGATTCCCATCCCGGCGATGTACGATATTCCTGCGCCACGACGGCAGGGAACCGGGAGATGATGACGGCGATGAGAAAATTCCCAACAAGCGCCAAATTGATGGCAACAGCAGCTGCTGCCACCGCATTTTTCGCCGGTGCCTCCGCCCATGCGGCCCAGCCGCAGCCGTGGGAGATGACCTTTCAGCCGGCGGCGACCGACATGATGCGGCAGATCGAGTGGTTCGGGAACTACACGATGTGGTTCGTCGTCCCGATCACCGTGCTGGTGCTTGTTCTTCTCGCCTGGTGCATCTTCAGGTTCCGCGCCAGCGTAAACCCGGTTCCGTCCAAGACCAGCCACAACACGCTGATCGAGATTATCTGGACTGTCGGGCCGGTCGTCGTCCTGCTGTTCATCGCCATTCCCTCGTTCCAACTCCTGACCGCGCAGTACACGCCGCCGGAAGAGGCCAAGCTGACCGTCAAGGCGACGGGCAATCAGTGGAACTGGGACTATGAGTACCAGACCGAGAACACGCTCTCCTTCAACTCGGCCATCCTTCAGGATGCCGATCGCGCGGCGATCGGCAAGGAAGACCGCAAGGTCTACCCGCGCCTGCTGGCGGTCGATAACGAGCTGGTGGTGCCGGTCAACACCATGACCCGTGTCCTGGTCACCGCGACCGACGTCATCCACTCCTTCGCCATGCCGGCCTTCGGCATCAAGATGGACGCGGTTCCCGGCCGCACCAACGAGACGTGGTTCAAGGCGGAGAAGGAAGGCCTCTATTACGGCCAGTGCTCGCAGCTCTGCGGCAAGGACCACGCCTTCATGCCGATCGCCATCCGCGTCGTCTCCGACGCGCAGTACAAGACCTGGCTGGCAGCAGCCAAGACCGACCTTCCCGGCGCCAACAAGGCGCTGATGGCCGAGGTCGACGGTACCAACAAGGTAGCGGCCGCCGGCAATTGATGCCGCGGGTTAGCAAGAATTAGGGAACGGAGCCGACCATGGCAGAAGCTGCAGCTCACGACGATCACGACCACAAGCCCTATCATGGCTGGGTCCGGTGGGTGTACTCCACCAACCACAAGGACATCGGCACGCTCTATCTGATCTTCGCGATCTTCGCGGGCATCGTCGGCGGGGCGCTTTCGGTCGTCATCCGCATGGAGTTGCAGGAGCCGGGCATCCAGATCTTCACCGGCCTGGCGCAGATGGTTTATGGCATGAACGGCGATGCCGCCATCGACGGCGGCAAGAGCATGTACAACGCCTTCGGCACCGCGCACGCGCTGATCATGATCTTCTTCATGGTCATGCCGGCGCTGATCGGCGGCTTCGCCAACTGGATGGTGCCGATCATGATCGGTGCCCCGGACATGGCCTTCCCGCGCATGAACAACATCTCGTTCTGGCTGCTGCCGCCGGCCTTCATCCTGCTCATCGCCTCGGCCTTCATGCCGAGCGCGCCCGGCGCCTATGGCGTCGGCGGCGGCTGGACACTCTATCCGCCGCTGTCGACCTCCGGCCAGCCCGGACCCGCGATGGATCTGGCGATCCTGTCGATCCACATTGCCGGCGCTTCGTCGATCCTCGGCGCCATCAACTTCATCACCACCATCTTCAACATGCGCGCGCCGGGCATGACGCTGCACAAGATGCCGCTATTTGCTTGGTCGGTGCTGGTCACCGCCTTCCTGCTGCTGTTGTCGCTTCCGGTGCTCGCCGGCGGCATCACCATGCTGCTTACCGACCGCAATTTCGGCACCACCTTCTTCACTCCGGATGGCGGCGGCGACCCGCTGCTGTTCCAGCACCTGTTCTGGTTCTTCGGTCACCCCGAGGTGTACATCCTGATCCTGCCGGGCTTCGGTATCATCAGCCACATCGTCTCGACCTTCTCGAAGAAGCCGGTGTTCGGTTATCTCGGCATGGCTTACGCCATGGTCGCAATCGGCGCCGTCGGCTTCATCGTCTGGGCGCACCACATGTACACGACCGGCCTGTCGCTCGACACGCAGCGCTACTTCGTCTTCGCCACCATGGTCATCGCGGTGCCGACGGGCGTGAAGATCTTCTCCTGGATCGCGACGATGTGGGGCGGGTCGATCTCGTTCAAGACGCCGATGCTGTGGGCGCTTGGCTTCATCTTCCTGTTCACGGTCGGCGGCGTCACCGGCGTTCAGCTCGCCAATGCCGGCCTCGACCGCTCGCTGCATGACACCTATTTCGTCATCGCCCACTTCCACTACGTGCTGTCGCTCGGCGCGGTGTTCGCCATCTTCGCTGGCTGGTACTACTGGTTCCCGAAGATGACTGGCTACATGTACTCGCCGGTGATCGCCAACACCCACTTCTGGGTTACCTTCGTCGGCGTCAACCTGATCTTCTTCCCGCAGCATTTCCTCGGCCTCGCCGGCATGCCGCGCCGCACCATCGACTATCCCGACGCGTTTGCCGGCTGGAACATGGTGTCGTCCTACGGCTCCTATATCTCGGCCGTCGGCGTGGTGATCTTCCTCTATGGCGTCTTCGAAGCCTTCCAGAAGAAGCGGGTGGCTGGCGCCAATCCATGGGGCGAGGGTGCAACCACGCTCGAATGGCAGCTGCCTTCGCCGCCGCCCTTCCACCAGTGGGAACAGCTGCCGAAGATCAAGTAAGGCAGCCCGAATACGAAACCGCCGGCCCGCCGGCGGTTTCGGCCAACGGAATGATTGGACTCAACTACGCATGGCCCTGGTCGACGACCCATTGATTGACGAAGCGGGCTTTCGAATTTCGGAAGCTACTGCGGGCGATTTTTTCGCCCTGCTGAAGCCGCGCGTCATGTCGCTGGTGGTGTTCACGGCCTTTGTCGGCATGGTGGCGGCGCCCGTGACCGTCAACCCGCTGATAGCGATGGTCGCAATCCTGGCGATCGCCATTGGCGCAGGCGCCTCGGGCGCGCTCAACATGTGGTACGACGCCGACATCGATGCCGTGATGAGCCGGACCGCCGGTCGCCCGGTTCCGTCCGGCCGCATCCTGCCCGGCGAGGCCCTGAGTTTCGGCCTTGTGCTGTCGGCGCTGTCGGTGATGACGCTGGGCGTGCTGGTCAACTGGCTGTCGGCGGCGCTGCTCGCCTTCACCATCTTCTTCTACGCCGTCGTCTACACGATGTGGCTGAAGCGCTCGACGCCGCAGAACATCGTCATTGGCGGTGCCGCCGGCGCCATTCCGCCAGTCATCGGCTGGGCGGCGGTGACCGGAACGGTCAGCCTCGAAAGTCTCGTCCTGTTCCTGATCATCTTCCTGTGGACGCCGCCGCATTTCTGGGCGCTGGCGCTGTTCAAGTCCGACGACTACGCCAAGGCCGGCATTCCGATGATGCCCAATGTCGCCGGCCACGCCTCGACCCGCCGCCAGATCTTCGCCTATGCCCTGATCCTTGCGCCGATCGGCGTGCTGCCCTGGGTGCTCGGTTTCACCACCGCCGGCTACGGCATCGCTTCGCTGGCGCTCGGCGCGGGCTTTGTCTGGTATGCCTGGAAAGTGTTGCGCATGACCGACGACGACCGCGCCATGAAGCCGGCCAAGGCGCTGTTTGCCTATTCGCTGCTCTACCTGTTCGCGATCTTCGCCATCTATCTGGCCGACTGCGTCGTCGGTCGCGCTCTGGCCATCGGTGGAGTATGACCATGATCGACAAGAAGCTAGAACTGGTCACGCTGACGGAGCGCCAGCAGAAGGCGCGGCGCAACCGTTCGGCCGCGATCGGCCTTGCGCTGGCGGCGCTGGTTGTCGTCTTCTACGTCATCACGATCGTCAAATTCGGCCATACCGGATCGATGTGAGGCCGACGATGACCCGCCAGACCATGACCGACCCCGGGAAGAAAAACACCAACCTCGTTGTCGCCGCCGTCTGCGTCGCCTTCTTCGGCGGCATGATCGGCATGGCCTACGCCGCGGTGCCGCTCTACAAGGTGTTCTGCCAGGCCACCGGCTATGGCGGCACCACGCAGCGCGCCGAGAAGCAATATGCCGGCCGCATCCTCGACCGCGACATCACCGTGCGCTTCGACGCCAACACCAATGGCATTCCCTGGCAGTTCCAGCCGGTCGCCCGCTCGGTCACCATCAAGATCGGCGAGACCACGCAGGCACATTACAGCGCCACCAACAAGTTCGACCGCGCCGTCACCGGCCGCGCCACCTTCAACGTCCAGCCGGAACTGGCAGGCCCTTACTTCAACAAGGTCGAGTGTTTCTGCTTCACCGACACGACACTGAAGCCCGGCGAGACACTGGACATGCCGGTCGTGTTCTATGTGGATCCCGACATCGTCAACGTGCCGGAACTGAAGGACTTGAAGACGATCACCCTGTCCTACACCATGTTCCCGGTCGAAAAGAACAAACCGGTCGCTTCATCGGCGCCGGACAGCACCATCAAAGTTTCAGATACCGAAGCAAATCTCGGGGGTTGATATGGCAGACGCGCACGCAAAACCACAACACGACTACCATCTCGTCAACCCGAGCCCGTGGCCCTTCCTCGGCTCCATCGGCGCGCTGGTCACCGCCGTTGGCGGCGTTGCCCTGATGCAGTATCTCAAGAACGGCGATTTCCCGGTCTTCGGCCACAACATCGCCAATCCGTGGCTGTTCTTCATCGGCCTGGTCATCGTCCTCTACACCATGTTCGCCTGGTGGTCGGACACGATCAAGGAAGCGCATGAAGGGCATCACACGCGCGTCGTGTCGCTGCATCTGCGCTACGGCATGATCATGTTCATCGCTTCGGAAGTGATGTTCTTCGTCGCCTGGTTCTGGGCTTATTTCGATGCCAGCCTGTTTCCGGGCGAGGTGCAGCAATATGCCCGCACCGCCTTTACGGGCGGCGTCTGGCCGCCGAAGGGTCTCGAGGTCCTCGATCCCTTCCATCTGCCGCTTTACAACACCATCATCCTGCTTTTGTCGGGCACGACGGTGACGTGGGCGCACCACTCGCTGATCCATGGCGACCGTAAAGGCCTGATCAACGGCCTGGTGCTGACCGTCGGCCTCGGCATGCTGTTCACCATGGTGCAGGCTTACGAGTACATTCACGCGCCGTTCGGCTTCAAGGATTCCATCTATGGCGCCACCTTCTTCATGGCGACCGGCTTCCATGGCTTCCACGTCATCATCGGCACCATCTTCCTGCTGGTCTGCCTGATCCGCGCCATGAAGGGCGACTTCACGCCCAAGCAGCATTTCGGCTTCGAGGCGGCTGCCTGGTACTGGCACTTCGTCGACGTGGTCTGGCTGTTCCTGTTCAGCGCGATCTATGTCTGGGGATCGGCCGGCGCGCTGATCGAAGGCCACTGACGGCTTTCATCGGGGAATCAACCCCAAGGGATCAAAAAGGCGGCTGCGGCAATGCGGCCGCCTTTCTTTTTGTTGGGGCCCATCCATGGCTTACGGTTTCGGCTGGTGGGGCTGGCTGCTTCAATTGGTCGACTGGACCGACGGCTGCATTGGGGTTACCGACTCCGACATGGATGAAATCTGGGCTATGGTGCCGGATGGAACGCCGATCGAAATCGAGCCGTAGAACATGAGCGAAGACAAGGCGATCTGGCCACCCATCGAGCCGATTTCGGCCGGCCTGCACGGCCGCTGTCCGCGTTGCGGCGAAGGGCGGCTGTTCTCCGGCTTCCTGACCGTCGGCAAGCGCTGCATGAATTGCGGCCTCGACTATTCCTATGCCGATGCCGGCGATGGCCCGGCCGTGTTCGTCATCCTGATCATCGGCTTCATCATCGTCGGGCTGGCGCTGTGGGTGGAGGTGACGCTGAGCCCGCCGCTCTGGCTGCATTTCATCATCTGGATACCTCTGGCGGTGGCGTTGTGCCTGACGGCGCTGAGGCTGATCAAGGGCGTGCTGCTGACGCTGCAATACACCAACAAGGCTGCCGAAGGCCGGCTGGACCACGAGCAATGAGCGAGGCGCTGGCGAAAACCAACGGCCGTTCGCGGCCGAAGACGGCATTGCTGCTCGGCCTCGGTCTGGTGTTGTTCGTCATTCTGCTGGGGCTTGGCACCTGGCAGGTACAGCGCCTGCACTGGAAGGAAGGCCTGCTGGCGACCATCGACCAGCGCACACATTCGGCACCGCGGCCGTTGGCGGACGTCGAAAAGGAATTCGCCGCCACCGGCGATGTCGACTACACGCCGGTCACCGTCAGCGGCACATTCCTGCATTCGGGCGAGCGGCATTTCTACGCCACCTGGGACGGTGACGCCGGCTTCAATGTCTACACGCCGCTGGCGCTCGGCGATGGCCGCTTCGTGCTGATCAATCGCGGCTTCGTGCCCTATGACCTAAAGGACGCTGCCAAACGCCCGCAAGGGCAAGTGACGGGCAAGGTGACGGTCACGGGGCTGGCGCGCAATCCGCTGCCGGCAAAGCCATCGGTGATGCTGCCCGACAATGACGTGGCCAAGAACATCTTCTATTGGAAGGACCGTGACGTCATGGCGGCAAGCGCTGGCCTGCCCGCCGGTGCCGTGCTGGTGCCGATCTTCATCGACGCCGACAAAACGCCGAACCCCGGTGGGTTGCCGGTCGGTGGTGTCACCATCATCGATCTGCCGAACTCTCATCTGCAATATGCCTTCACCTGGTACGGCCTTGCCGCCGCCCTTGCCGCAGTCCTGATCATCAGGCTGCGCCGTCCGGCAAAAGCCGAATGATGCCAGCCGCCCTTGACAGGGCAGGGGTGCACACCTCATTTCGCCTCTGAACAACCGGCCCGGATTAGATGCTACACACCAAGACCAAGCCTCCTTTGACGATCCGGCTCTGCCAGCCGCGCGGCTTTTGCGCCGGCGTCGACCGCGCCATCCAGATCGTCGTGCTGGCGCTGAAGAAATACGGCGCGCCGGTCTATGTCCGCCACGAGATCGTGCACAACCGCTATGTCGTCGAGGGCCTGCAAAGCCTCGGCGCTGTGTTCATCGAGGAACTGTCGGAGATCCCGCCGGAGCATCGCAAGTCGCCGGTGGTCTTCTCCGCGCATGGCGTGCCGAAATCGGTGCCGGCCGACGCCCAGGCGCGCGAACTCTTCTATCTCGACGCCACCTGCCCGCTGGTGTCGAAGGTGCACAAGCAGGCGATGCGCCACCAGCGGCTCGGCCGCCATGTGCTGCTGATCGGCCATGCCGGCCATCCCGAGGTGATCGGCACAATGGGCCAGCTGGCGGAAGGCGCCGTCACGCTGATCGAGACCGAGGCCGACGCCGCAACCTTTGCGCCGGTCAACCCTGAGGCGCTCGGCTTCGTCACCCAGACGACGCTGTCGGTCGAAGACACCGCTGGCATCATCCGGGCGCTGCAGGAGCGCTTCCCGCAATTGCATGCGCCGGCCGCCGAATCGATCTGCTACGCCACCACCAACCGCCAGGAAGCGGTCAAGGACACCGCCGCAGGCGCCGATCTCTATCTGATCGTCGGTGCGCCGAATTCCTCCAATTCGCGCCGTCTTGTCGAAGTGGCGGAGCGCGCCGGCGCCACCATGTCGCTTCTCGTACAGCGCGCGTCCGAAATTCCATGGAATGACATCGCTGATATCTCGACGCTCGGCCTGTCTGCCGGTGCGTCGGCGCCGGAGATCATCGTCGACGAGATCATCGACGCTTTCCGCCAGCGCTTCGAGGTGACCATCGATCTCGCGATCACTGCGACCGAAACGGAGGATTTTCCTGTCATGCGGGTTCTGCGCGATGTCGAACTGACGCGGGCCGACATGGCCTTCGTCAACGGAGCCGCGTGAACAGCACATGGCGGTCTACACCGATGTCAACGAGGGCGAACTCGGCGCGTTCCTCAGGGCTTATCCGGTTGGCGAATTGCTGTCCTACAAGGGCATTGCCGAAGGCACCGAGAATTCGAATTTTCTGCTGCACACATCGAGCGGCTCCTACATCCTCACGCTCTACGAAAAGCGCGTCGACAAGGCCGACCTGCCGTTCTTCCTCGGCCTGATGGGCCATCTCGCCCGCAAAGGGATTTCCTGTCCGCTGCCGGTAACCGCGCACGACGGCACCGTCATCGGCACGCTGGCCGGCCGCCCGGCGGTCATCATCACCTTCCTCGAAGGCCTGTCGCTGCGGCGGCCGACAGCGGCGCATTGCGGCGAAGTCGGCAAGGCACTGGCCGCCCTGCATCTCGCCGGCCAGGATTTTGCGATGACCCGCGACAATGCGCTGGCCATCGACGGCTGGCGCAAGCTCTGGAACGCCTCGCGCGACCGCGCCGACGAGGTCGAGCCGGGACTGGCTGCCGAGGTCGACGCCGATTTCACCGATTTCGAACGCCATTGGCCGCGGGGCCTGCCGGCGGGAATCATTCATGCCGACCTGTTCCCCGACAATGTCTTCTTCCTCGGCGAAAAACTGTCGGGCCTGATCGACTTCTATTTCGCCTGCAACGACCTCTACGCCTATGACGTCGCCACCTGCCTCAACGCCTGGTGTTTCGAGAAGGATTTCTCCTTCAATCTGACCAAGGGCACGGCGCTGCTGGCTGGCTATCAGAGCGTGCGGCCCTTGAGCGATGGTGAGAGGGCGGCGCTGCCGATGCTGGCGCGCGGCTCGGCGCTGCGCTTCATGCTGACCCGGCTCTATGACTGGCTGACCGTTCCCGATGGCGGGCTGGTCATGAAGCGCGATCCGACCGAATATATCCGCCGCATGCGCTTCCACCGCGCCATCAGGTCCCCTTCGGAATATGGACTGACATGACCAAGCAGGTTGAAATCTTCACCGACGGCGCCTGCTCAGGCAATCCCGGTCCCGGCGGCTGGGGCGCCATCCTGCGCTTCAACGGCAAGACCAAGGAATTGTCGGGCGGCGAGGCTGAGACCACCAACAACCGCATGGAGCTGCTGGCCGCCATTTCGGCGCTGAATGCGCTGAAGGAGCCGTGCGCCGTCGAGCTTCACACCGACAGCAAATATGTCATGGACGGCATCTCGAAGTGGATCCATGGCTGGAAGAAGAACGGCTGGAAGACCGCCGACAAGAAGCCGGTCAAGAACGGTGAGCTCTGGCAGGCGCTGGACGAGGCCAACCGGCGTCACAAGGTGACCTGGAACTGGGTCAAGGGCCATGCCGGCCACACCGAGAACGAACGCGCCGACGAACTCGCAAGGGAAGGCATGGCGCCGTTCAAGAAGGGCTCGGCCGCATCTGCAACCCCGAAGCCTGCAGCCGCGCTGAAGCCGGCTGCGCCGGCCAAGCAGCCGGCAACCCCGAGAGCGCGGCGCTCGACCCAGAGCTATTGAGTTTAGGCTTCCCGGCAGGAAACCTCACCCGTGCCGACTGCATACTACATCACCCATCCGCAGGTTCAGATCGACGCCACCGTTCCCGTGCCGGAATGGGGACTGTCCGACATCGGACGGGCGCGGGCGTTGGCCATGCTCGACCAACCTTGGATCGGCTCGATCCGCCGCATCGTCTCATCCGCTGAACGCAAGGCCATCGAAACCGCTGAGATACTCGCTAGGCATCTCGGCCTTGCGGTCGAGGTGAGGGAGACCATGCATGAGAACGACCGCTCGGCGACAGGCTTCCTGCCGCCGCCGGAGTTTGAGGCGGTCGCGGACCAGTTCTTCGCCAACCCGCACAAAAACATTCGTGGCTGGGAACGGGCCATCGATGCCCAGCAGCGTATTGTGAGCGAGGTCGAGGCTGTGCTCGGTGCCGTCGACAACGGCGACATTGCCATCGTCGGCCATGGCGGCGTCGGAACGCTGCTGCTGCTTTCGCTCAGCAATCGCGAGATCAGCCGCGAGGCGGACCAGCCCGCCGGCGGCGGCAATTACTTCGCCTATGACATCGGCGTGCGTCGCGTCGTTCACGGATGGCGGCCGATTGAGGGCCGCTGATACGGTCAGGAGCGGCACTCCGCAGTGCCGCAATCGGGTTGTTGGAGAGGAGCGATACCGTCGCCGTGATGAAGCCACGCGCCGTCAGCGAATAGGGTTAGCGGATCAGCAGGGCCGTGCCGTAAAGGCCGAGCGCGAACACCGTGTGCGAGATCACGTTGAAGGCGCGGATCTGCATCGGGTTGGGGCGCTTTGAGGCGGCCCAGCCGGCGCCCATGCCCGGCGCCAGCAGGAACCAGCCGGCGCCGATGGTGACCATGCCGAGGATGAAGGCCGGCAGGAAGGTCGGCGCATCCAGCCACGCCTTGCCCACCAGCGCCACCAGGATGATGCCGTAGACGATGCCGGTGAAATAGTGGAAGGCCCAGCCCAGCGCCTTCTCATGCGCATAGGGCGCGGCATGGGCGATATCGTCGTGGAAGACCTTGCCGTCCTTGAGGTGCCAGACCCAGCGGCCAGGCGGTCCCCAGTTCGGCCGCGGCTGACTGAACGCCAGATGCAGGAACAGCGCCCACAGGTCCATCAGCACCGTGGCGCCGATGCCGATCGCAACACTGCGCCAGATGATGTCAAACATCGTCGAGGTCCCCCAAAAGCAGGGCATCGCGCCAGGCGGGCGCGATCGCCAGGTTATGGCAATCCGGGATTAGAGCTGGCTCAGAATGTGAGCCGCACCCGAAGTGTCGACGCCGGGCTTGGTCTCGACATTGAGCGCGGTGACCTTGCCATTGTCGACGATCATCGAAAAGCGTCTCGAGCGCAGCCCCATATCGTTGCTTATGAAATCGAGGCCGACCGACTTGGCGAATTCGCCATTGCCGTCGGCGAGATAGAGGATCTTGCCTTCACCACCGGTGAAATTGGCCCAGGCGCCCATGACATGGACGTCGTTGACCGAGACGACGGCGATGGTGTCGACGCCGCGCGCCAGGATGGCGTCGTGGTTCTCGAGATAGCCCGGCAGATGGTTGTTGCTGCAGGTCGGCGTAAAGGCGCCGGGAACGCCGAACAGGACGACCTTCTTGCCCGCAAAAATCTCGGCCGAGGTGATGACCTTGGCGCCGTCGGCGGTCATTTCCTTGAAGGTCGCATCGGGCAGTTTGTCGCCAACAGCAATGGTCATGATGGTCCTCGTGTGAAAGCAGGGAAGGTTTCTTGCGATAGCGAAATCAGGCATTTCCCGCAACCGCCGACAAGGCCTGGATCATGGGAAAGCCTGGATCGGGACTTGTATCAGGGGAACGGCAGAACGCCCTCGACCGCGCCTTCCCCACTTGTCAGGGTGTAATACAACCCGCCATCGGTCGGGGTCGTCGACGGCCGGTCGAGGATCGGTATGGTAAACACCAGCCGGCCGTCCTTTTCGCTGCGCGCCGGCGCCCCGAACATGTAGTCGCGTTCGCCGGCGACGAAGAAATCCGCCGCCTCCGGATCGCCGGGAAAGGTCGCCTCGACGACCAGCGTCTCGTGGTCGCCGGGCAGGATCTTGATGCCGAAATCGGCTTTGGCAGGGGCCGGCAAGGTGGCAAGGGCGGCCTTCACCAGCGCCGCATCCTCGGCATTGTCGGGATCGGCGGCGGGATCGACCCTCAGCCGCGTCTGCACCGGAATGCAGATCGTCTCGCAGATGCCGAGAAAGATATCGGCATCGATGACGGCCGCATCCTTCGGCGATGACAGGGTGAATGTCACCGGCAGCGAAACCGGATGGTTGTAGCCGGCCCATTTGCCGTAACCGTCGTCATGGCGCTGCGGCGGCGGGAAGGAAAACGCCGCATCGGTGATGTTGGTGCTGGCCGAGACATCGATCTGCGGTGGCACGCCAGCATCGCCCGGATCGCGCCAATAGGTCTTCCAGCCGGGCTTGAGCGCAATGTCGAGCACGCCATGGATGCGGCCTGCCTCGTCCGCTTTGCCTGATGTCACCAGCCGCACCTTGCCGCCTTCGCTGTTGTACCAGTCCGAAGAGGAAGCCGCGGCGGGAAGGGCTGCCCCGCATTCGACGGCGGCACCGAGCAGCAGGATTTTCAAGCTTTGCATGGCGGTGATTTGATCGTCAGTTCATGGCCGCGCAATGTTTTCATGGCGCTTTGCGTATCATATTTGCGTGACTTTTGGGCGAGGAACAGTCGAGCTCAAGCAATCAGCCGGGGGAAATTGGTAGTCAGGAATCCGTTGTTCCAGGCATTGGGCTTTGAGCGAATCGCGCGCGGCGCATCTTTTCGGCGCTCCGGAAACGCGTTACGCTCCGCCCCATGGACTTGTTGCGCCACAAAAAGACGGCCGGCGGACGCGGCTTTCTCGACGACCAGTTCCTGATTGCCATGCCCGGCATGAAGGACGACCGCTTCACGCGCTCGGTCATCTATATCTGCGCGCATAGCGATGAGGGCGCCATGGGCCTGATCATCAACCAGACGCAGCAGATGCTGTTTCCCGATCTTCTGGTGCAACTCGGCATCATGAACGAGCAGGAGGCGATCAGGCTGCCGGCGCAGGCCCGCGACTTCGTCGTGCGCAATGGCGGCCCGGTCGACCGCAGCCGCGGCTTCGTCCTGCACTCCGGCGACTACCGGGTAGAATCCTCGCTCACCGTCTCCGATGATATCTGCCTGACCGCGACCGTCGACATATTGCGCGCCATCTCGTCCGGCCGCGGCCCGCGGCGCGCGCTGATGGCGCTCGGCTATTCCGGCTGGGGCCCCGGCCAGCTGGAAACCGAGATCGCCGAGAATGGCTGGCTGACCTGCCCGGCGACGCCGGAGCTTCTGTTCGACGCCGACATCGAACGCAAATACGACCGCATCCTCGCCTCGATCGGCATTGATCTGGCGCATCTGAGCCTGGCGGCTGGGCACGCCTGAGGCTCGTCTTCGCCAACGTTCGCGATTAACCGAAGCAGCCCAAACCTTCGTCATCCTAGGGCGTAGCAGTCGCGAAGCGACGTCGCGGAGACCCTAGGGCGTGGACTCAACGTGTCGCAGCCAAATCCTTAGGGAGGCGAGGGTAAGAGTTGCGAGGAAGTTTCGACCAAGCTTGTCGAAGCGGGTAGCGGCCCTGCGGAACTGCTTGAGTTTGCAGAAGAAGCGCTCGATGCGGTT
>NZ_JBWLUY010000081.1:0-1106 GCF_057784295.1 Mesorhizobium sp. CNPSo 4688
CCGAAATAAGGCGAGCATCCTCGGAATAGAGAGGCTCCTTGCTGTGCCCTATCAAAACCCCAGCTGACTGGACCGGCTGCAACGTCGAGGCCGCCGGCATTGCTCTGCCGCCACGGGAACTGGCGATCTCGCTCAGCTGCCGCTCAAAGGTCGTCGCATCTGCGGACGGCACCGCGGGTGAACTCGCTCGCCGGCCCGCGCTGTCCGACTTTACCTGCTCCCACTTCGTCGAGGCGAAATCCAACCGTCCCTCCCTTCAAAAAATAGGCCTTCGAGGCTGGGCTGGATTTGACGTGCCGGAAATCAGGAACAAACTACCCTTTAACAGCCCTCGGCAGGCATGCATCGTGAGCATCGGCAGCCGATGTTCTTCCAGTGCGACCAACCCTGTCTGTTATGTTAAATGGGAAAGCTGTCGACAAGCTGATCACGACAACGCGCCTCGAGCGTGGTGCATGTGCCCGCGCGCTTCGCCGTCAAGACCCCATAGATCGAGATCCGAGACAAATACTGCTTCTCCTCGCACAAGAAATGAGTCAGCTGCTTTTTCACGTCAGGTGGAGTGCTCCTTCGCAGGGCGTGCGCCTCCCACGCCTCTCGGACCTGAGCCCCAGGCCGTGGGCGTGAGGTGCTCCAGTCTAAATTTAAGCTATCCCGCCATGGCGAAGCTTCATCCCCTCAGTCGGTTTTGCAGTGCCTGCCGATCGGCAAGGAGCCCTTCGAGGTCCAGCTGGACTGGCTGCCCTGGTTGCGCCAATCGCCTAACCAGCTCGCGCGTGCCGTCCACCACAAAGACGCCGCAATCATGACCGTTTCGCTGTTGGGTGATGCGGGGTGACTCCAAGCGCGCGCCCAGCCTCGCTGCGAGTTGTCCTGCGGGCGCCTCGTTGTATCTCCCGTTCGAGTCGTAGTGATAGGCAACCGGCCGTTCCCGCTCGCGGCGATCAACGAACAGCAGCGACCAATGGCTGCCGCGGCGATTGGCACTGGCATCGTTCACTGGCAGGAACAGGAAGTCGGCCGTGTCGTCGCCATTGTGATCATGAACGATGCGCTGGAATGCGCGTAGCATGTCGCTCTCGGTGCCCAAGCGCAGGCTGCCAAGG
>NZ_JBWLUY010000082.1:0-1615 GCF_057784295.1 Mesorhizobium sp. CNPSo 4688
GGGCGGGAGGGTATCGAAGCCTGCAGGGCCATGGCAGCTCGGGTGGCGCAGCTTGATAATGCGCTGATCAGCCAAATCGAACCCAGGGCGCTTGCGCTCTTGTCATCATCGTTCGGACGGCATCCCCGGATGGCGGATTGCCGCAATGGCGTGATCAGGATCGCCAAGGTCTGTCGCGACGACAGACGCATACTTAAAAAGCTCAACAGTCAAAGTCTGGCGCTGCTGGTGAACGGTTTGAGCAAGTGGCCGAAGGACTGTCGCGACGCCATAGTTGCAATCGCCAGTGAGGTCCATCACCGCGCCGACCAGCTCTCTGGTTTCATTCCGCAGGATTTGTCGACGTTGGTGAACGGCCTCTGTAAATGGCCGCAAGAGGAGAACATCCGTCCCGCCGCGCTCGCAATCGCCGGTGAGATCTGCCGCCGCACCAATCAGCTCGCTGACTTTAACGCCCAGGCATTGTCGAACCTGGTGAACGGCTTTAGCAAGTGGCCGCAAGCGGCAGAGTGCCGCCACGCCGCAACCGTTGTCAGCGGCGAGCTGCTTCGTCGCGGCCGACTCTCTGATTTCAGCAGTCAGAATCTTGCGACCCTGGTGAATGGCATGAGCAAGTGGCCGCAAGAGGAGAACACGCGTCGCGCCGCGCTCGCGATCGCCGGGGAGGTTAGTCGCCGCGTTGACGAGCTCTCTGGTTTTAATCCGCAGGAACTTTCGAACCTGGTGAACGGCTTCAGCAAGTGGCCGCATATGGAGAGCTTGCACGGTGCCTCAATCGCGATCGCTGGCGAGCTGCTTCGCCGTTCCGACCAACTCTCTGAATTTACTCCGCAGGAGATGTCGAACCTGGCAAACGGCTTCAGCAAGTGGCCGGAAGCCGCGGAGTGTCGCGAGGCTATAGCCCTGATCGCCGGTGAGATGCTTCGCCGTTCCGACCAACTCTCGGACTTTACTCCGCGCAGGAACTTTCGAACCTGGTGAACGGCTTCAGCAAGTGGCCGCAAGCGGCAGAGTGCCGCCACGCCGCAACCGTTGTCGGCGGCGAATTGCTTCGTCGCGGCCGACTCTCTGATTTCAGCAGTCAGGATCTTGCGACCCTGGTGAATGGCATGAGCAAGTGGCCGCAAGAGGAGAACACGCGTCACGCCGCGCTCACGATCGCCGGTGAGGTTAGTCGCCGCGTTGACGAGCTCTCTGGTTTTAATCCGCAGAAACTTTCGAACCTGGTGAACGGCTTCAGCAAGTGGCCGGAAGCGGTGGCGTGTCGCGAGACAATAGGCATGATCGCCAGTGAGGTCTGCCGCCGCGCCGGCCGGCTCTCTGGTTTTAATCCGCAGGACATGGGGAACTTGGTGAACGGCTTCAGCAAGTGGCCGGAAGCGGCGGCTTGTCGCGAAGCTACAGCCACGATCGCCGGTGAGGTGCTTCGCCGTGCCGACCAACTCTCTGAATTTACTCCGCAGAACCTGGCTAACCTGGCAAACGGCTTCAGCAAGTGGCCGGAACAGGCGGGTTGTCGCGAGGCCACAGCCACGATCGCCGGTGAGGTGCTTCGCCGTGCCGACCAACTCTCTGAATTTACTCCGCAGACCCTGGCTAACCTGGCAAACGGCTT
>NZ_JBWLUY010000083.1:0-922 GCF_057784295.1 Mesorhizobium sp. CNPSo 4688
GGATGAAGTTCACCTTTTTCCGCCGGCCATCCTTATGGAAACAGGTAGTCGCCGCAGGTCAAGCATCGCCGCGGCACCGATCAACGGTCCAGGAACCAAAAGCAGGAATGCCCAACGCCAGCCGCCAAGCAAGGCCGCCACGTGAGGGATCAATCCGATGACCAGCACCGTGAGCGCAAAGCCGAGCCCGAGTTGGACGGAGAGCGCTGTACCGACAAAGCGCCTGTCGCCAAGCTCCGTCACCGCCGCGGAGAACTGGGCGGAATCACCTATGACTGAGATGCCCCAGACGACGGCGATCAAGACGAACAGCCAGAGCGGACCGTGGAAGACAAAGCCGATAGCCAGCGCGCAGAGAGCAGACACAATCATCATTCCTGCCGTGGTCAGGCTGCGACCGAAGCGGTCAGACAACACGCCGCCAAGCAGGCAGCCGGCGACACCCGCCGCTATGGCGCAGAACGTCAGCAGTGATGCAAAAGCCGGCGACGGTTGCCCCTGCACTTCGAGCGCAGACCGGGCATATGTGAGCAACCATGTCCACATGGCATAGAGTTCCCACATGTGGCCGAGATAACCGATATTGACCAACAGCAATGGCCGGTCCCCGAAAATTGCGCCTATCTGGCGCGGATCGAAGATCGCCTTGCCGAATGGATATGGCCCTTCGCTAGCGAAGAACCAGAATATCGTGGATCCGATGAGCGTCGCGGCGGTTGCGGCAAGCATTACCGATTGCCAGTCGAGCGAACCGGTGAGGGCCCGAAACAGATGCGGCAGCGCCGAACCCAGTGTCAACGCACCGATGACGGCGCCGAGCGCCAGTCCCCTGCCTCGTATGAACCAGGTCGAGACCAGCTTCAGCGCGGGCGGATAGACACCGGCCAACGCAACGCCGGTTAGGATGCGGGCAGCGACGATG
>NZ_JBWLUY010000084.1:0-914 GCF_057784295.1 Mesorhizobium sp. CNPSo 4688
GGCCCGGTTACGATGTGATCGCGCAGCCATTCGACCGGCCAGCGCAACGCGTTTCGGTAAAGTCGCGGACATTCAAGCGCGGTGCCGCCTATGTCGGCTACAACGACTACGACCAATTCGATTGGCTGGCGATTGTTCTGCTGCCATCCAAGGGGTTCAAGGCTCGCGCAATCTACCTCGTTCCCAGGCCCGTAGCCGAGGGATTGGCGCGACGTGACAAGGCAACCAGCAAGACCGCTGCGGAACGATACTTTCGTGACTTTCGTGTCGATCAAGTCCCCGCGTTGTTTGCGGAGTGGGATGCCAATTTCGAATTGGCAGCGACCCCAGTGTTTGCTCCCTTACTGAACGATCTCAAGTAACGCGGCGTCGATCTCACGAATGACGATGCGGCGGCGCAGGTTCGGGCGATGGCGTAGCGCGGCGCGTCGGCCGGGGCACAGTCTTTGCAGAATTCGGACTCGGCGCCTTAGTGGTGGTCGAATCCGTGTTCCGGTCGCTTGCGGATGGTTGTGGAAGACCGCTCGACATGGTGCTGCTCGACGGAGCCCTCCGATTTCATAACAGGCAGGCCGTTGAGCGGTTCCGATAGGATTCTGGACTTTCCGTTTGTTTTGGGCGCATTCTTGCGTCGGGGAGAAGGGGCTTGGGCAAATCCCGCTACGATGATCGGTCGGGGCCGTGGCGCAAACGTAATGGCGCAGGACCCCCGCTCGCACGACGCTGGGCCAGCGTGCCGATGCGGCTGGTCTTCGTGACGGTGGTTGCGACTTCCGCGCTGGTGACGCAGTTTGTCATGCACAACAGCGGGGCGCTGCCGGAAATCAATCTGCAGAACTTGGTAACGTCGCGACCGGTAGCAATTGCTGGGGTCGCATCTGTCATCGACGGCGACACGATCGAGATCCATGGCC
>NZ_JBWLUY010000085.1:0-896 GCF_057784295.1 Mesorhizobium sp. CNPSo 4688
ACCGGCGCGACTGGTGCAACTGGCGACACCGGGGCAACTGGAGCCACGGGTGATACCGGTGCCACAGGTGCGACTGGCGATACCGGGGCAACTGGAGCCACGGGTGATACCGGGGCCACCGGAGCAACTGGTGATACCGGTGCGACGGGCGCGACTGGTGATACCGGAGCAACGGGCGCTACTGGCGATACCGGAGCCACGGGTGCGACCGGCGATACCGGCGCGACTGGTGCGACTGGCGATACCGGGGCCACCGGAGCAACTGGTGATACCGGTGCCACGGGCGCTACTGGTGATACCGGAGCAACGGGCGCTACTGGCGATACCGGAGCAACGGGCGCTACCGGCGATACCGGAGCCACGGGTGCGACCGGCGATACCGGAGCCACGGGTGCGACCGGCGATACCGGTGCCACAGGTGCGACCGGCGATAC
The DNA here is from genome assembly GCF_057784295.1 of Mesorhizobium sp. CNPSo 4688. Taxonomy (NCBI): domain Bacteria; kingdom Pseudomonadati; phylum Pseudomonadota; class Alphaproteobacteria; order Hyphomicrobiales; family Phyllobacteriaceae; genus Mesorhizobium; species Mesorhizobium sp. CNPSo 4688. The sequence goes on from NZ_JBWLUY010000085.1 coordinate 435, forward strand.
CGGCGCGACTGGTGCAACTGGCGACACCGGGGCAACTGGAGCCACGGGTGATACCGGGGCCACCGGAGCAACTGGTGATACCGGAGCCACGGGCGCTACTGGCGACACCGGAGCAACGGGCGCTACTGGCGATACCGGAGCAACGGGCGCTACTGGTGATACCGGTGCCACAGGTGCGACCGGCGATACCGGCGCGACTGGTGCAACTGGCGACACCGGAGCAACTGGTGATACCGGTGCGACGGGTGCGACCGGCGATACCGGAGCAACGGGCGCTACTGGCGATACCGGCGCGACTGGTGATACCGGCGCAACGGGTGCGACCGGCGATACCGGAGCCACGGGTGCGACGGGCGATACCGGCGCAACGGGCGCTACTGGTGACACCGGTGCCACAGGTGCGACCGGCGATACCGGCGCGACTGGTGCAACTGGCGACACCGGGGCAACTGGAGCCACGGG
>NZ_JBWLUY010000086.1:0-823 GCF_057784295.1 Mesorhizobium sp. CNPSo 4688
CAAGGCGGTGCAGGACGCTCGCGACCAGACGAATGCCCTGACCGCCGAGATCATCCGCAAACTGAACGGAGCCACCTCGCAATGAACGAGAAAAGCGATCGGACCGCAAACCAGCTGCCGCTGCCTGCCTTGAAACCGCGTGCCCGTTCGGATGATCCGTTCTCGCGCAACATGGCTGCCATAGTGGAATCCAGCATCAGCGAAACGGACAACCTGGAGCAGCAGACGAGAACCCAGTCTGCCAGAACGGCGAATGCGAAGCTCGAAAAGCCAAAGGCAGCCGGCGAGACAGCCCGGGTGCACACGCGCATTCCGGTCTCGCAGATGATCGAGCTGCAGGTCCATTGCGCGCGCAATAGGACAACCATGCAGGAGGTGGTTCAGGGTCTGATAACGGAATTCCTTGCCCGGCAGCCGAAGTAGCCGGACGTGGTGATCAGCGTCGATCGTTACGACCGACCGCGCACGACCCGGCCCCGACAAGGGATTGGCTGCATCTCTGCGGAAAGGGTCATGAGTCGAACGACTGACGTTCGGTTCCACCCATCACCAGAGTGAATCGATCCGCGTCTGCTGATTCAAACCATTCATTGGACGCGCGCGCCCGGCTGCGCGATTCTGTGCGCAATGATCGCGCAGCTCTATCGCCTCTGTATCGAACGTCGCGACGCGCGTCGGAACATGGCGCGCTTCTATGCACTGTCGATCGAGGAGACCCTGTTCGGCCAGACCTGCCTGGTCCGGCGTTGGGGCCGGATTGGAACCACCGGCCGCACGATACAGCACTCCTTTGATACCGAGGGTGAAGCCGTCGCCCTTTTCC
>NZ_JBWLUY010000087.1:0-757 GCF_057784295.1 Mesorhizobium sp. CNPSo 4688
CTGGTTGAGTGCGGCATAGACAAGACCATCCTCGTCCAGTTGCACAACGATATCGACGAGACCGAAGACTATCTCGACATCGGCAATAATGTCGACTTCATCGTTGGCGTCGTAGGCTGGGTGCCACTCGCCGATCCCAAACAATGCGCGAAGGCGCTGGATCGACTTGCCGTCCGTGGCAAGTTGGTCGGCATCCGCCATCTAATTTCGTATGAGCCTGATCCCGAATGGATTCTGCGGCCGCAGGTTCTGGAATCGCTGGGGCTGCTCGCCGCTGCGGGTGGTCTTTGAGGCAATACCGATCACTGAAGCGCAGTTCGGGTCGGTGGTGGAGGCAGCTCGGCGGGTGCCCAATCTGAAGGTGGTCCTCAACCATATGGGAAACCCGCCCGTTTCCAGCGACGGCTGGGACCCGTGGGCCACCCAGATAACGCGGGCATCGTACTTACCCAACATGTCAGTGAAGCTCTCAGTCGGCCTCGCAGTAGCCGTGCGCTGGTCTTGGTCTACAGAAGCGTTGCGAAAATATGCCGAGCACGTCATCCATCGGTTCACGCCGAACCGCGTTATGGCCGGTAGTAACTGGCCAGTCATATTGCTCTGCGCGAGCGCGTCCGATGCCTGGCGTGGAATTGAGGCCTTGGTTGCCGGCCTTTCGGAAACGGATCGGCATGCCATTATGGGAGCAACGGCCCAACGCATCTACGCTTTAGGCGCGCCAAATTTCGATCCGCGTTGACGCCTTTCGACGTCCGAG
>NZ_JBWLUY010000088.1:0-744 GCF_057784295.1 Mesorhizobium sp. CNPSo 4688
GACTCCAAGCGCGCGCCCAGCCTTGCTGCGAGTTGTCCTGCGGGCGCCTCGTTGTATCTCCCGTTCGAGTCGTAGTGATAGGCAACCGGCCGTTCCCGCTCGCGGCGATCAACGAACAGCAGCGACCAATGGCTGCCGCGGCGATTGGCACTGGCATCGTTCAGTGGCAGGAACAGGAAGTCGGCCGTGTCGTCGCCATTGTGATCATGAACGATGCGCTGGAATGCGCCTAGCATGTCGCTCTCGGTGCCCAAGCGCAGGCTGCCAAGGGTTATGAGGGGATCCACGAACCGCGTCCGGGCGGCCAGACCCGGATTGTTCCCCTGCAACTCTTGCGTCAGGAGCTGGTAATCCCTCAGGACATGCTCGTCGCCCAGCCATTCCATGTCCTGGAGCACCAGCCCGCGGCCGTGAGACGGGGCTGTCGGACCCAAAGCCCCGATCTGAGCATCGGAGGACATGCTTGCAAACACCGGCACGGAATTATCATCGTCGCGTGACTCAGACGGCGTGGCCGCAGTCAGATCAACCAATGGAAAATCCCGGTAGGTGTCTGGGCGGGCGCTGGCAGCGGGCGCTGGCGCTGCTTCCGGGTTCGGCCACATACTCCAATCAAAGTTGAGCGGCATCTGCGGCCACCCGGTTGAGGCGAACCGGGCAGGTTCTTGCCGTCCGGCCTGGACGATGTCCTGCGCCTGCGATGGCAATGCACCCAGTTGATGGATGGGGTCCGCCGACGACATC
>NZ_JBWLUY010000089.1:0-687 GCF_057784295.1 Mesorhizobium sp. CNPSo 4688
ACGGTGGTGAATACCACCATCGATGCCATCGCTTGGCGGACCGCGTTACTCATGTAATTCTTCGGGGCGATCAATTCTACCTGGCTTCGCTGCCTAGACTCGTCTGCTGAGATTAATCGTGCAAGTTCGGGATCTGCCTGAATTAGGGGTTCCTCGAAAAACCGTCTCGTTGCTTTCATGCTTAAGTCTCCCTTGGGCCTTGTAAGGACGTGCCAGCGCGGACTCAGAATAGACCGTTGCTGTGATGGAGGCGTCTAGTTAGCTCTAACCTGTTGTGACCCTGCAGTAAGCCTGGCAAATTCTTTATCGTTTGCGGCTGGTGCGGCTGGCATTCGTGACTGCGGTCACTTCATAGGGAACTCCGCACACGGCCGACTTTTTAGTGTAGTCGCGCATGCAGTGCCGTTGCTGCGATGAGAACTTAGCGCAGATCAATCGCCGATCATTATTGCTTCCCACTGGGTCAATTCGTTCTTTTCTTTGGCACCTTCGACGCCGTTGGATGGGGCACCATACCGTCCCTAGCTCTATCTCATGCTAACCGAGGAAGACAAATAGGTCGGAACTATCGCAGCAATCGACGGTGCCTATCTGCGAAATGCTGAAATATTCTGTACACTCAAAAGAGGCCGTGCTTTCCTGAAGCTCCCTTGGACCTTCCTCCAGGCACAAGGCACCAAGAATGTT
>NZ_JBWLUY010000090.1:0-680 GCF_057784295.1 Mesorhizobium sp. CNPSo 4688
GCGATCATGGCTTCGGTGGTGACGAGCAGGCCGGCGACCGAGGCCGCGTCCTGGAGAGCGGTGCGCACGACCTTGACCGGGTCGACGATGCCCATGGCGATCATGTCGCCATACTCGCCGGTCTGGGCGTTGTAACCGAAGGTCGCGCCCTTGTTCTCAAGGATCTTGCCGGCAACGATCGATGCTTCCGCACCGGCGTTGGCCGCGATCTGGCGGGCCGGAGCCTGCAGTGCCCGACGCACGATGTTGATGCCAGCGGCCTGGTCGGCATTGGCGCCGGTGGCCTTGATGTTGGCCGAAGCGCGCAGCAGGGCGACACCGCCGCCTGCAACGATGCCTTCTTCGACGGCCGCGCGGGTCGCGTTGAGGGCGTCATCGACGCGGTCCTTCTTTTCCTTGACTTCGACTTCCGTCGCACCGCCGACGCGGATCACCGCAACGCCGCCGGCGAGCTTCGCGAGACGTTCCTGCAGCTTCTCCTTGTCGTAGTCCGAGGTGGTCTCTTCGATCTGCTGCTTGATCTGGGCGACACGGCCCTGGATCTCGGCCTTCTTGCCGGCGCCGTCGACGATGGTGGTGTTCTCCTTGGAGATCGACACCTTCTTGGCGCGGCCGAGCATGTTGAGGCCGACGTTCTCGAGCTTGATGCCGAGGTCTTCCGAGATGACCTGGCCACCGGT